>DATLPI010000245.1:0-10523 GCA_035535815.1 Actinomycetota bacterium | reverse complement strand
GTCCACGCGGGCTCGTCCGGCGCCTGCGCGAGCTGACGCATGAGGATCCGGGGGACGTACGGAGCGAACGCGTCAACCCCGACCTCAGAGACCGCATCCAGACCTACCGTCGTGGACACACCGTGACGTTACGGCGTGGGCGGCTCACCACCAACCAGGAGGCCGGCAGGAGGGTGGATCGACGTCCGAACGGGCGTCAGCTCACCAGGACCTTGCCGCACATCCCGGTGCAGTTCCCACCGGCCACGGAGCCGTGGATCGTGCAGTAGAACCGGTAGGTCCCCGAGCTGTTGAAGACCCGGCGGACAGAATCGCCCT
This sequence comes from Actinomycetota bacterium, assembly GCA_035535815.1. Lineage (GTDB taxonomy): Bacteria > Actinomycetota > UBA4738 > UBA4738 > HRBIN12 > JAOUEA01. Next base: position 10,205 of record DATLPI010000245.1, on the reverse strand, counting down.
GCGCGATCGACCGGCGGTAGCTCCAGTTCCCCCCGTAGGCCTTCACGACGTGGGACCGGAACACCGCGCTCCACTTCACCGCACCACCGCGAGCGATGGATACGGTCGCTGGACGCCAGCGGCTCCCGTCTCCGCGCACGACCGTGACGGCCGCGGCCGGCAGCGCCGTGGCCAGCACCATGACCATGGCCGCGCACGCGACGATGCGTGCCCGGCGACCGACAACACTCGACATAGGGCCCTCCCTCTGCGGATCCGACGTGACCACCGTAGTACGGGCGGGAACCCGGACCGGTTCGTGCGTTCAGGAGGGAAGCGCCGGAGCGTCCAGTTCACGGGCTCGGTCCCGGCCAACCCGGGATTTGCTCTTGAGCGAACCCCTCGGCTACCGTGCGCGCATGGCTTCCGATGATGCGTTGACCCCTGCACTGTCCGAGGCGCGCCAACGGCGCGCCACCCTGCACGATGCCCTCGTACACCTGGAGATCGCGATCTCCTCGCCGGCCGCCGCCCGCATCCCGGCATGGACCGACCTGGTCTCCAAGGAGATGGTCGGGGTCCGGGACGCGTTCGAGCAGCATGTGCTGGTCACCGAGAAGCCCGGCGGGCTCTACGAGGAGATCATCATGCGGGCGCCGCGTCTGGACGGCACGGTGCGCCGGCTGAAGGACGAGCATCCCGAGATCGGCGAGAAGATCGGCGTCATGGTCGAACGGCTCGAGAAGGCCGAGATCGGCTCGCCGAGCTGGCCGTTGGACGACGCCCGTGATGATCTCCAGCGATTGATCGGCACGGTGATCCGTCACCGCCAGAAGGGCGCCGACCTCGTCTGGGAGGCCTACAACGTCGACATCGGCGGCACCGAGTAGAAGTACGCGCTTCGTTCACATCGCGCTGCCGTAGGCTTCCGCCATGGCTCGGATCGCGCTCGGTCAACTGAACCTCACGGTCGGTGATCTCGCCGGCAACGTCGCGCGCATGGCCGACGCGGCGGCGCGCGCCACCGAAGCCGGGGCCGACCTCGTGGTGTTCCCGGAACTCGCCATCACGGGGTATCCCCCGGAGGACCTCGTCCTGCGTGGAGAGTTCGTCCAGGAGAACCTGGATGCCCTGCAGGCGCTGGCCGGCAAGACCGCGAGCGGGTGCCAGGTGATCGCCGGTTTCGTCGACCGCAGCGAAGCCGGGATCCACAACGCCGCAGCGTTGCTGTCCGGGGGCGGGATCGCCGCTCGCTACCACAAGATCCAGCTCCCGAACTTCGGCGTGTTCGACGAACAGCGCTACTTCGAGCCCGGAACGGATGTGACCACCGTGGAGGTGGGCGGCCAACCATGCGGGATCACCGTGTGCGAGGACGCCTGGCACGACGGGCTGCCGTTCGCCCGGCTGGCGGGCGTGCCGCTGATCGTGAACATCAACGGCTCGCCGTACCACCGCGGCAAGACCGAGGAGCGCGCCGACATCCTCCGCGACCGTGCGCGTCAGACGGGCGCATCGATCATCTACGTGAACGCCGCCGGAGGCCAGGACGAGCTGGTGTTCGACGGCGGCTCGATGGTGGTGGCACCCGACGGTGCGGTCCGTCATCGCGCCTCGATGTTCGCTGAGGACCTGCTGATCGTGGATCTGACCGGCGAAGCGTCGTTCGCCGACGTTCGGCCCCCTTGGCCACAGGGCGCGGCGGAGGTCTACGGCGCGCTCGTGGTGGGGCTGGGCGACTACGTGCGCAAGAACGGGTTCGGCGAGGTGGTGGTCGGGCTGTCGGGCGGGATCGACTCGGCGTTGACCGCGACCCTGGCCGTCGACGCCCTCGGCGCCGATGCCGTGCGGGCGCTGGCGATGCCGTCACCGTTCTCCTCGCCGGAGAGCCTCGAGGACGCCGAAGCGTGCGCTGCGGCGCTGGGTATCCGCATCGACACGGTGCCGATCACGCCGGTGTTCGACGCCTACCGTCATTCGCTGGCCGAGCTCTTCGCCGGCAAACCCGAGGACGTCACCGAGGAGAACCTGCAGGCGCGCATCCGCGGCAACCTGTTGATGGCGCTGTCCAACAAGTTCGGCTCGATGGTGCTGGCGACCGGCAACAAGAGCGAATACGCGGTTGGCTACTCGACGCTGTACGGCGACATGGCGGGGGGGTTCGCGCCGATCAAGGACGTGCCCAAGACGCTGGTGTATGAGCTGGCCGATTGGCGGAACGCTCAGCCGGGTGATCCGCCGCCCATCCCCGTGCGCACGATCTCGAAACCACCGAGCGCCGAACTCCGGCCCGGCCAGAAGGACACCGACTCACTGCCGGCCTACGAAGTCTTGGATCCGATCATCGAGGCCTACGTGGAGTTCGACATGGGGGTGGATGACATGGTCGGAGGCGGATTCGAACGCTCGATCGTGGAGCGAGTGGTGGCGATGATCGACCGCAACGAGTACAAACGCCGCCAGGCGGCGCCGGGCGTGAAGATCACGCCGAAGGCGTTCGGGCGAGACCGGCGGATGCCGATCACGAACCGCTACCCGGGCTGAGGGTTCGTAGAATCCCTCGGAGCCGTCGGGCCCGTAGCTCAGCCTGGTTAGAGCAGGGGGCTTTTAACCCTCGTGTCGCAGGTTCGAATCCTGCCGGGCCCACTCAGGCGGATGTCCGCGCGTGCGACCGGGCATCCCGATTCCGACATATGGAACCACTCCTCGGTCGCTGACCCCGATCGCATATCAGACGCGATATGGCGTTCCTCGGTGAAGCGCGCCTCAGCACTTGCGACGAAGGCAGAACCACCCGAAGCGGTCGCGTTCGATGCAGGCGTGGAACGAACTCCCACACCCCGAGCAGCGATAGAAGTGGCCGCCGCACGCACACCCACCCTTGCTGATCGGCTCGCATCGCACACGGCAGGGCGGCGGCTTCACATGGGCGGACGCCCGGCCTCCGCCTGCCCCGGCCACCACGGAGAACCCGGCCAGGGCCGCGCCCGCCGCTCGCGTGATGAACCCGCGACGGGTGAGCGGCGTCCGCCGGACCGACCGGTCAGCCATCGGCCGCCCCCGTCACGATCCGTAGACCATCGGCGTCGGCGATAAGCGCCCGCACGTCGTCCAACGTGAGGGGCCCGCCCTGCGCGGCGACGAACCCACCCTCGTCGACCACGAAGGCGTGCGGACTCACCTCGGTGCGGAACGCCTCGGAGACCTCGACGCCCTGTTCGACCCCCACGATCACCCGGCCGTCGACGGGCACCCACGCTGCTGGCGTCGCGCTCGCCGTCCCTCGGCCCACGATCGCGACCGGGACCAGACGGTCGCTCGCCGCGGCCTCGATCACCTCGGGCACCAGCGCATCGCAGGCCCGGCATTCGGCGTCGGCGAACAGCACGAGGTGCCGTTTCCCCCGCATCGCGGAGGACGACACCGCCGCGCCGTCGCGCGAAGCCAACTGCCACGACGGAGCGGCCGCGCCGACGGGCAACCCATCGGCGAGGTGCACCGGACCGGTCTCGTCCTCGAGCGCTTCCACCCGACCACGGAGGGCCGCCAGCTCCCGCACGGCGCCGGCCAGCGCGAACGCGAGCCACAGGACGACGGCCGCCAGCAACCCCATCGCGACCCACCCCCATGCGTTCACGGCGACGCCTCCTCACGCGGGACCGCGGGATCGACCGTGAGCGTCACCAGCAGGTCATGGAGTTCCCGCACCACTCGCTCCAGGCCCGAACCCTGCCGCGCCATGACGTACAGGCTGAACGCGCGGCCGTTGACCGAGAAGAACCGCTGGAGCCCGGCGCGCCCCTCCTGCGCCCGCTGCAGGGCGCGAGGATCGAGGTCGTCCGCCCCGAACTCGGGCACCCCTTGCGGCGCGTACAGGCCGACGTCGGCGAGCGAGGGGTCGAACTCGACCAGGGAGACCACCACCTGCGAGCGGCCGAGCTTCTCGGATTCCTCCACGGCGTAGGTGTTGCGGGTGGCCGGCATCGCGTGGTTCGTGAGCCGCACCACCGGCAGGTTGATCGCGGGCGGCGGCAGGTCGGGCACCCACAAGCGGGCTTCCCATCCCGTCGGCACGCGGAGCGACAAGCCGTGGTCGGCGATCGTCACCATCGCGCCGCTCCTGCGAGCGCGAGCGCCGCCAGCGCCGCGCCCCCCGCCAGCGCTGCCTTGCGCGCCGGGGCGGCCAGCCGCCCGAGGATGCCGTCCACCCGGAGCAACTGGTCCGGTCGACGGACCCGAGCCACGGTGAACACCGGGAGCGACCTCGCGAGCCCGAACGCCAGCCCGATGACCGCCCCGGCCCGCACGTCGGCGGTGAGGAACGCCGCGAACCACGTCGAGTACACGATGGAACTCGTCACGATCGTCACGACGCCGGTGCCGAGTTGCAGGCCGAACGCCAGACCCCAGACCCATCCCCGGTAGGAGGTACGCCAGTCCTCGTCGACCTGCCGGTGCACCGTGGGCAGGTGCAGGCCGAGCGCGCCCAGATCGAGCGCCAGCCCCAGCAACACCACGAACGCCAGCAGCGCGAACCGCATCTCCATCTCGAGTCCGCCGGCGAGCACGGACCCCAGCCATCCGAACACCGCGCCGGTGACGAGTCCGGCAACGACCGACCCCAGCACGTAGGCGCTCACGGTGAGCCACCACCTGGAACCCCGGCCCCGCTCCCCGAGCGGAGTGATGCTTCCCAGCATCGACACGCCTCAGGGCGACCAGGTGGCGCGCAGCCCGGCCACCACGGCCAGTCCGATCCCCACCACCGTCAACGGTTCCATCGGGCTCCCTCGGTTCTTGGGTCCGTCATGGCGTTCGCATCTCGGCTTCCCGCCGCGCGAGTTCCTCGTCGGCGATCGCGTCGGTCAGCAACGACCGCACCTGCTCCCACGACGTCGCCGCCCCTTCGGAGCGCACCATCGCGTCGGTGCCGTCGACGAAGCAGAAGTACGGCGACATCGAGATGCCGTATGCCTCCCACGCCTCCGATGAGTGCACCACGAGCACGTCGGCGGGCGCGAGTTCGAGCAGCTTCGAGGGGCTCTCGAACTCCCGATCCTTGACCACCACGACCAGGCGTGCCTGCCCGGGAAGCGGTCGCCGCACCTCCGGCCTCAGCCCGTCCCAGAACGTGCGACAGGTGAGGCACCCGCTCGACAGGAACGCCACCAACGTGGGCCGCCCGGTGGCCATCGTGATGGCCACCGTGTCGCCCTGCAGCGTGCGGCCGCCGATGTCGTGCGCCTGCGTCACGGCGCCACTGGGCGCCGGAAGGTAGGACGGAACCGTGGTGGTGTTCGGGTCGACCGTTGCCTCCGGCGCTCCGCGCTCGAGCCGCACCATGGTCCGGCCGTGCTCGTGCGACTCGTCTCCGTCCGGTTCCGGCAGCCGGCGAAGCACCTCGGCGTGGCTGCGAAGGAGCGAGACCACCACGACGGCGAGCAGCGCCAGCACGACCGTTTCGATCACGACGACGACGGTGAGCACCGAGGTGGCATCCATGCGCTACAGGCACCCCGCGTTGTGCGTGCAGGTGAACTGGTCGACGGCGCCCGAGCAGTTGCAGTTCAGGCAGTCGATCCGGCACGGGATGATGCACGTGATCAGCCGGCACATGATCGGCGTCACGTACGGGATCTGGGTGTTGCACTGGCCGTAGCGGAACACCACACAGCAGGTCTTGAAGTTCTGACAGTCGTTGCTGCCGCAATGGCACCCGCCCTGACACTGCGTGCCCGGGTTCGCCGAACAGTCGAGGTAGTAGCGGATGTTCGTCGTGTTGCACAGGCCCGAGCTGCCGTAGTTGCACTGCCACCAGCCACCGACGAACGTGTTCGGCGGACATCCCAGGTTGGACCCACCGGGGAGCGTGCAACAGAACGCCGTGTAGCCGGCACAGCACTTGCTGCCCGCGGGACAGGACGAGCAGGTCCGGCGGATCAGGGCATCGGCGGTGACGGGCCGGCTGGCGTAAGCGAGCGGCGCAACGACGCCGGCGGCAGCCGCGGCAGCCATGCGCGCCGGCCTCCGACCGCGGCCGGGGCCGCGACGGGACGCCAGGCGCATGGCGCCGTTGAGGACCTTGGCCGTCATCCGACCTCGTCCCGGGGAGGCGGTTCCACGCCGGGCCACAGGCTCGCGTGTCCCGGGCCGATGCCCGCCGACGCGAGCGCTTCCTCCGCTCGGGCGTGATGGTCACGCGGCTCGTGCTCGTGTCCTTCGTGGGGCGCGGGAGGGGTCCAGGCGCGCCAGGCCTCCGGCGCTTCGGTCACGGCGACCAGGACGAGCCACCCGGCCAGGACCAGCCCGGGAACGACCACGAACGCCGCGGATCCCAGGTCGCCGATCCAGGTGACCAACCCGGGTCCGTCGACCATCGCGAACGCCACCCCGGAGAGCGCAGCCATCAGGTTGAGTACCAGGTGCAGGCGGCTCGGAGGAACGGCCTTCGTGCCCGCACATCCGCAGGAGCCGGCGTCGGGATGCATCCGCAGCACGAACCCCAGGAACCCCGCGAAGGCCAGGTAGACGCCAGCCATCGCGAGCGCCGGGAGCGCGCCGCCGACCAGCAGTGCCAGCGAACCGACGACGATCTCGACGGTTCCCACACCGCGCGCGATCCCATCGGAGGCGGGCCATCCCACGTCGAGGAGCGCCTGAGCGGTGGGACGAGGGCGGGCGAGCTTGGCGGCTCCGGCGGCGGCGAGCAACCCGGCGGACAGGAAGAAGATGGGGGCGAGCGCGTCGGGCGTCACGTTCGTCGAGGCTACCGGCGCGCCCGGGGGTGGTCAACCGAGCCACCCACCGTGGTCTAGGATGCCCGCGATGGTCTCCCCCCGAGCGCACCGGTTCGTCGCCGCATCCGCGATCACGTCGGCGCTGCTCGTCCCACTCGGCGCCACCTCCGCCTCGGCGGGCACCACCTGGAGCGAGCCTCGGACGGCTGCGGCCCCCTTCAGCTGGACACCGGGCAAGGCGCTCGCCTCCTCTGCGGGGTTCGTACTGTCGGCATGGGCGAGCGACTGCCCACCGCCGAAGGGCGCCTGCGCGACGAACCACGGCCCACGCATGGGGGTCTTCGTCCAGCGCGCCAGGGACGACGCGGTGGGTCTGAAGTGGAGCAGCCCTCGCCGCGTGAGCCCCGGGAACGTCCAGGCCGAACGGGCCACGATCACCGCCCGCGGCACCCGCGCGATCGCCGGCTGGGTCACGCAAACCAAGGTCACGGGCTACAAGCCCGGCGCGCGTCGCGTGTTCTGGATCCGGCGGAGCCGCGACCAGGGGAAGCACTGGGGAGCACCGATCCGGCTGTCGGCCGCGAAGGGCCGGGTGGACTACCCGCGGGTGGCGCTGGCCGGTGGCCGGGCCTTCGCCGTCTGGACCGACGCCAAGAGCGGGAACATCCGGCTGGCCACGAGCACCGACGGCGGAGCGCACTGGTCGACCAAGACGATCGGCTCGACGAACGCTCATGCAGGACGACCTCGCGAAGGCCGGTCCGGCCTCCCCGACCTCGGCGCCAGCGGCCAGAACCTCGCCGTCACGTGGTACACGAACGACCAGGGTCGCCAGGTGATCCTCACCTCGGCGACCGCCGGTGACGACCTCGACGCCGGCTCCACCCCGACAGTACTGGCGAACACGAGCCCGCCGAACGGGATCCGGTACGCGGGAGCCGCCGGCGCGAGCGACGGAGCCTCCAACCGGGTGGCCGTCGCCTACTCGACCCCATCGGGGATCTCGACCAGGGTGTGGAACGGCGTGACCCTGGGCTCGGAGTCGACCGTGGTCTCGTGGCCGCTTGCGGCCGACGGGCAGACGTATGCGAGCGCCTATGGCCCCGCCGTCCTGCCCAGTGGATCCAGCGACCTCATGGTGGCGTTCGCGGGATGCCGCGCCAGGGGGATGCCCGACCCGTGCGACACGTTCGACCCTGCCGCGAGGGTCGACATCGTGGTCGTCACCTCGAGCAACGACGGAGGGGGCTGGGGCTCGGCCAACGCCGTCACCGACAGCGCCAAGCAGCCCTACCGCACGAACGCGGAACCCTCGCTCGCCCTGAGCGGGTCCAGGTTCCGGCTGAGCTTCGACCGGTACCAGTCGACGTTCAAGGATTACCGCGTCTGGATCCGGTCCTCGGCCTAGCGTGTCGGTGTCCCGGGATACCGTCCGGTTCTATGCGCCACCTCCTGGTCGACGGCCCGCGGAACCGCACCTGGACGTTCGAGGTGCCGACGCGCCGACGCGAGCGCGTCCGGGGGCTCCGCGACCGGACGTGGCTCGCCCCCGATCACGCGATGCTGTTCGAGCGGTGCCGTTCGGTCCACACGGTGGGCATGCGGTTCACGATCGTCGTGGCCTCGCTCGACCGTGAAGGCCGGGTGGTCCGCGTTCGAACGATGCGGCCCCGTCGGCTCATGATGCCCAGGCCAAGGGTGCGATCGGTGCTGGAGTGTGGTGTGGACGCCGATGTGCGAGCTGGCGACCGCTTCGACGTGGTGCGAGGGCTGAGCGCCGCCGGGGGGAAGCCTCCGGCGGCGCTCAGACCATCGCGGCGATGAGCACCTTCAAGAGGACCCCCAGGACCGTCGCCGCGATGGCGACGAACGCTGCCGCGGCGTACGGGCCCCACGCGGGGACCGCTACGGGCTCCTTACGAGCCGGGTCAGATCCCACCAGACCGAGCCACTCCAAGACGATGCGCATCATGCCTGATGTTCGGCCGCTGGGCCGCCTCGGTTGAGTGGCTATACTCTGTCGGCTGCCTTCCAGGCCGGTAGCCTCGGGTTGACGCCCCCATCGTCTAGCGGCCTAGGACGCCGCCCTTTCAAGGCGGAAGCACGGGTTCGAATCCCGTTGGGGGCACGCAGCACCACGCATCACCCATATGCGCCCGTAGAGGAGTCCGGCCGTCCTCACCTCCCTGTCAAGGAGGAGATCGCGGGATCGAAGCCCGTCGGGCGCGCACATGAGGAGGCGCCGGCCATGTGGCCGGCGCCTTCGTCGTTGCCTGCACCGCTTCAGGACCGGCGCTGGTTCCGGCGGTCCCGGCGGCGATCGTGGCGTTGCAGGTGGGACGCGCTCGCCATGCGCCGGTGTTCGCGCCGCAGCGTGCGCCCCTCCTTGTTGACCTCGTGCCGCGCCTCGCGTCGGTCGTGCCGTTCGATCGCCGTGACGCCGGGCGTCGGGATCGCGGTCACCTCGGACACCGACGTTCCGCTCGGGTACGGATCGTCGTCCGGAGCCACGACGAACGGCAGCACCATGACCCCGTGGTTGGTGGACAGATAGCCGATGTCCCCCTTGGTCACCGGTTGCCGAACGATGATCACGAAACGATGCAGGCCCGGCGTCAGGTTGGCCCACGACACCGGTTCGGTGACCACCTTGTCGGCCGTCCTCGGCTCGAAGCTCCTCGTCACCACCGGCGTCGCCGGGCCGGTGTGGAACGAGGGATCGAGGAAGATGTCGTAGCCCACGAACGGAACGGTCTTCACGTCACAGGAACCGCAGGTGTCCGAACGAAGGATCAGCGGCATGTTCCACGTGTCGGTCGGTGCGAACGCGTCGTTTGGGATGGGCTCGCCGTACAGCACGGTGCCGTACGCTCCGGGCTGGCCCTTGCCGGATCCGAACCAGCCCACGGCCTCGGTGTTGTCGGTGTAGTTCTGCCAGGGCGCCTTACAGTCGAAGCCCCGTTCCTTGATGCAGGTGGTGAGGTCGATCGGCACACGCAGGCCGGCGCGAGCACGCATCACCTGTTTGCCGTTGACGAAGATGCCGCCGAACGCGGTGATCCGCAGCTGCTTGTTCATGCCCAGCGTCGTGAACCCGTGCTGGTAGAAGGCATCGCGTGGGATGCGCGGGGAATCGTGCAGGTCTATCAACGGCCCGCCGGTTTCGTCCAGGCCGCGTCCGTCGAAATGGATCGTCGTCTCACACAGGTTCCCGGCCGTGCAGGTCAGGAACGACCGGTTGCCGCCGAGGATGAACTGGTCCACCAACACGTCGCGGCCGTAGGAGTTGCGTCCGCGGATCTCGACCTCGTTGATCTTCACCACGGTGCTGGGGTTGACCGCCGGGATGTTGGCGCCGAGGTGCAGTCGGAGCCGCAGGTCCAGACGCATGCCCTGGTTCGACACGGCGCCGACCGGCGCGCACGTCTCCAGGTGGGTGTGTCCGGTGCTGCGTCCCGGCTGAGCGCCCAGCGGCAGGAACCACTCCTG
>DATLPI010000244.1:0-9329 GCA_035535815.1 Actinomycetota bacterium | reverse complement strand
CATCAGGAGGGTGCGGGCCAGCACGAACGGGTCATCCAGCCTGCGCGCGGCCTCCAGTGACCGGTCGAACAAGGCCGACGCCTGATCCACATCGCCGTGCATGGTCATCGTGATGTCGGCCAGGAAGCGGGAGGCGTGGGCGCACACCCGGTCGCTGGTCTCGCCCCCCACCGCGAGCGCCCGGTGCAGCGCCGCCTCTGCCCGATCGAACTCCCCGAGCCAATACCGGGCCTCGCCCAACACGCCCAGGATCCAGGCTTCTCGATCGCCCCAGTCCTCGTCGGGTCCGGCCAGCGACAGGGCGCGTTCGTACAGGTCTGCGGCCGAGCGGGACTCGATCCGGCGCCGGGCGATGTCCCCGGCGTGTGCCAGGGCATCCACGGCCCGTTCGGCGATCGCCCGGTCGCGCGGGTCCAGGTCCAGCGATGCCCTGGCCGCCTGCTCCAGATGGAACGCGATCGTGCGTGGGAACCGCTCCAACTGCTCGTCCGAGGCCAGCTTGTTGGCGACGCGGAGGTGTAAACGCTGGCGCTCGCGCTTGGCGAGCGAGTCGTAGGCGACGTCGCGCAGGATGTCCGAGCCGAACCGCCACACCCCGGGGCGGTCCTCGTCGGGCACCAGCAGTTCTTCGTCTTCGGCCTCCGCCAGCAGCTCTTTGCGAGGCTCCACGATCAGCGACAGCTCGTCCAGGTCGAACCGCCCCCGCGGGAAGACCGATGCCCGGCGCACGAGCTCGCGCGCCCCTGGGCTGAGCTGGTCGATCCGGGCGGCGATCACGGCCTGCACGGTTGACGGCAGCAGGCGCTGGGTGGCGGCCGGGCCGCTCGGCGGCAGATCTCGTTCCTCACGCCGCAGCATGCCCGCGATCTCCACGACGAAGTACGGGTTGCCACCCGCGTGGCGAGCCACCCGTTCGGCATCGTCGTTGGCGAGGTCACCCGCCTCCATCGCGAGCTCCGTGGCGTGTCCCATCGTGAGCGGCTCCACCCACAAGGTCACGGCGTCGGCGATCCCGCCCGCCCAGTTGGGCCGGTCCTCCAGGAACTCCCAGCGCGCCACGCACAGCACCATGAGCGGGACGCGGCGTGCCTCCTTCACGAGCTGTTCGATCAGGTCCAGCAACAGCGGATCGGCTTCGTGCAGGTCCTCGAACACCAGGACGACCGGCCCTCGGGAGGCGATGCCCGACAGCAGCGACAGCAGTCCACGCCGGACCTCGGCGGCGTGGTAACGGCCCTCCTCCCCGTCCCCCTCGTTGACGCCCAGGGCCAACGCCAGGCGCCGGGCGGCTTCATCCACATCGTCGTCGTCCACCCACTGTTCGACGAATGCCCGCAGCAGATCGGCGACCTCGTCCTCGGGCGCTCCGCGGTCACGGTCGATCTCGCGGTAGACCATCTGGGCCAACGGCCAGAACGTCACCTCTTCTTCGAAGGGGGTGGAGCGGCCGGTCAGCACCTTCACGTCGTCCTCGAGCGAGCCGAGGAACGCCTCCACCACGCGGGTCTTGCCGATGCCCGGCTCCCCGAGGAGGGTCACCAGGTGCGCGCGCTCACGCACCTTCGCCCGCTCGAAGGTGTCGCTCAGGAGCGCCAGCTCGCGGCGGCGGTTCACCAGGTGCAGGGACCGCCGGGTGGGGGTTCCCGCCAACGACAGTGCCGGCCAGGTGGCCATCGCTCCGTCGATCCCCTTGGCCTGCACCGACCGCACCTGGCCGAAGACCACGCCGTTGCCCACCAGTTGCTTCGTGGACGCGCCGACGAGGACCTCGCCGGGCTCGGCCGCCTGCTGGATACGGGCGCCGATGTTGACCTCGGCCCCGATCACGATGTTTCGGTCCATCGCGGTGCCCACCGCGACCTGTCCGGTGTTGACCCCCACGCGCACCTTGACCGGCATCGAGAGCCCCAGGCGCGGGCCGAGCCGCTCAGCCCGGTCCACGATCTCCAGCCCAGCACGAACGCCGCGCAGCGCGTCGTCGTCATGGAGCAGGGGAACGCCGAACACCCCGAGCACCGCGTCGCCGATGAAACCCTCCGCTCGGCCCCCGAGTGCGGTGATCTCGTCGGTCACCATCCCGTGGAAGGCCGCCAGCACCTCACGGAAGCGCTCGGGATCGAGCCGGGCGGCGAGCTCCGTGGACCCCGCGAGGTCGACGAACACCACCGTGACCACCCGGCGCTCGGACGCCGGCGGTACGCCTACAGGTGCGCCGCAGTTCGGGCAGAAGTTGGCTCCGGGAGGCAGCGGAGCGCCGCAACGCGGACAGAGCTCGGTACTCACCCGTGGTACTCGATGATCTGCACAGGGTTGCCGTCCGGATCACGGAACGTCGCGAACCGCGCGAACCCCTCGACCTCACCGACGAACTCGTCGAAGGACGCACCCCGTTGCTCGAGCAGCCAGCGGGTGCCGTCGAGATCGTCCACCCGGAAGACCACGGTGGCGCCGCCTCCCGCGCGTTCGTCGGCCCCGTGCAACGCCAGGCGGATCGGTCCGGCTTCGAACTCCGCCCACTCGTTGCCGTCACGACGGACGAGCGTGAGCCCCAAGACGTCGCGGTAGAAGGCCACGGCAACGTCCATGTCGCGGGTCCAGTAGTAGACGTGGTCGACGGGGCCGATCATGCCCCGATGGTCGCAGGCGTCCGGCCGCCCGTCACCCGGAGCTCAACCTTGACCCAGGATCCTGGCCTTCTGCGCCTGGAACTCCTCTTCGGTGAGCACGCCTCGTGCCCGGAGGTCGGCGAGGCGCTCGAGTTCGGTGGTGGTCGAGGGCGCACCCGTGGTCGCGGACGGCGGCGGCGTGGCCCGCTGGACGGTGCGCGTCTGATCCGCCTCGCTCTCGTGATAGATCGTCCGCTGCACCTCTTCTGGATGCCGGATGAACTTGAATTCGTTGCGCCCCGATTCGCTGGCGGACTGGATCACCAGGGTTCCCGCACCGACCATCCGCTCGAAGATCCCCTGCTCGAACCGCACGTCGTTGATCTTGTCCAAGGGGATCTCCATCGAGCGCTTCGCGATGAAGCCCTCGCGGTGGATCACCCGGCTGCTCGTCACGACGAAATCCGACGTGAGCCACCACACCAGTTTGCGTATCGGGTACAGGACCAGGAACACGATCAGGGCGATCCAGACGATGCCCTGCATGACCCCGTCATCGAACACCTTGACGCTGAGCCATCCCGCCAGGATGAGGGCGCCGATGGTACCGAGCGCCGCCAGGCCGAGTGCGACCGGGTGCGGGCGGAGCTCCAACACGAGCTGTTCACCGGGGATCAGGAGTTTCCGTGGGAATGCCATGGGGCGGACGCTACCGTCGCCCGCTGGGTGGGGCAACCAGGTCAGCGAAGATGCACGACCTCGTCCGACGTCACCGTCCGGCGCGATCCGTCCGTGTCTTCCAGGATCAAGCCTCCGTGGGCGTCGAGCCCCGCAGCGATGCCCTCGATGCGAACGCCGGCGGCATCGACCGCCGCGACCCGCCGTCCCAGCGTCGCCGAGCGTCGCGCCCATCGTGCGATCACGTCGTCGGCGAACCCGGGAGCTTCCGGCCGGTAGCCGCCGGCGAACGCCGCGAGGAAGCCGCCCAGGAGATCCGTGGCGTCAACGCCGGCGCCGACCCCGGCAGCGCCGTCGAGCCCCTCGGGCGCCATGAGGTTGATCCCCGAGCCGACCACCACCGAGGCGAGACGGTCCCCTTCGACCAGGCTCTCGGCGAGGATCCCGCCCACCTTGTCGTCGCCGGCCATGAGGTCGTTGGGCCACTTGCACCGCACCGTGAGCCCTCCGACGCTCTCGATCGCTTCGGCCCATGCGGCTCCGGCGAGCAGGGACAGCAGGCCGGCGTCGACAGGCTCGAGCGCGGGGCGCAGCACCACCGAGACCATGAGCGCCCCACCGGGCCGGTCCTGCCAGCTTCGGTCTCGGCGGCCGCGTCCCGCCGTCTGGTGACCGGCCCCGACCAGGGTCCATTCCGGGGCACCCTCGCGGGCCATGGTCGCCGCCGTCGCGTTGGTGGAGCCGGTAACCTCATCCCAATGCACGGGGGCGGCAAGTCCTGCCGTTCGCGCCGCCCGTTCGAGATCGACCGAACCCATGAGCGTTTGACTCCCTCCCGGAGTCCGGAGAGTATCGCGGGCCAGTGAGGGGCGGCGGGAGCGCAGGCAGCCGATGACAGCAGGCCGATGACAACTGGGAAACCGAAGGTCCTGATCGCCAACCGCGGCGAGATCGCCGTGCGGATCATCCGCACCTGCCGTGAGCTCGGCATCCCCAGCGTCGCCGTGTACTCCGACGTCGACCGCGATGCCCTGCACGTGGAGATGGCCGACGAGGCGTTCAGGATCGGTCCCGGCCAGGCCTCGCAGTCCTACCTGTCGATCGAGGCCATCCTGGACGCCGCCCGGCAGGCGAAGGCCACGATGGTCCACCCCGGGTACGGCTTCCTGTCCGAACGCGCACGGTTCGCCAAGGACGTCACCGATGCCGGCCTCACGTTCGTGGGTCCGCCGGCGAGCGCGATCGAGACGATGGGCGACAAGGCGGCCGCGCGCCGCGCCGCCGACGCGGCCGGGATGCCGATCGTCCCCGGCACATCTGAGCCGGTCGACCTGCGGAGCGCGAAGCGGCAGGCCGAACGCATCGGCTTCCCGCTCCTGGTGAAGGCGGCCTTCGGCGGCGGCGGGAAGGGGATGCACGTCGTCCGGGACGCCGCGCACCTCGAGGAAGCGTTGAAGCGCGCGGCCCGCGAGGCGCAGAGCTACTTCGGGCGCCCCGAGGTGTTCCTCGAGCGCTACGTCGACCGCGCCCACCATGTCGAAGCGCAGATCATCGGCGACACCCACGGCAACCTGGTCTTCCTGGGCGAGCGCGACTGCTCGGTGCAACGGCGACACCAGAAGCTGATCGAAGAGACCCCGTCCTCCGTCATCGATGACGCCACCCGCACACGCCTGGCCGAGGCGTCGATCTCGTTGGCCCGCGAGGCCGGCTACGTCAACGCCGGCACGGTCGAGTGCATCGTCGATGAAGACGGCGACTTCTACTTCCTGGAGATGAACACCCGCCTGCAGGTGGAACACACGGTGACCGAGATGGTGACCGGCCTCGACATCGTCGCGCTCCAGCTCGAAGTGGCGATGGGCGGCACGCTCGACATCGAGCCCCGCGCCCAGGGGCACGCGATCCAATGCCGGATCAACGCCGAGGATCCCGGCCGCAACTTCCTGCCGGGCCCGGGCCGGATCACGCGTTACCGGGAGCCCGGGGGGCCGTTCGTCCGGGTGGACTCCGGCGTGGGCGAAGGTCGCGAGGTCCCCGGCGACTACGATTCCATGTTCGCCAAGCTGATCGTGGCCGCCCCCGACCGCGAGGCAGCGAGGCGCCGGATGCTGCGGGCCCTCGACGAGTTCGTCGTCGAAGGGGTGCCCACCACGATCCCGGTGCAGCATTGGATCCTGGAGTCCAAGGAATTCCGGTCGTCCACCCACACCACCACATGGCTCGAACGTGCGCTGGCCGACGCCGATCTGCCCGCTCAGGTCGAACTTCAGCCGGCTGCGCCCGCGCCGCACGAGGGCCGGCCCGCCGACATCCTGGTCGAGGTGGACGGTCGCCGCGTGCCCGTCCGCATCTTCGACGAACGACGTGACGTCGCCCCGAAGGCACCGGAAGCCCACGAGGCTCACGAAGGGGGGCACATCCACGGGGAGATCCGCGCGCCGATGCAGGGCACGATCGTGAAGGTCCTCGTCGAGAAGGGTCAGGAGATCCGTGCGGGCGAGGTCGTCTGCATCCTCGAGGCCATGAAGATGGAGAACCACATCCCGTCGATGCGCGACGGCGAGGTGAGCGACCTGCCGATCCGGCCGGGCCAGGTGGTGCAGACCGGTCAGACCCTCGCGGTCATCGACTGATCGGGTCCGGGCGGATCCTCCCCGTCCTCGAACCCGGGCGGCATCTCCGGAAGGAAGAGCGAGAACACCGAACCGCGTTCGTCGGAACTGGCGAGCCAGAGCCGGCCGCCAAGGGTCTCGGCCATCCTCATGCAGATGTACAGACCCAAGCCCGTGCCTCCCACCTTGCGCGTGGCCGATCCGTCGACCTGGTAGAACCGCTCGAAGATCCGCTCACGATGCTCCTCCGGGATCCCCTCACCCTGGTCGGTGACCGACACGATGATCCCCCCGACGGCAGGGTCGGCGGCGATCCCTACGCACGTGTCGGGCGGCGTGTACTTCAACGCGTTCTCGGCGAGGTTCGAAAGGATCTGGTGCACCTTCCCCTCGTCGGAACGGATCTGGGGCAGGTTCGGATCGATGCGAACGTCGAACACATGCCCCCTGGCCCCCAGCCGCAGTTCGTCCACGACGTTGGTGGCGAGGCGATCGACGGAGATCGGCGTGACGGCGAGCGGCTCCACATGGGTTTCGAGACGGCCCACGACGAGGAGTTGTTCGATCAGGCGGCGGAGCCGGTCGCCCTGCCGGTCGGCCGCTTCAAGGAACGAATCCCGCTGATCTGGGGGAAGGTCCGAGGAGAGCTGCCGCAGCGTCTTGATGTAGCCCTGGATCGACGTGAGAGGGGTGCGCAGCTCGTGGGAGACCATGGCCACGAAATCGTCCTTCATGCGGTTCAGCTCCTGCTCTTGCTCCAGTGAACGCTGGAGTTCCTGGGCGAGTCGCGCGTTCTCCAAGGCGAGACGCGTGCCCCACCACAACGCCACCGCCGGCGCCGCCGCCAGCGGGATCAACCACAGGCTCTCGTCGACAGCCGCAACCACGACGGGCGCCAGCGCCAGCAGGGGCAGGGTGGCCTGCGCCTGGAAGACGAGGTCCTTCGAGATGTAGGGACCCATGGCCACGCCGCTCGACATCGCCACCGCAACGTCGGTGATGATCGTGTTCAGCAGGAAGAACGTGATCGCGGAGGCGAGGAACGGCAGGATGCTGCTCGAGTTCAGCGCACTCCCACCGCCGAGCCCGTGATAGACGGCTCCCGCGGCTCCGAGCGACAGTGCGAACTGTCCCGCGTTGAACGCCACCTTCCACAGGCTCTTGTGCAGGAGGATGTCGGCGATCGTCGAGGCGACCACCTGGGCGACGACGGCCGCCGGTGTCCCGAAGCCGATCATCAACGCGAACGCGAACGTCGTGGATGCGGTGAGCTCGTCCACCTCGTCCCCGCGCGGGACCGAGATCGGGAAGACCTCGCCCACCAACAGCAGGAGCGCCAGGAGCCCGAACGCGCGCTCACTCGCCGCGGCTTCGAGCGACGGCTGCGTGGCGAACCAGGCCAGCAGCGAACAGCCCGCGACGGTGACGAGCGCAACGTACGTGTCGAATGAACGGCCTCGAACGGTCATGGAGGTTCCGTTCTGTCTTCGGCCCGTCCCGGGCCTGACCGAAGCGCCGGCGCAGTTGCCCTGCGAGGGAACGCGTCCCCGTGAGGTCAGGAGGGGCCGCGACGCCGATCGAGGAACCCGGACACCGCGGCCAGGTAGGCGTCCTGCTCCTCAACGAACGCCATGTGCCCGCTGTGCTCGAAGACGACCAGTTCGGCACGCGGCACGCCGGCGGCGATCGCCTCGGCCGCCTCGGGCACGCAGGTGCGGTCATGCCGCCCGGCGAGCACGAGCATCGGGGAGGCCACCTCGTTCAGGCGATCCTCCAGTTCGATGTCGCCGGCGTCGGTGGTGGCGAAGTGGCGGAGCACGTCGGGCGCGTAGACGGTGCCGGTTACTCGCGCCAGGTAGTCGTCGATGCGCGGATCCACCGGATCGGCGAAATGGAAGGGGAACTGATCCACCATCACCGAGGCGAACTCCTCCCGTGTATGGACGTCGGGTTCCCTGGCCCAGGAGTCGGCCACCTGCCGCCGGAGCGACGCCGGTTCGAACGCCAGCAGGTTGGGCTCCACCGCTTCGAGCCATCGCATGGAAGCCACGCCGGACGAGACGATGGTCTGCGCCGCCATCCCCTGGTAGTCCACCGCGTTCTGCAACGCGACGAAGGCGCCGAAGGAGTGCCCGAGGACGGCGTAGCGGTCCAAGCGGAGCGAGCGCGCCAGCATGATCACGTCCTGGGCGTGCCGCTCCAAGGTCCAGGACCGTTCCGGAGGTACCTCCGAGCGGCCGCAGGCG
This sequence comes from Actinomycetota bacterium, assembly GCA_035535815.1. GTDB lineage: Bacteria > Actinomycetota > UBA4738 > UBA4738 > HRBIN12 > JAOUEA01. Next base: position 1,184 of record DATLPI010000244.1, on the reverse strand, counting down.
CGGAGGTCGACGAGCAACAGCCGGTAGCCGCGCTCGGTCAGTGGATCGAGGTAGTCGGCGAACTCGTGATGGTCGAGGCCGGGGCCGCCATGCAGCACCACCACCGGGTAGCCCTCGCCGCGGTCGACCACCCACAACGCGGTGTCATCGATGCGGACCAGGCCGCCCTCATCGGTCACGGAGGCGAGCCCCACCCCTCACGACCCACGATGCGGAACCCGGAGTCCTTGATCTTGTACCGCCGGTTCACGTTGATCAGCAGCGGCGTGAGCGTCTCGGTGATGCGGGCCATCGACAGCGCGCCGCAGTCGATCCACCGCAGGTCGGGGATGTCGCCGATCAGTCCACCGATCACCGTCTTGGCGTCGTCGTCGTCGCCGCACACCAGCACGTCGGAGTCCAGCGGATGTTCGAGATCGGCGAGCGCGTTCGCCGCGATCGTGTGGAACGCAGCAACCACGCGCGGCCCTACGCCGAGCAGCGCGGCGGCTTGCTCGGCCGCCGACCCGTGCCACGGGCGAAGGACCTGCCAGGCACGGCCGCCCACCGCGGTGGCGAGCGGGCTGGTCGCGTCCATGACGATCGCGCCCGGACGAACGCTCCCGGCGATCGATCGGTAGATGTCGGCCTGCCCGGCGAACGGGACGGTGACCATCAGCACGTCGCCCGACGCGGCGGCGTCCTCGTTCGTGGTGCCGGTGATGTCGCCGGCATCGGCCAGCGTCTCGACCGCTCGCCGGGCCGCGTCGGTGCCTCGCTGGGCGTCTCGCGAGCCGATCGTGACGCGGTGACCGGCGCTCGCCAAGCGAAGCGACAGGCCGAACCCTTCGGCTCCCGTCCCTCCGATGACCGCGACGTCCATGAGGGCGAAGCCTACTCCAGGCGTGGAGCGGGGCCGGCGGAGGGTAGCCTCCGCCGGTGGATGCCGTCACGAGCCTGATCGAGCTGGGCGTGGGCCTCGGCTGCCTCGCGATCGCGTGGGCGATGCGGGGACGCGGACCCTCCTACGCGATCGTGGCGGTGGTGCTCGCCGTGGCGGGAGCGGTCGCGGTCGTCCACGCGATCTGGGCACTCGCGAGCTGAGCACAGGTCGGTCGGGCCGGATCAGTAGGTGGGGCGGTACTCGCCGAACACGCCGCGGAGCGCGTCGGAGACCTCGCCCAGCGTGGCCCGGACGCGGAGCG
>DATLPI010000243.1:0-2555 GCA_035535815.1 Actinomycetota bacterium | reverse complement strand
CGTGAGGATGTCGCGGGGCCAGCCGACCATGCCGTGGTCCGACGGGTTGTGCCAGGGGCAGCGGTACCCCTCGCATCGCGAAGGCGGATGGATGGTGATCGCAGTGTGGCTCACCCTGAACGTATCGGCTGATGCAACGGGACTTCTTGAGCGGCCCGGACCCCGGCCGGTCGACGCCGGCCGCGGCTACCGGCCGGTCTCCCGCAGCACGCGACGAGCACCGCCCGTGGGCGGGTTCGCGGCGCGCCGATGCACCCGCGAGACCCTCCGCTCGGCTAGGGTCAACAAATGCACCCGTCGTGATCGTGCGGGATAGGCGAACCATGAGCAACACGTCGTGTCGGTGACACCGGTCACCGGCCGCGCACCGCGTGATGTGCGAGAACGTCACCACCTGGATCTCGGAGGTGGACCCATGCAGCAGATCAGGATTGGACGGAAGGCTCCGATCCGTCAGCACCGCGATCGTGACGCTGTGCTGCCGCTCGATCCGCGCGACCCGGACATCCTCCGGGCGAAGCTGCTTCTGCGCCGCCGGACCGTCCGAACCACCCCGACGGGGTCGGGAGCTTCGCGGCTCCAGTGAAGCGTGGCGGTGGCGCCTGAAACACCCCACCGCCGCCAGGGTATGAATCCAAAATGGCCGAGCGGCTCGGCCAGTCGGTGTTCGCGGAGCTCGGAGGCTGAAGGCAGGACTGCCTAAACCCTCACGGCGACCCGCGTGTCCACGGGTGAGCGCCCGGCCAGATACCGACGTCCCGAGAGGAACGCCAATCCGTAGAGAAGCGCCGCGGCGATGAGGAGAGCTCGGTACCCGGTGACGAGCGACGCGTACTCGAGCGTCCCGCCGATCATCGCTCCCAAGAGGTTCGCGCCGAACGCCACCGTGGGCTGTTCGACCATCTCGAACCGCTCGGCGAACACGAGGTTGGCGCAGAACACGGGTCCGAACGCGATGGCCACAGCCACGACGAACCTCGGAACCACGGCGAGCTGCAGCAGGGTGCTCTCGGGGACCACGAAGGCGATGGCGATCGTGACCGCGAGTACCCCGTACAGGACCCTGGGGTTCAGCTGGGTGCGTTTCGCGACCTCGATCGCGAGCAGGACGGAGAGCAGGATCCCAGCGAACACGAGGGCGTTCACGAACCACGTCGTCCCGAAGAGCAGCGCGAACTGGACGACGCTCTTCGTCTCGAGCAGCAGGAAGGCCGCGCCCATGAAGAAGAGGTCGAGCGAGGATCGCATCGCCCGGAACGGCCCCGAGATCGCCCTCACGGCGAGCGCCGAGGCCATCAGGATGAGCGCGATGGACACCAGATAGAGGCTCGGGATGCTGGCCTCGCGGAGATAGACGAACGGGTGGTCGTCGGTGGCTGGGGCGACGGGCGGGCCCGCTATCGGGGCCCACACCTCGGCGCAGTTCACTGAACTCGGATCGCGACCGATCGTCATCAGGGCCAGATAGCCGATCCGCCGCGTGGAGTCGAAGCAGGGAGGGTGCCCATACACCTCATCGAGTGTGTTTGCGAGGCGGTCCGAGAGCCACGGGTAGCGGTAGTAGTTGTACATGGCGAAGACGCCGTCGGGGGTCAAGTGATCGCGGGCCACCTCCATGGACTCCCGGGTGAAGAGGTAGCTCTCCAACCGAAGCGATGACTGCCCGGAGACAAGCGTGAGGGAGTCGGTCAGCGCAAACAGGATCAGGTCGTAACGATCGTCCGACCGTTCGAGGAAGGCACGGCCGTCGTCGATGATCACCCGCACGCGCGGATCCTCGTATGGCCGCTCCGGGTTCATCCTCCGTCCGAGCTCATACAGTTCCGGGTCGATCTCGACCGCATCGACCTGCCCTGCGCCCTCGGCCAGCGCGATGGCGACGTCGGCGCCGGTTCCGGCACCGATAACCAGCACCCGCTCCGGAGGTTCAACCGCCCGCTCGTAGGGCAGGAAATACGTGGGCTCCGCGGCCCGACGTGCTTCGGTCGTCGTGATGGCCTGATGGGGGATCCCGTTGACGACCACTTGCGTAACCTCGTCGGTCTGCGTCCAGTTGATCCGGTAGTAGGGGGACCACACCACCGAGTCGGCGAGCGCCTCCATACCGAAAGCGCCGACGAGGAGGCCGATCGCAACGGCGTGTTCGATCCTGAGAGATGGTCTGAGCAGAAAGACGAACAGCCCGACGATCACGGCCCCCCAGACGACCGGCGGGGCTCCGATGAAGGACAGGATGGCGAACCCGGCGATGCCGGTCACGCTGCCCAGCACATCCAGTCGATAGGCCTCAAGCGGCGGGAATCGCTGGAACAGACGCGCGACGCCCTGCGCGATGGCGGCCATGGTCGCGGCGACAGCCGCGAAGATGATCGGCAACGAGATCCAGATCGGCAGGCCACGGGTCGCGAACCCGCCGAAGAAGATGAGGCTGCTTCCCGTGCGGTCGATCGTGACCGGGAACACGGCCGACGCGAAGACGAGGGCCCCGAGCCACATGGGAGCCCTCCGGAACCAGTCCGATCGGCCCACCGCGAGGAACCCGATACCGATGCCGA
>DATLPI010000242.1:0-4935 GCA_035535815.1 Actinomycetota bacterium | reverse complement strand
CTCGTCCGGGTGCCGCCGAGCGGAACCTGGGAGCGGCGCAGAGCCGACCTCTACGGGTTGGCGGATGACTGGATAGGTCCCCCACCGGCGGACCTCACCCCGGACGCCGGCCTCGACCTCCTGGTTCGTCGCTACCTCACCGGGTTCGGGCCTGCCTCGCGCAAGGACATCTCGAGCTTCACCGGAGTGCCGCTCCCCGCGGTGGATGCGGCGCTCGAAGGGATCCGCATCCGACGGTTCCTGAGCTGGGAAGGGGAGCCATTGGTGGACCTCCCGGGCCGGCCGATCACCGATGATGCACCCCCCGTGCCGGTGCGGTTCCTGCCGACCTGGGACGCCACGCTGCTCGTACACGCGCGCCGAACCCTGATCCTGCCGGAGCACCACCGCTCGAAGATCTTCCACGTCAAGATCCCGCAGTCGCTCGGGACCTTCCTGGTGGACGGCCAAGTGGCCGGCACCTGGCGCCACGACGACGATCGGGTCAGCATCGACCCGTTCGTGGCCCTGCCGAGGGCCGTACGGCGCGAGGTCGACGGCGAAGCGGAACGGCTCGCCGCGTTCATGGCCTGAGACACGAGAAGGACGGGCCCGGGGGGGCCCGTCCTTCCGCGGTCGTGCGTTCGGGTGCGAAGAACCTCAGTCGGCCCAGCTCACCCCCACCTTGTAGGTGCTGCGGTTCGCGGACGCCTTGAGGATCTCGATCCGCAACCCCGAGCCCGGCGTGATCACGCTGGCGTAGGGGATGGCCGGGTCGTAGTAGGTGCCTTCGACCGAGTCGTCGAAGACCGACACCGGATCGGCGTGCCACGGGAACGGCTTCAGCGAGCCGTCGTAGCGAACCGTGTGGAGCGTGATGTCGTTGGCATCGACACCGAACGCAGCGTCCCATGCCTGGATCCGCTCACGCCAGTACCCACCCTGGGTCCCGGGCTGCTTCACGCCCTCCGGGTGGCTGTCGACGACCAGCACGGCTCCGTGACCGGGGTGCTCCGAGGTGTTGTTGTCCGGATAGCCGCTGTCGCGGTACCAGACCACCAGCCCTCGGGCGTTGCACCACTTCTCCAGCCAGTTGCCGTACAGGTACTGGTAGACGCCGCACAGGTTCGAGTCCTGTCGGAGGTACGTGCGTGACTCCACCAGGTAGTAGTGGAACCGCTCGACCTGGAAGGCGCCGTCCGTCAGCTGCTGGAACCCGTCGAAGGTCCACACCGACGGGTCGGTGGCATCGTCGACCGGGTCACCGTTCAACTGGATCGAGTCGACCGCGAAGCCCTGTTGGGCCACCGCGCCGTCGGTCCAGTACCGGAACCCGATGTCGGTGGCGCCGGCCGGGATCGTGTACGTCCCGTCGACCCATCCGCTCGTGGTGCCCGTGATGCCCAGCCCCTGGTTCTGCCCGTTCGGGTTCGTCGAGGTGGACAGATCGCCGTCGGCACTGTGCCACGTGGCACCGTCGTCGTCGGAGTACTCGACGTAGGCGTAGTCCCAGTCCAGTTCGATGTCGTACTGGGTCCGGAAGGTCAGCTCGGTGTCCGAGCCCAACGCGCTCCCCAGGGAACGCCGCATCGTGGTTTCGATGTCGTTGCCCTGCCCCGAGTAGTAGTAGTTCGGATCCGCGCCGTCGACCGGGAACACCGTGACGTCCTGGATGTAGTTCGGCAGGTTCACGCGGAGCGCCTGCCATCCGGACGTCGAGGCACCTTCGGCCGGGCCGATGTTGACGTTCTTCTCCTGGCCGGGGTTCACGGTGGCAAAGTCAGACCATCCGAGCACCAGCTTGTCCCAGGCGCCCATGTGGTACGGGTTGTCGCCGATCGCGTCGGCACTGTCCGACGGCCAGCTCGACGCCATCAACGTCCAGAAGTCCGCCGAGTTGTCGTTCGCGCCGGCGGTGTCGTAGTGGTCCGGCAGGCCGAGGTCGTGGCCGTACTCGTGCGTGAACACGCCCGAAGCCCCGTTCTCCGGTTCGGTCGTGTAGTCGCCGACCCACAGCTTGGTGCCGGGGACGCGGTAGCCGCCCAGCAGGCAGCCCTTCGGTCCCAGCGTGCCGGCCGCGCTCTCGCGGGCGTACCAACGGTGGCTCCAGATGGCGTCTCCGCCCTGGGCGCCGCCGCCGGCCTCTTCACCCTCGCCGGCGTGCACCAGCTGGAAGTGGTCGACATAGCCGTCCGGCTCGTCGAAGTTGTCGTCGCCGTCGCAGTCGTAGCGGTCCTGGGTGTCCACGACCTTCGGTGACCAGTCGATCCCCTCGTCCACGCCGCGGGTAGCCGCCAGGCCGGCCCGGATCACGCGGAACACGGGACCGTTCAGGTTGTCCGAGCCATCACCGCTCGAGCCGTTGGCTCCGAACTCGGACTCGGGGGCATCGATGTGCACCCACTTCGAGACCTGCCCTTCGACCGTATAGCGGCCGGAGCTCATCTCGAGGTAGTTGTCGTGCATCGAGTTGTGCCCGTACGAGCCGCCGCCCGGGGTGAACAGCATGTCGTGGAAGTGCTTCCGGGTGAACTTGGGCACCCAGTAGGTGCTGTTGTCCTGCGTGCGGTCCGGCTCCGCGATCTGCCCGCGGACCGGATCGTCGAACTCGGCGAGGATCGTCACGATGTGATCGGTGTCCTCGAGCGCGTAGTCCACGAACTGCCCGTTCGGGAGTCGCAGACGGCCGTTCTCGTTCGGTCGGGCGAGGCCACGAGCCACGAGGTCGGCTGCGGTCTCCTTGTTCCCCATCCATTTCCGGACGAAATCCGGAAGCGGTTTGACATCCCCGACCGAGCGCTTCGCTCCCTTGACCCCCCCGCTGGCCGCGGGTTGCGCGGCGGCGGCTGAGGCGAACAAGGAACCGATGAGCGCGCAGGCGAGGAGGATGCTGGTACTGCGTCGCATATGGCGCGGACCCCCTCCACTCGGGCCGGACGCCTTGTGGGCGACCGGCTCTGGCCTTTGTGCGGAGGCTGTCATACCCGTTCGCGAGCGAACTAGTCAATCCAACCAAAGGCTAGAGATCGTTCTCAGCGCAGGCGGATCTTCTCGGATGTCTCGATCTGGATCACCTTGCCGTCCTGCATGACCAGGACGACCGTGCCGTACGGGATGTCCGAGAGCAACTCGTGCACGTGCATCAACAGCTTGCGCTGCTCCGGTTCCAGCACGGCGAAGCGAAGGACCTCGTCCGGGATCTTCTTCGCGACCGGACCGCTCAGGTCGACTGGTTCCGGCTCACCCGCATCCATGTCCGGCAGTCTCGCCGCGCTCGCGTCGGGCACCGGTCCTCGTCACGCCGTCCCGGCGGTGGCTCGGTCGGTCGGCGGCGCGTCGATCGCGGCATCCTGGTCGACCTCGTCGGGGTGGGCACCGTGCACCTCGCGGAGGAAGGCCTTCGGATTGCGCAGATCGAGGGTCACGGTGTCGCCTTCCTCAGCGCCATCCAGCTCCTCCTGCGGTACGTGCGCCACCAGGGTGTGGCCGTCGGCAAGACGCAGGGTCAGGCGTGCGAGCCATCCCAGCGACGCGATGCGCTCGATCGTAGCGGTGAAGTCGCCATCGCGGCCGCCCTTCTGGCGGACCCGGACATCGTGGGGCCGGACGAACGCGGTCGCGGGCGCGCCATCGGCCAGGTGCGCCGCGCCGGCCACGCGAACCGAGCCGAGGTGCACATGGCCATCACGCACTTCGCCGTGCAGCACGTTGGCCGACACGACGAACCCGGCGACGAACGGCGTGGCCGGCTCGTCATAGATCTCCGCCGGCGATCCCACCTGCTCGACACGGCCTTCATGCATCACCACGATCTGATTGGCCAGCTCCAGGGCCTCCTCTTGATCGTGGGTCACGAGCAGGCTGGTCACGCCGAGTTCACGGTGCAGACCGTCGAGCCAGTGCCGAAGGTCCTGGCGCACCTTCGCGTCGAGCGCGCCGAACGGCTCGTCGAGCAACAGCACGTCGGGACGCGGAGCGAGCGCCCGTGCGAGTGCCACCCGCTGGCGCTGACCGCCCGACAGCTGGTCCGGGTATCGCTTGGCGAACGGCGCCAGCTGGACGAGCTCCAGGAGCTCCTCGACCCGCTGGTTCTTCACATCCTTGGGCTGCTTGCGCACAGCGAGGCCGAACGCGACGTTGTCGGCGACCGTCATGTGCCGGAACAGTGCGAAGTGCTGGAACACGAAGCCGACCCTGCGCTCCTGCACGCTCTTGGCGGTCAACTCGACGTCACCCATCCGGATGTGGCCCTCGTTCGGCGTCTCCAGGCCCGCGATCATGCGCAGGACGGTGCTCTTGCCCGAGCCCGACGGTCCGAGCAACGCGGTGATCGCGCCACCGGGCGCCGTGAACGAGACGTCTTTGACCGCTTCGAACTTGCCGAACCGCTTGGTGAGCTGCTCCACCACGATCGGCGTGCTCATGTGCGTACCTTCCTTCCTTCGATGAGACGACGCGAAGCTTCGATCGTCACGAGCAAGATGATGGAGACGGCCGCCAGCGTGATGGCCACGATGTAGGCCTCCGTGGTCTGGCGTTCCTCGATCGCCGTGAAGATGAACAAGGTGGCCGTCTCGGTCTTGCCCTTGATCAAACCGCTCACGATGAGCACCGCGCCGATCTCACCGATCGAGCGAGCGGTGGTGAGGGCGACCCCGTACAACAGGCCCCATCGGATGTTCGGCATCGTGACCTTGCGCCAGGTCTGCAAGATCGAGGCGCCGAGCGTCCGGGCGGCGTCCTCTTCGTCCTTGCCGATCTCCTGCAGCACCGGCACGACCTCACGGATCGTGAACGGGATGCAGATGAAGATCGTGACCAGCACCATCGACGGCACCGCGAACAGGATCTTGATCCCGCGTGCGTCGAAGAACTCATAGAGCCATCCGCCGAGCCCGAACAAGATCGCACAGGCCAGGCCCACGGTGACGGGAGAGAGTGCGAACGGCAGGTCGA
>DATLPI010000241.1:0-2051 GCA_035535815.1 Actinomycetota bacterium | reverse complement strand
AGCTGGTCAACATGCTGAGCGCGAAGTACCGCAACGTGTGCGTCGTCGGCGACGCCGACCAGGGCGTGTATAGCTGGCGCGGCGCCACGATCCAGAACATCCTGGATTTCGAGCGCGACTACCCCGACGCGCAGGTGTTCCTGATGGAGCAAAACTACAGCTCCACGCAGAACATCCTGGAGATCGCCAATGCGCTGATCGAACACAACCAGCAGCGCAAGCCCAAGGCCCTGTGGACCGAGGCCGGCAACGGCTATCTCACCGTGCGCTTCCGCGCCGAGGACGAACACGACGAGGCGTTCTTCGTCGCCGACGAGATCGAACGTCTGCGCGAGTCAGAGGGCTACCGCTACGCCGACTTCACGATCTTCTATCGGACGAACGCGCAGTCCCGCGTGCTGGAGGACGTGCTGATGCGGATCGGCACGCCCTACCGCGTGTTCGGCGGTGTGCGGTTCTACCAGCGCAAAGAGATCAAGGACGTCCTGGCCTACCTGCGGCTGATGATCAACCCCGCCGACGTGATCTCGTTCCGCCGCGTGGTGAACACGCCGAAGCGAGGTATCGGCGATGCGACGGTGGCGGCCATCGAGTCGTTCGCGCGGGACGAGAACATCCCGATCATGCAGGCGGCGCTGCGCGTCGACGAGATCCCCGTGCTCGCCAACCGGGCGAAGGGCGCCGTGGCCGGGTTCAACCAGATCATGGCGGCGCTGTACCACCACCAAGACGATGGCGCCGGGCCCGCCCGCATGGTGGAGTTCGCCGCGGTCGAGTCCACCTACATGATGGAACTCGAAGAGGAGCGCACGGTCGACGCGCAGGGTCGCATCGAGAACCTGCAGGAGCTCTCGGGCGTGGCCGCCGAATTGATCGCGCGCGAACCCGACGCCGACCTCGAGCAGTTCCTCGAACAGGTCTCGCTGGTGGGGGAGCAGGACGAGTACGACGAGGACGCGTCCAACGTCACGCTGATGACCCTGCACATCGCCAAGGGCCTGGAGTTCCCCGTGGTGTTCATGGTGGGGATGGAGGACGGCATCTTCCCGCACTATCGCTCGATGACCGACAGCGCCGCCCTCGAGGAGGAACGCCGGCTCGCCTACGTGGGCATCACTCGCGCACAGAAACGCCTGTACCTCACGAACGCGTGGAGCCGCACGCTGTTCGGCCAGACCCAGTACAACCCGCCCAGCCGGTTCCTGCAGGAGATGCCTGAGCACCTGTTCGAGATCCGCGAAGGCGAACGGTCGGGGCGCGCGTCCGCCGGTCGCGGAGCCTACCCGGGTGCGAACCGTGGCGGTGGGCGGGTGATCGGCGGCCGGAGCTCAGACGACGCCGTGCCGGATCGCGACTGGACGCCCCCGGGTTCCGGCGGGGTCCCCAAGCGCGACGCCCCGGTGATCGGCCCCGGCGACACCGTGATCCACGAGAAGTGGGGCGAGGGCGTGGTGCTCACCGTCAGCGGCGCCGGCGACGGCACCGAGGCCACGATCACCTTCAGTGACGTGGGGGAGAAACGGGTGTTACTGGCGTACGCCCCGCTGCGAAAGGCCGGCTGAGGCTCAGCGGGTCAGGCGTTCGATCACGTTGCGGGTGATGCGCGACACTTCGGGATCGCCCGACTCAAGGGCGTAGGCCCAATCGGTGACGCCGGCGTTGAACACGGTGCCGCCGCCGGGCTTGGAGAAGACCGCCATGCAGGCATGGTTGTTCGTGACGCGGTGCACCTGGTCGCGCCAGCCGGGACCGAACACGGCCATCGCGGTGTTCTCCAGCTCGCCGGGTTCGTGGGCGTAGCGGCTGGGCTGCTCGTCCTGCTTCCAGAGGCGGGCAGGGGCCGTCGCCAAGATCTGCAAGCTCTCGGGTGCGCCGTCGGCGTGGGTGGGCACCGGCAGTCCGTCGGGGTCGGTCGCGAGTTCGCAGCCGTCCACCTCGTAGGCCACGATCGTGTCGTCACGGCCGAGTTCGTCGCCGTAGCGCAGGTCCGTGCCCTCGAACGCCCAGTGCTCGGGGCGCCACACCGTGTAGGCGCCCGACCCCCGGGGAAC
>DATLPI010000240.1:0-6569 GCA_035535815.1 Actinomycetota bacterium | reverse complement strand
AGTTCCTTCCACCCCGACTCGTCGGCCGCCAACAGGCCTTCCAGATCCATCTACGCGTCCCCCTCCTTTACCGCCTCCGGGTCGACGTCCGGCAGGAACTCGAACACCCGGTCCAAGATCGCGACCTCGTCGCCGTGCCGTGCACCCAACGAGACCAGCTTGCGTTCGACGCCTTCCTTGGCCATGCGCTGCTGCAGCCGCTCGACATCCTGCTCATCGTCGAGGTCGGTTGCCAACACCCACTGTTCGACGCTTCGGCCCTGCACCCGCCACCGCCCGCTGTCCTCACGGCTCACGGTGAACCGGGGCTTGCCGGGTCGCAGGACGACGTAGGGCGAGCGTTCGGGTTCGGCGGCCTCGCCCTCCTCGGCCAGCAGGCCGACGCGGTCGAGCAGGTCCTCGATCCCGTCGCCGGTCATCGCCGACACCGGGATGGCCTCCGGACCCAGCGCCTCGATCGCCGAGGCGGCGTCATCGACCAGGTCGGTCTTCGTGCCCACCACGATGGACGGGCGCCGTGCCAGCTCGGGGTCATAGGCCTCGAGCTCGGCGATCAGGGTCGCCAGGTCGGTGGCAGGGTCCTCGGCCGCCAGATCGACCACCAGGACGAGGGCCCGGCATCGCACGATGTGCCGCAGGAACCGGTGCCCCAGCCCCTTGCCCTCGCTGGCGCCCTCCACCAAGCCGGGGATGTCGGCCACCACGAACCGGTCCGCGTCCTCGCCCGCCACGCCGAGGTTGGGCGTCAGGGTGGTGAAGGGATAGTTGGCGATCTTGGGCTTGGCGGCGGTGAGACGAGCCAGCAATGTGGACTTGCCCGCGTTCGGCAACCACACCAGCCCGACGTCGGCCACCGTGCGGAGCTCCACCGTGACCGTGCGATCCTCCCCGTCCTCACCGAGTTCGGCGGTGCGGGGCACACGGTTCCGAGGTCCCGCGAAGGCCGTGTTCCCTCGGCCCCCGCGACCACCGGCCGCCACCACGGCGCGCGTGCCCTCCCCCACCAGGTCGGCGATCAGACCCCGCTCGTCCATCACGACGGTGCCCTCGGGAACCGGGATCACGAGGTCCTTGCCGGAGGCTCCCTCGCGCCTGGCGCTTCGCCCGGGCTCGCCGCCCGGCGCCTTCTGGTGCGGATGGTCGGCGAGCCACGACAGATCGTGTACGCCGCGGGACACCTCGAACACGATCGAGCCACCGTCGCCCCCATTGCCTCCGTCCGGCCCGCCGCGTGGCTTGTACGGCTCGGAGTGGAGCGACACCGAACCGTTCCCACCGCGCCCGGCAGTCAGGAACACGGTGCACTCATCGACGAAGGCCATGCCCACAGCCTAGGTGGTCGAGGCGGCCCCAGGACGCGATGATGGCTCCATGCCGGAACCGACCACCGTCTGGATGGTGCTGCTGCGACGCGGCGACCTCGGCGAGCGCAAGGGCACGCTCCGCCTGGAGGCCGATGCCATGGTCTTCGAAGACGCCACGGTCCAGCACGAACGGCGGATCCACTACCCCATGGTCCGGCGCGCCCGGCGCGTTCGAGGCTCGCCGATCCTGATCGTGACCCACGAGGACGACGGGGGCACCGTCGAGACGGCCTTCTACTTCACCCAGCCGCCTCCACTAAGGCCACCCGAGCCGGGCGATGAGCCCTCGCCCGCCAGCATGCCTGGACGCAAACCCCTGGGACCGTTCAGCGCGATACGGCGCACGTCCAGGCGGCGGCACATGCGCGAGAACGTGCGCTACCTCACCGTGCAATCGGGCAGCAAGAAGCCCGAGATCGAAGCCTGGGTGAGCGAGATCGCCGAGCGAACCCGCGGCTGAGCCGCTACTCGGCGGGAACGATCGACGCGAACTTGCGCCCGCGCGAATCGCTGAACGTGACCGTGCCCTCGCGTAGGGCGAACAGCGTGTCGTCGCCGCCCTTGCCCACGCCGTCGCCGGGGTGGATCCGGGTGCCGCGCTGGCGCACGATGACGGAGCCCGCGGTGACGGTTTCGCCGCCGTAGGCCTTCACGCCGAGTCGTTTGGCGTTGGAATCGCGGCCGTTCCGGGACGAGCCGCCGCCCTTCTTGTGTGCCATAAGACCTCCAGGGTAGCAGCCGGACTCAGCCGGCGGCCTCATCGCCCTCGGCCTTCTCGGCCTTGGGGGCGGACTTCTTCTCGCTCTTCTTCTCGGCCTTCGGCTCCGACTTCTTCTCGGCCTTCTTCTCGGTCTTTTGGGCGCCGCCGAGCTTCACGTCTTCGATCTCGAGCAGTGTGATCAGCTGACGGTGACCGCCGCGCTGGGCGTAGCCGCTCTTGGGCCGGTACTTGAAGATCTTGACCTTCTCGCCCTTCTTTTCGCCCAGGGGCTTGGCGGTGACCGTGGCCTTGGCGGCCTCGGCCCCCACGTGGGTCTTGCCGTCGTCGTCCACGACCAGTAGGGGCTGGAACGTCATGGTCTCGCCCTCGTGGACGATCTTCTCGACCTCGATCACGTCGCCGGTCTGCACCTTGTGCTGCTTGCCGCCGCTCTTGATCACCGCATACATGGTGGGTCCTTTCGCGAGCTTCAGATCTCGTAGTTGACCAGGATGCCCCGACCCTCACAGGTGGGGCAGGTCTCGGAGAAGGATTCAACCAGACCGCCGGAGACCCGCTTGCGGGTGACCTGCATCAGGCCGAGCGGGCCGATCTCGAACACCTGGGACCTGGTCTTGTCGATGGCCAGGGCCTCTTTCATCGTGTCCTCGACCTGCTTCTTGTTCTTCTCCAGCAGCATGTCGATGAAGTCGATCACGATGATGCCGCCGATGTCGCGCAGACGGAGTTGGCGCGCAACCTCTTTCGCCGCTTCCAGGTTCGTGTTGGCGACCGTTGCCTCCAGGTTCGTCTTGCCCACCGACTTGCCGGTGTTGACGTCGACGATCGTCATGGCCTCGGTGCGCTCGATGATGAGGTAGCCGCCGCTGGGCAGCCACACCTTCCGGTCGAGCGCCTTGTGGATCTGCTCCTCGATGCGGTGTTCCTCGAACGCCGGGAGCTTGCCCTGGTGGAGCGAAACCTTGGGCTCCAGGTCGGGCGCGACGTCGTGGACGTAGTCCATGACCTTGTCGTAGACCCGCGGCGAATCGGTGACGAGCGCCTTGTACTCCTCGTCGGTGAACAGGTCGCGAACCACTCGAACGGTGAGCTCGGGCTCTTCGGACAGCACGTCGGGCGCTTTGACCTTCTTCGCCGTCTTCTGGATCGTGTCCCACTGGGCGATCAGGCGCTGCAGGTCGTGGGTGATGGCTTCTTCGGTGGCGCCCTCGGCCGCGGTGCGCACGATCACGCCGTGCTCGGGCGGCTTCACCTTCTTCAGGATGGTCTTGAGCTTCTTCCGCTCCTCGTCGGGGAGCCGGCGGCTGATCCCCGAGAGGTTCTGGTTGGGCGCGAACACGAGGAAGCGCCCCGGAAGGGAGATCTGAGCCGTAAGGCGCGCACCCTTGCCACCCATGGGGTCCTTGGTGACCTGCACCATGACGGCCTGGCCCGACTTCAGCACCTGCTCGATGCGGGGCGCGTTGCCTTCCAGGTCCTCGGGGGAGTAGTTGACCTCCCCGGCGTACAGCACGCCGTTGCGACCGCGGCCGATGTCGACGAAGGCCGCCTCCATGCCGGGCAGCAAGTTCTGCACCCGGCCCAGGTAGACGTTGCCCACCATGGAACGGGCGCCGGTGCGGGTGACGTAGTGCTGGACCAGCACATCTTCTTCGAGCACCGCGATCTGGTCCCGCTCGCCTCGCTCGGTGATGACCATGACCTTGTCGGTGATGCGGGGCGGCACGATCAACGGCTCGCGACGGCGGCGCCCGCCTCCTCGGCCTGTGCGTGAGCGGCTGGAACGCACGCCACGGGTGGGACCACCGGCGGCCACGCGCTCCTCGGCGGACATGGCTTTCGGCTTGGCCTTCTGCTTCGTGCGGCCGTCGGCCTTGCCTGCGTCTGCTTTGGCGCCGGTCTCGGCCTTCGCTCCGTCGGCCTTTTCCGGGGACGTCTGCTCGTCCTCGCCGGTCTTCGACGCACCGCTGCCGCGTGTTCCGCGGCGGCGTCGGCGGGATGCGGACGACGTCGAGGAGGCACCGGGCTGGTCGCCCACGTCGGGCAGGGCGTCGTCACGCTGGGTGTCGGGGGTCTCCTTGAGGGGCGCCTCGTCGTCGGCGCCGAGGTCCTGCGCGTCGGCCGAGGTGGCCGTGCCGGTCGAGGCGCTGCCGGAGCGTCCCCGGCCGCGACCGCCGCGACGGCGACGCTTCCTGGGGGCGCCGGTGCCATCGGGTCGATCCTGTGAGGGGGTCTCCGCGTCGGTGCTCGCGTCCGTCGGCTCGGAACTGGCCGCCGGCTTGGACTGGCGGGGCTCACGCGGGGGTCGGGGAGCCCTGGGCTCCCGGGGCTCCTGCGGCTCCTTGGGCTCGCGCGTCTCGCGCGGCTCCTGGTCGGTGGTTCGCGAACCGCCGCCGGACCCTCGGCCTCCGCGGTTGCGCGTCCTGGGTTTCGCCGATCCGTTCTCGTCCGCCGGCGTGCCGGCGTCAGGTTCGCGTGTGGCGGTGCGGACCGATCCCTCGGACCCCTCAGATCTCTCGGCCTCGGTCGAACCCTGACGGGCTCGAGGCGCTCGGGCCGGCTTCGGCTCGACCTGGGTCTTGGGCTCGGGCTTGGGGGTGCGTTCGGTGCGGGTGGTGCTGGTGTCCGCCGGTGACTTCACCGTCGGAGCGCCGCGCTTGAAGGCGGCGAGTCGTTCGTCCTCGTTCACGAGGTGTTACTCCCTTCGCTGTGCGCGAGAGGGCCGGCCGGAGCTCAAGGAAGAACGCTGAAGCGGGGTGGAGCTCACCCCGGTGTCGGAACCATCCGGTTCGGTCAGCGGGCCTGCGAGCCGGCAGCATGGGCTGCCGTGCAGGCCGCGCGCGTCATCGCGCACCCGATCTGTCCTTGTCCGGCGCTCGCGTCCCGCGCTCGCGGCGTTCCCGTGGTGGGGGTCCGCGGCGGCGGTCGCGCGCCATCTCGACGTCAAGTCGGATCCACGTGGGCCGCGGGCCTGAAGGCCTGCACCCCACGGGCACATCTGGAACGAGCATAGCAGTGGTGGGACCCGCCGGAGCCGGTTCCCCTCGCGATATCGCCAACAGGACTAGGCCGAAGGGACCATATGGCGCGTCCGGTGTCCCCCGAGCGAACCCGTTGTCCGCCTGATACCCCCGTCGGCCATATGTGCCGATGCTTCCTGCATGAGCGACGTGGCAGCCACCGCCCACCTGACGAGCCTGCCGTCGAACCTCCCGCTGGTCAGGGTGCTTCTGGTGGACGACAACGCCGGGTTCCGCGATTCCCTGATCTCGCTCCTGGACACCGAGGAGATGACCGTGGTGGGCCAGGCCGGCAGCGGCGACCAGGCCTTGGAACTGGTGGACATCACGGCACCCGACGTGATCCTGATGGACGTCCGGATGCCTACGATGGACGGGATCGAGACCACGCGCCGGCTGAAGGCCACCCATCCCACGATCGGGATCGTGGCGCTCACCGGCTCGGAGGACCAGCGCGCCGTGCGGGACATGCTGGTGGCGGGCGCCTCGGGATACGTGCTCAAGGATTCCGACGGAGACGAGATCATCCACGCGATCCGCCAGGCCGCGGTCGGGGGCGGCGTCATCTCCCCCGAGGTCACGCCCACGGTGATCGAGAGCCTCACCGAAGCCCTCGAGCGCGAGCGACGCCGGACACGCCAGTTGGAGATCGCGCAGCAGGCCCTGCTGGAGCGGAGCGCCCGGCGCCACGAGCTGATCTCGCGGCTCGGCCATGAGCTCCGCACCCCGGTCACCGTGATCCTGGGCATGGCCCAGACGCTGTCGAAGGGCACCGCCCCGGTCGAGGAACGCGGACAGATCCTGGACAGCCTCGTCGATCGGGCGCACAGCCTGGCCCGGCTGGTGCAGCGGTTCGAGGCCGCCGTGGAAGCTGGCCTCACCGAATGGGCCGACGTGACCCAGGTGGCGCGCGAGGTGGCGGCGATGCACGACCGGGTCATCGTGGACGCCGCGCCGGGGCCGGCGATGGCCAGCCTCAACCGGATCGCGGCGCGTCGCATCATCGAGGAGCTCGTGGAGAACGGCCTCGCGTTCTCGGCTCCCAGCACGACGGTCACGATCCGCGTCTCAGCCGAAGGCGGGGTCCCCCACGTGCGCGTGATCGATCGCGGCCGAGGCATCGAGACGGCGGCGCTCGACCGCATCTTCGACCCGCTGGAACAGGGCGAGGACCTCAACACCCGGACCCATCAGGGCGTGGGGCTCGGCCTCACGCTGGCGCGCATGTCCGCCCGCGCGATGGACGGCGACGTCGTCCTGGAGTCGACCAGCACCGAGGGTTCGACCTTCGTGTGGATCGTCTCCGGGAATGCTCCGGCGCGCTGAGCCCGCGCCAACTTCGCGCCTACTTGAAGCGACGCATGTGCACGTTGAGCAGGATCCCCACTGCGACGAAGTTCACCAACATCGCCGTGCCGCCGTAGCTGAGGAACGGCAACGGGATACCGGTGATCGGCATGATCC
>DATLPI010000239.1:0-18462 GCA_035535815.1 Actinomycetota bacterium | reverse complement strand
GACAAGGCGGTCTACGGTCTGCCGGAGCTGTTGGCCGATCGGGTGGTCGGCGCGCAGCTCGTCGCGAACCCGGGCTGCTACCCGACGCCGGTGATCCTGGGGATGGCACCCGTGGTATCGGCCGGACTGGTCGAGCCGACGGCGATCCGCGTCGACGGCAAGACCGGGTTGTCGGGGGCCGGACGGGCGGCAGCCGAGTCATCGTTGTTCACCGCCACCGAGGACAGCGTTCGCCCGTATCGGGTGCCCGGCCACCAGCACATCCCCGAGATGGAGCGCGGCATCGAGATGGCGACGGGGGTGGCGCCCTCGGTGCTGTTCGTGCCGCACCTGGTGCCCACCGTCCGCGGCGTGCTCACCACGTGCTACGCGACCCTCGACGAGGGGGTCACCACGGAGACCCTGGTGGAGTCACTCGCCGCCGCCTACGCCGGTTCGCCGTTCGTGCGGGTGCTGCCGGCCGGCGAGATGGTCGACTCCAAACGCACGCGGGGCACGAACGTCGTTGAGCTTCAGGCACTGGCCGATGCGCGGACCGGCACCGCCGTGGTGGTAGGTGCCGTCGACAACCTGGTGAAGGGCGCCGCCGGTCAGGCGATCCAGAACATGAACCTCGTCTGCGGCTTCGACGAGACCCTCGGTCTGCCGTCCCTGGCGGTCTACCCATGAGCGTGTCCTTCGCGCGCGGCTTCACCGCTTCGGGGGTCACGGCCGGGTTCAAGGCGAGCGGCCTACCCGACCTCGGGCTCCTGCTCAGCGGGCCCGGTACCACGGCGGCCGGCCTGTTCACGACCAACCGGGTGGAGGCGGCGCCGGTGGCGCTGGCCAGGCAGCACCTGGCGAGCGGTTCGGCGCGCGCGGTGCTGGTCAACAGCGGCCAGGCCAACGCCGCGACGGGCGAGCGCGGCCGCGAGGACGCCTTCGTGGCCACCGCAGGCGCGGCCGCCGTGCTCGGTGTGCGTGTCACCGACGTCGTGCCGTGTTCGACCGGCGTGATCGGCGAGCCGATCCACATGGACGCGCTCATCGCCGCCCTGCCCGCGGCCGTAGCGACGATCGACGACGACGGTGGCGATGGCTTCGCGCACTCGATCATGACCACCGACACGGTGGACAAGCAGGCGACGCGCAAAGCCGGCGATCACCGGTTGGGTGGGTGCGCGAAGGGCGTCGGCATGATCGCGCCGAACCTCGCGACGATGCTCGCCTTCATCACCACCGATGCGGCCGTGGCGCCCGGCGACCTCCAGCGCCTCGCCGACGAACAGCTGAAGCCTCGGTTCAACGGCTTCACGGTGGACGGCTGCACCTCGACGAACGACACCGTGTTGCTGCTCGCGAGCGGTGCTGCGGGCGGGGAGCCGGTCGCCCCGGGTTCCGGGACCTGGGACGCGTTCGCCGGCGTCCTGGCGGACCTGGCGGATGACCTCGTCGCCCAGCTGATCGCCGACGGTGAGGGCGTCACCCACGTCCTGGTGGTCGATGTCCGCGGCGCCGCGGACGAGGGCGACGCTCGCGCGATCGCCCGGACGGTCGCTGATTCACCCCTGGTGAAGACCGCCGTGTTCGGCGGGGACCCGAACCCGGGCCGCGTGTTGCAGGCGACGGGCGCGGCGGGCGTCTCGATCGACCCCACGCGGATCGATGTCGCCTTCGGCGAGGTCGATGTGGCGCGCGGGGGCGTGATCCCGCCCGCCTACTTCGAACCTGCCTCGACGCTCGCCGAGGACGCCCGGACGCAGATGAAGGACCCCGAGATCGTGCTCACCGTCTCGGTGGGTGACGGTCCTGCGAGCGCGCGGGTCTTCGGATGTGACCTGTCCTACGACTACGTCCGGATCAACGGGGAGTACACGACGTGACGGCCGACGACGCCAAGAC
This sequence comes from Actinomycetota bacterium, assembly GCA_035535815.1. GTDB lineage: Bacteria > Actinomycetota > UBA4738 > UBA4738 > HRBIN12 > JAOUEA01. The sequence continues at coordinate 16,581 of DATLPI010000239.1, read as the reverse complement.
CGTAGAGACGCCGCTGAGCAAATCATTCGACCTGCCGCCGCAGATCCGCGAGCGCACCGTGGCGAAGGCCCGCACGCTGCTCGAGGCGCTGCCATTCATGCGCGAGCACCACGGCAAGGTGATCGTCGTGAAGTACGGCGGTGCGGCCATGGACACCGTCGGACTGGCCGCTTCCTTCGCCGAGGACGTCGCCCTGTTGCAGAGCGCCGGGATCACCGCGGTCGTGGTGCACGGTGGCGGCCCGCAGGTGACCCAGGTGTCCGAGCGCCTCGGCATCGAGACCACGTTCGTCGATGGCCTCCGTGTCACCGACGCCGAGACGCTCGACGTCGCCACGATGGTGCTCGCCGGCAAGCTCAACACCGAGGTGGTGGCCTCGCTCGTCACCGGCGGTGTGCCGGCGGTGGGCCTGTCCGGGGTCGATGGCGGGTTGCTGCTGGCTCGCAAGCAGAGCGCGCCCGACCTCGGGTTCGTGGGCGAGGTGATCCACGTCAACGCCGCTGTGCTGCGAACGCTCACCGCCGAACGGTTCGTGCCGGTGGTGGCGAGCATCGCGGTGGACGAGACCACGGGACAGGCCTACAACGTGAACGCCGACGTGGTGGCGAGCGAACTCGCGATCGCGCTCGGCGCCGAGAAGTTGGTCTTCATCAACGACGTGCCAGGCCTGATCGGGCCCACGGGCGGCCTGCTGAGCGAGCTCTCGGCGGCCCAGGCGATCGAGCTGCTGTCGCAGCCGGCCGTGGTGGGTGGCGGCATGATCCCCAAGCTCGAGAGCGCGGTGCGCGCCCTGCGCGCGGGCGTGCGTCGGGCGCACCTGGTGGACGGCCGGGTCGAGCACTCGTTGGTGCTGGAGCTGTTCACGCCGGAAGGCGTCGGCACGATGATCGTGCCAGACGCAGAGCCCGAAGCCGAAGAGGTTGCGCCGTGACGCTGCACGAGCCCGCGGTGATGCCCACGTACGGGCGCTTCCCCCTGACCCTGGTGCGCGGCGCCGGCACCCGTGTGTGGGACGACTCGGGCAGGGAGTTCCTCGACGTCGCGGGGGCGCTCGGCGTGACGGCCATCGGACATTCCCACCCCGCATGGGTCGAGGCGATCACGACGCAGGCCGCGACCCTCGACATGGTGAGCAACCTCTACGCCACCGAACCGCAGGCACATCTGGCGGACCGGCTCGCAGCGCTGTTGCCGATCCCCGACGCCCAGGTGTTCTTCGCCAACTCGGGGGCCGAGGCGAACGAAGCCGCCATCAAGCTCGCGCGCAAGCACGGGCTCGCGAGCGGCCGTCCCACGATCGTGGCGCTCGAGGGGTCCTTCCACGGGCGTACGGTCGCCGCGTTGGCGGCCACCGGGTCGCCCGCGAAACGCGAGCCGTTCGAGCCGTTGATGGACTGGTTCCGGTTCGTCCCGCCCGGCGATCTGGGCGCGCTCGAGGCCGCGATGACCCCCGATGTCGGCGCGGTCCTCATCGAACCGGTGATGGGCGAGGGTGGTGTGCTGCCGCTACCGGACGAGTACCTGCGCGGGGTGCGTGCGGCGTGTGACGACCGGGGGGTCATGCTGATCGCCGACGAGGTTCAGTCGGGGATGGGTCGCTGCGGTGACTGGCTCGCGATCTCTCGCTCGGGCGTGGTACCCGACGCGGTGAGCCTGGCCAAGGCGCTGGGCGGCGGTCTGCCGATCGGCGCGCTGGTGGCTCGCGCCGACCTCGCGTTCGGTTCCGGCGAACACGCCTCGACGTTCGGCGGCGGCCCCATCGTGTGCGCGGGCGCGCTCGCCGTGCTCGACGTGATCGAGACCCAGGGGCTGCTGCCTCGTGCCGACGCGATCGGCGACCTGCTGTCGCGCACGGTCCGTGAGGCGGCGGACGAGGCCCCCGTCACCGACGTGCGCGTCAAGGACGTCAGGGGCCGCGGCTGCCTGTGGGGCATCCAGCTCGAGCGGCCGGTGGCGCACGAGGTAGCGCTCGCCATGTTGGACGCCGGTGTCCTGGTCAGCATCGCCGGACCCGACGTGGTGCGGATGTCGCCCCCGCTGGTCGCCACCGATGACGACATCCGCCATGCCGTCGCGACGTTCGTCGATGCGCTGCGCCGCGTGGCCCAGACGCAGGGGAGTCCGGTATGAGCCGCAACAATGCCGCGGTGAAGTCCAAGCGCCAGCAGACCATCATCGGCCTGGTTTCACGTGAACGGCTGGGCTCCCAGGAGGAGATCCGCGCCCGTCTCGCGCACCTGGGCATCGAAGCGACACAGTCCACGATCAGCCGCGACGTCGAGGAACTCGGCTTGGCCCGGGTGCACGACCAGGACGGCCTGCGCTACGTCGCCGGCGGCGAGGCCGGCTCCTACGGGCCGATGGCGCTGCTGCGTCACCTGCTCGATGAGTTCGCCCTCTCGTTCGTGGCGAGCGACGCCGGGCTGATCGTCCGAACCTCGCCCGGCGCGGCGCCGGCGCTCGCCGAGGGGATCGACCGTGCCGGGCTCCACGGCATCGCGGGCACGATCGCCGGTGACAACACGATCCTGATCCTCGGCCTCAAGGGCGTGACGGCCTCGCAGATCGAACGATCGCTCACCCAGATCATGGAGGCATCCTGATGGAGAAGGCGGTACTGGCCTACAGCGGAGGGCTCGACACCTCGGTCACGATCCGGTGGCTGAGCGACCAGGGCTACGAGGTGCACGCGGTGGCGGTCGACGTCGGCCAGCGCGAGGACTTCGGCGAGATCGTGGAGCGCGGCGAGCAGGCGGGTGCCGCGAGCGTCCGGGTGGTGGATGCCGTCGATCGCTACGCCGCCGAGTTCCTCGCGCCGGCGATCAAGGCGAACGGGCTCTACGAGGGGAAGTACCCGATGGTGAGCGGCCTCGCGCGCCCGTGCATCGTCGAGGAGGTCGTGACGGTCGCGCGCGAGATCGACGCGTCCACGGTGGCGCACGGCTGCACCGGCAAGGGGAATGACCAGGTCCGTTTCGAGGTCGGGTTCGGGGTGCTGGCTCCCGACCTTCAGGTGCTGGCGCCGATCCGCGACGCCGGCATCCCGCGCGAGAAGGCGATCGCGCTCGCCGCCGAGTGGGGCATCCCGATCGCCAGCCTGGTGAAGACCTATTCGGTCGACGAGAACCTATGGGGCCGTACCGCTGAATGCGGTCCACTTGAGGACCCGTGGGTGGCCCCGCCCGAGGACGCGTTCGAACGCACGGCCTCTCCGGCGGACCGGCCCACGGAGCCCACCGAGATCGTCGTGGCCTTCGACCGGGGAGTGCCGGTGGCGCTCGACGGCGAGGCGGCCACGCTGCCCGAGATCATCCGCGCGCTCGACGCCCTGGGTGGCGGGTACTACGGGTTCGGGCGGGTCGACATGATCGAGAACCGCCGGGTGGGGATCAAGAGCCGCGAGCTGTACGAGGTGGCGGGCGCGCTGGCGATCATCCACGCGCACCAGGCGCTGGAGGACCTCACGATGGAACGCGACCTCGCGCACCACAAGCCGCTGATGGAACAGCGCTGGGCCGACCTGGTCTACGACGGCCAGTGGTTCAGCCCGCTGCGGGGGGCCATCGATGCCTACGTCGATGCCACTCAGTCGCACGTGAGCGGCGAGGTGCGCCTTCGGTTCGAACCGGGGTCGTGCACCGTCGTGGGGCGGCGCAGCCCGCACTCGCTCTACGACCTGTCGCTGGCGACCTACGGCAGTGGCGATGCCTTCGATCAGTCGGACGCCGCCGGGTTCGTGCGGCTGTACGGGCTGGGGCTCAAGACGTGGTCGGCCACGCAGGGGGAGCGGGACGTGTGAGCGAGGACGGCCCGCTCTGGGCGGGGCGGTTCTCGACGCCACCGGCACCCGAGGCGCACGCCCTGGGGCGATCGCTGCACTTCGACGAGCGGCTGGGGCCGGCCGACGTTCGCGCCTCGCGAGCACATGTCGGTGCGCTCCTGGCCGCCGGACTGCTCACCGCCGATGAAGCCGCAACGCTCGATGCCGCGCTGGCCGAGGTCGGCGAGGAGCTCGCAGCGGGCACGATCGTGTTCGGCGTCGCCGACGAGGACATCCACTCGGTCGTTGAACGCGAGGTCACCGAACGTCTCGGCGACCTCGGTTCCAAGCTCCATGCGGGACGTTCCCGGAACGATCTGGTCGTCACCGACCTGCGCCTGTGGCTGCTCGAGACCGGCGCCCGGATCGATGCTTCGATCAGCGCGTTGGTGTCCGTGCTGGTCGAGCGGGCGCGTGAGCACGAGGCGACCGTGATGCCCGGAACGACCCATGCGCGTCTCGCCCAGCCCGTGACGCTCGGCCATCATCTGCTTGCGCACGCATGGGCGTGCTCCCGCGACCTCGAGCGGTTCGCGCAGTGGGCCGAACGAGCGTCAGCGTCGGCGTTGGGGGCCGGCGCGACGGCGACATCCACGCTGGGGCTGGATCCGGCGGCCACCGCCGAGCGGCTGGGCATGCGCCGGGCGTTCGCGAACTCGATCGACGCGGTGAGCGACCGTGATTTCGTCCAGGAGTTCCTGGCGGTGGCGTCGATCTCCGCGACCCATCTGTCCCGGCTGGCGGCCGATCTCGCCAGGTGGACCGATGAGTCGCTGGCCTGGGCCGAACTCGACGAGGCCTACTCGACCGGGTCGAGCATGATGCCGCAGAAGCGGAATCCCGATACGGCCGAACTCGTCCGCGCGAAGGCGGCTCGCGTGGCGGCGGACTTCGTGGCGGTCACGGCGCTGCTGCAGGGTCTGCCGGTGGGCTATCACCGCGACCTCCAGGAGGACAAGGAGCCGGTCTTCGACACGGTCGACACGCTGAACATCGTCCTGCCGGCGATCACCGGGGCGGTGGCGACCGTGCGGTTCGACGTCGCCGCTCTGCGCGACGCATGCGCCGCCGAGGGTCTGTACGCCACCGACCTCGCCGAGGCGCTGGTCAAGGGAGGGGTGCCGTTCCGCGAGGCACACCGACGGACCGGGACGCTGCTCAAGGAACTGGCCGGCCGAGACGGCACCCTGACGTCGATGACCGACGAGGAGTGGGAGGCGTTCGGGGTTCCCGGTGGCAGAGCACTGCTCGATCCCGACGCGAGCGTCGCCGCGCATGCGATCCCCGGTGGCCCCTCGCCGCAGAGTGTGCGAGCTCAAGCCGATGCGCTCGAGGCGTTCCTCGCCCAGCGCTGACATGCGCACCGGGATCCGGTTCGCGCCTTGGCATCCCGTTTCCGGGAAGTTCGGCCTCGGCTGGAACGAGGAGTCCACACCGATACCGGAAGTGGTATCGCAGGAGTGTCGCCGACCGACTCAGCGTTCTCGATACCGATCTCGGGATACGACAACGCCCCGGCTCGCACGGAAGCCCGCCGCGCGCCGGGCGCGGCGGGCTTCCCATGCTTCGAGCGATCTCGGTTCAGACCACGTGGACGTTCGATGCCTGGGGGCCTTTCTGACCCTCCGTGACCTCGAACTCGACGTTCTGGCCCTCCTCGAGGTTCTTGTACCCCTCGCCTTCGATCGAGCTGAAATGCACGAAGACGTCTGGACCCTCGGTCTGGGTGATGAACCCGAAGCCCTTCTCGGGGCTGAACCACTTCACGGTTCCGGTTGCCATGGGCGTTCCCCTCCTTCCTCGGCCGTTGCGGACCTGGTGCGGTGATGCGATGTCCGTCGGCCTCCGACTCTCGCCGGGAGGGAACTGCTCCAGTGCCAACTGTTGCCGAAACTGTGATGCCGAGCCCTCGAGCGGAACGATACCCGAGCCGTTCCCCGCAACGCTAGTCTCATCGGGATGAACGTTGCGAGGCCGCGCGAGGTCACCGAGCTCGGTCTCTCCAAGCTCGGGGCGGTCCGGCTGCTTCGCCGGGACCCGATCGCCCTCCTGGAACGTGCCGCCGCGGCCGGCGACCTGACCCACTCGGTGATGCCGCGCACCGACGTCTACTTCGTCAACCACCCTGACGATGTCTGGGACGTCCTCGCGACCGGCAACCATGACTTCCACAAGAGTCCGACGCTGCAGAACGCCCGTCGCGTGCTCGGGGACGGACTCCTCACCAGCGAGGACGAGACGCATCGGCGACAGCGCCGCCTGATCCAACCGATCTTCCACCACGAGCGCATCGACACCCACGGACGCCCCATGGTGGCCGAATCCGAACGAGCCGCCGACCGCTGGACCGAGGGCGCGGCCCTGGACCTGCACGCCGAGATGGCGCGGCTCACCTTGGCGATCGTGGGTCGCACCCTGTTCGCCACCGACGTGGAGTCGGCCGAAGCCCGTGAGGTCACCGCAGCCCTGCACGAGATCCTTTCGCAGTTCGGCCGGCAGTTCTCGCCGTGGTTCCCGATCACCGAACGCCTGCCGCTGCCCGCCACCCGGCGGTTCGATCGAGCGGTGGCGGTGTTCGATCGGCTGATCTCTTCCTTGATCGCGGAGCGTCGGGCCACCGGTCCGCGTGACGACCTGTTGTCGCTGCTGCTCGCCGCGCAGGAGGACGGGGCGGGCATGACCGACACGCAGGTCCGCGACGAAGCCGTGACGCTGTTCCTCGCGGGTCACGAAACCACCTCGAACGCCCTCACGTGGACCTGGTGGCAGCTGAGCCGGCATCCGGAGGTCGAAGCTCGCCTGCACGCCGAGCTCGACGAGGTGCTGGGTGGACGTGCACCCGACACCGGCGATCTGGACTCGCTGTCATACCTGCGCGCGGTGCTGGCCGAGTCGATCCGGCTTCGCCCGCCGGCCTGGGCGATGGGCCGTCAGGCGATGGCTCCCCACGAACTCGCCGGCGTCACGCTGCCCGCGGGTTCGGTGGTGGTGGTGTCACCCTGGGTGCTCCACCACGATGAGCGATGGTGGGCCGAGGCTCACACGTTCAGCCCGGATCGATGGCTCGCGCCGGACCCCGAGCGTCCGCGCCACGCCTACCTGCCGTTCGGCGGCGGGCCGCGCATGTGCATCGGCGAGGGCTTCGCGTGGATGGAGGCCGGACTGGTCATGGCCACGATCGCGCAACGGTGGAGGTTCTCGCTGGAAACCGCGCCCCCCGTGGAATTGCAGCCGGTCATCACCCTGCGGCCGCGGAACGGCATGCCGATGCGGGCGCATCGCCGGGAGCGGCCATGACCACCTTCTCGATCCGAGCGTTCACGGGTGAGGACGCCGAGGCGGTGGGCGCCTGGCGCTATCCGCCGCCTTACGGCGTCTACGACCTGCGGGAGGACCCCGAACAGGACGACGACATGCGGACGGCAGCGAACTGGGGGGTGTCATGGTTCGCCGTCGACGATGCCGACGGCGAGCTCATCGGGTACGTGGAGTTCCACGACCTCGACGGCGAGGTGGAGCTCGGGTTGGGCATGCGCCCGGATCGGACCGGCCTGGGGCTCGGTGCGGCCTTCGTCGAGGCGGCGATGGCGTTCGCGCGCAACCGGTGGGCTCCGCGATCGTTCGGCCTGGACGTGTTCCCGTGGAACGAGCGGGCCATCCGGAGCTACGAGCGTGCCGGGTTCTCCCGGGGCGGGATCTACCTCCGGCGGTTCGACGGTGGCAACGAGGTCACGTTCCTGCGCATGGGTCGTCCGGCGTGATCCCGCCCCGGACGGTGCATCAGGCGAAGGCCACCGTCGCGGTCCCCGACCTACGCCTGTGCGGAAGCGTGAACAGCCGGTAGGCTCGTTGCGTGGCAGGAGCACCGAACGAAGAACGGACGTTCGCGAGCGCCGTCGTGCTGTTCGCCCATCCGGATGATGCGGAGTTCATGTGCGGGGGGACGGTCGCCAAATGGGCTCGCAACGGATGCGAGGTGCACTACATCGTGTGCACCGACGGATCAGCGGGTTCCAACGAACCCGGTGCGCGGCGTGAGGACGTCGCCCCGATCCGCGAGCGGGAGCAGCGCGCCGCGGCCGACGTGCTGGGGGTCAAGAGCATCGCCTTCCTCGGCGAGTCCGACGGGCTCCTCGAGGTGAATCCGCGGACCCGCAAGATGGTGACCCGCGAGATCCGCCGGCTCCGACCGGAGGTCGTGGTGGCGCCCGATCCGTCCCGGCTGTGGTTCGCCTCCGGCTACATCAACCACTGGGACCACAAGCAGGCGGGGCTGCTCGCGCTGACGGCGGTGATGCCCGATGCGCCAACGCGGGTGATGTTCCAGGAGCTCGAGGAGGAGGGCCTCGAGCCCTACGAGATCCCCAACCTCTACCTGAGCGGCAACGATGCCGACGCCTTCGTCGACATCACCGAGACGATCGAGACGAAGATCGAGGCCCTGGCCCAGCACGTGTCCGAAGAAGGCGAGGCCGCGGCCCCCTGGGTACGCGAACGGGCTCGCGAGGTGGGGGAACCGGTGGGCATGGAGTATGCCGAATCCTTCAAGGCCTTCCGGTTCGTTGACGACGATGAAGGGTGATGCCCGCGCGAAGCTCGCGCGAGGCCACGGACCACTCCCATGGAACACGACGAACCCATCGAGCTGACCGCCGCCGAACGGCGTGACATCGAGGCCGACCTCAGCGACCTCGGGTCGATGCGTGCCGTTTTCTCACCGCAGGGCGTGAAGGGCGTCGTCATCGCCTGCCAGGACTGCGGGGCCAACCACTTCTACGAATGGGAGCTCCTGCGCGACAACCTGGAGCACATGCTGAGCTCGGGTGAGCCCCGGATGCACGAACCTGCCTTCGACCTCGTCGAGGAGGAGTACATCCAGTGGGACTACGGCAAGGGCTACATCGACGCGCTCGCCGACACCGGCCTCCAGCCCGATCGCACGGTCGAGGTCACGAAGTGTCCGTGGTGCCAGACCCCGTTCGGGGACGAGTTCGCGTTCTGCCCGGTGTGCGGCCGGACGCTCGCCACGGTGCGCCTGTACCGGGAACTCCTCGATCGCGGGTTCGACGAGCGTGACGCGCGGGCGATGTTGATCCGCGCCGGCTACGAAGCCTTCTGAGGCGGCGTTCCAACCGGCATCGTCATGAGCCACGCCGCAGCTCGAGGATGCATTCGTCGGGGGTCTTGTCCGGCCGCATGCCCTTGAAGCTCGGTGCCCGCATCTTCTTCGTGCTCCTCGTGATCTCGAGGTAGACGACCTCACAGACGAGCTCGGGCTCCACGAACGTCGCGCCCTTGACGGCGGCGAGCTCCGGATCGTCGATCGGCGGGTCGGCGCGGACGAGTGGCTCCAGCTGGGCCATGACGGTCTTCAGCGTGGTGTCGGTGAAGCCGGTTCCCACCTGCCCAACCCAGCGCATCTCGCCGTCGGCATCGATCGCACCGACGAGCAGCGCGCCGAACGAGTCCCCGCGCCCTCCCTGGCCCGGGGTCCACCCCAGGATCACGCAGTCCTGGGTATCGGTGAGCTTGATCTTGCGCCAGTCGGGCGAGCGACGACCCGGCAGATACGTCGAGCCCATCCGCTTGGCCACCACCCCTTCGAGCTCCAGGCCCCGCGCGCTCTCGGTGAACGCCTTCCCGTCGCCCTGCACGTGCGACATCACCTGCAGGCGCGGGTCCTCTTCCACGACCAGCTCCAGGAGCTCGCGTCGCTGCTCCAGGCCGAGCCCGGTGGTCTCGTGCCCGTCGAGCCACAGCAGGTCGAACACGACCAGGGCCACCGGGATCTGTTTCGAGGCCCGGGCGATCGCTCGCTGGCCCTGGAGGTTCATCCGCTGCTGCAGCGCCTCGAACGAATTCCTGCCTCGCTCGTCGAAGGCCACGATCTCGCCGTCGATCACCGCGTTCACCTGATCGACGAGCTCGTGCACCATGTGCAGCTCTGGGTACTGCGCCGTGACGTCGCGGCCGCGGCGGGTCCGCAAGATGGTCTCGCCCGTGGCGAGATCGGCGAGGCACCGGATCCCGTCGAGCTTGGGCTCGAACCACCACCCGTCGTCGTCGAACGCCTTCCAACCGCCCTCGGCCAGCATCGGCTGGAGCCGCTCGGGCACCGGGATCAGCGGCGCCGATTGCGCGCTCGCCAGGAAGGCGAGCCAATCGGTGCGGGTCTTCACGAAGTGGAACTCCAACCCCGGATAGCGGCGGCCGTGCAGGATGAAGCTCACCTTCGAGTCGGTCCACTCCACGGGCTCATACCAGCCGTCGTCGAAGATGCGGACCTCCCCCGCGCCGTAGTGGCCCTCGGGGATCGTCCCCTCGAACGAGCCGTATTCCAGGGGGTGGTCCTCGGTGCGCACCGCGAGGCGCTTGTCGCCCTTGACCGTGGGCAGGCCCTTGGGCACCGCCCAGCTGGGGAGGGCGCCGTCCTTCTCCAGCCGCACGTCGTAGTGCAGGCGCGTCGCCCGATGCTTGTGGATCACGAACGAGTTGCCCGTCGCGGCGGCAACGTCACCCGGCGCGGGTTCGGTAGTGCCTTCGGGTCCGAAGTCGCGGCGTCGCACGTACTCGAACAACGCGGGATCCTTCGAGGCGGCGGCCACCTCCTCGGATGTCTTCGCCCGTGTGGAGGGCGCCGCCGTGCGGGGGAGCGGCGCATCCATCGCCGGTCCCGGCTCGCCTTCCGCCACCACGCCGAGCGCCTCGAGGGCATGGGTCAGATCCATCGCCTCCGAACGCACCCCGTCGAACAGATCGCCGAGGCGCTCGAAGCGATCCCACACGTTGTCGATCCGGAAGTCCTGCGGCTCGAACCCGCCCTCGAAGACCTCGTCCCACGTGAGCGGCGTCGAGACCGGCGCCCGCAACTCTGGTCGCACGGAGTAGGCCGCCGAGATGTTGGCGCCCGACCGGTTCATGTTGTGGTCGATGAAGATCTTCCCCGTGCGATCGGCGATCTTCCACGCCATCGTCACCCGGTCGGGGTCAGCTTGCTTGATCATCCGGCCAGCCGCGCCGACGAACGCCCGCACGGTGTCGTGGGTGTAGGTGCCGCGCAGGATCGGGACGAAGATCTGGAGGCCGGTGGCGCCGCTCGTCTTGGGGAACGACGTCAGCCCCAGCTGGTCGAGCAGCACCTTGATGTGCCGTCCTACCGTGAGCACGTCCTCGTAGGTGTACGGCTCGAACGGGTCGAGGTCGAAGAACAGGTAGTCGGGATGCGAGATGTCACTGCAGCGCGCGTGCAGCGGGTGGAACTCGATGCACCCGAGGTTAGCGATGTAGAGGAGTCCGGCGGCGTCGCCGATCGTGAGGTAGTCGATCTCCCCCTTCTTCGCGTCGTCGCTCTGGACCACGCAGCGTCCGAGCCAATCCGGCGTGTGCGAGGGCGCCGACTTCTCGTAGAACGACTCGCCGTCGATGCCGTCGGGCATCCGTTTCATCGTCAGCGGATGGTCGGCCAGGTGCGGCACGATCAGCTCGCCGACGTTGAAGTAGTAGTTCAGCAGGTCACCCTTGGTGTAGCCCTCGTCGGGCCAGAAGATCTTCGTGAGGTTGGACAGGCGGAGCTCGCGACCGTCCACCTCGAACCACCACGCATCGCCGTCACGCCTCGCCTCGATCGTCCGCGGCATCGCCACGGTGAACGGTTCCGAGCCCGTTCGTGCGCGCTTCCGTTTCGCCGGCATGCCTCGATGCTAGCGGCGTCGGCCACGTGACCGGTCATGATGCGCGGGTGAACGGGTTCGAGATCCTGCTGGGACTGGTGATGCTGGTCGGTCTGATCGGCGTGCTCGTCCCGGTCCTGCCCGGGCTGTTGCTGATCGCCGCGGCCGCGGTGGTCTGGGCCCTGGTCGAGCGGCCGGGGCCGTGGGGCTGGGCGGCCGTGGTCGTCATCGGAGTGATCGCGATCCTCGGGATCGCGGCGCCGACGTGGCTGAGCGGTCGTCGAGCCACCGCGGCGGGCCTGCCCGGATGGGTGCTGCTGGCCGGCGTGGCCGGGGCGGTGGCGGGGTTCTTCCTCATCCCGGTGGTCGGGGCACTGATCGGGTGGCCCGTCGGTGTGTTCGTCGCCGAACTCGTGCGGCATCGCCACCCCGGCCCCGCCTGGGCGTCCACGAAGGACGCGCTGAAGGGCATGGGCGTCGGGGTCGCGGTGCAGTTCGTGGCGGGCGTCGCGATGATCGCGCTGTGGGCCGCGGCCGTCCTCGCGACGTGACCTGGGGTTCACCCGTGGGTTCGCAGGCACCGGGGCGCCCGCCTACGCTCGCGCCCGTGGACACCGTGGCGATCGACGACGTGGACATCGCGCGGCTTCGCGACGAGCGGCTCGCGCGGCTCCAGGCGCAGATGCGCGCCCATGACCTGAACGTGCTGCTCCTCGCGAACGAGCCGAACATCCGCTACACGACCGGCGCCACGGCGATGCCGCCGTACGCGATGAGCACGTTCGTCCGGTGCGCGGTCGTTCCCGCCGAGGGAACCCCGATCCTGTTCGAACACGGGAACTCGATGCATCGCTCCAGCGGGATCGCGGTGGATGTTCGCCGGATGCACGCGTGGGAGTTCTTCGACGACCCGATGTCCGAAGCAAACGTGTGGGCGCGCGAGGTCGTGGCGGCGATGGATGAGCTCGGCGTCGACCGTACGCGGATCGGGCTCGACCGCATGGGGACGCCCGGGTTCCTCGCATTGACGGAGGCGGGCTGCGGGTTCGTGGATTCGGCGCCGGTCACGCAGGCCGCCCGCGAGGTCAAGACGCCCGAGGAGATCCGGCTGTTCCGGGCCAACGCGCCGATCGTGATGGAGCAGCTGCACACGGTCGAGGCGACCATCGCACCCGGGGCCCGGGAGCGCGAGATCTTCGCGGCCATGGCGCAGACGGGTCTGGCTCGGGGGGTCGAGTACTACGCCACCAACACGGTGTGCTCCGGGCCCAACACGAACCCTTGGCGAGCCGAAGCCACCGACCGCGCGATCGAGCCCGGTGACCTCGTCTACGTCGATACCGACACGGTCGGCGTGGGCGGGGGGTTCTTCTGTGTCTCTCGGACCTTCGCGTGCGGATCGCCCTCTCCGGCCCAGCGAGAGACCTATCGCGTGGCCTTCGAGTGGCTCGAGCAGATGAAGGCCCTCGTGCGCCCGGGGATCACCTGCGGGGAGCTCGCCGAGATCGCCCCGCTCCCGCCCGAGCGGTACCTGCCGCAGCGGTACGAGTGCATGGTCCACGGGGTCGGGCTCGAGGAGGAGAACCCCAGCGTCTGCTTCCCGGCCGACGGGCAGTCCAACGGCGACCGCGTCCTGGAGCCGGGCATGCTCCTGGTCGTGGAGCTCTACTGCGGAGAGGTCGGCGCCGACCACGGCGTGAAACTCGGCGATGAGGTCCTGGTCACGGACGACGGGATCGAGGTCCTCGCTCCGTACCCGTTCGAGGATGCGTTGCTGTCCTGAACGCTGCCCCTTCCGGCGTGTCCGGGGCCGCGACTAGACTCCGATGGTTCACCCGCGTCCGCGGCGGGTAACCACCGAACCGGAGGGATACGACATGCCCAGATCGATGTGGAAGGGGGCCATCTCGTTCGGCCTCGTGACGATCCCGGTCGCCGTGTACCCGGCCACCGAGGAGAAGACCCTGAAGTTCAACCAGCTCCACGACGAGGACATGGGGCGCATCCGCTACAAGCGGATGTGCGAGAAGGACGGCGAGATCGTCGACTTCGACCACATCGTCAAGGGGTATGAGTACGACAAGGACCGTTACGTCGTGCTCACCGACGAGGACTTCGACAAGGTGCCGGTCGAATCCAGCCGCGCGATCGACATCCAGCAGTTCGTCGACCTCGAAGAGATCGACCCCATGATGTACAAGAAGTCCTACTACCTGATCCCCGAGGAGACCGGCGCCAAGGCGTACGCCCTGCTTCGCGAAGCGATGAGCCAGGACAACAAGGTGGGCATCGCCAAGGTCAGCTTCCGCGACAAGGAACACCTGGCCGCGTTGCGGTTCTCCGGCGACGCGTTCGTGCTGGAGACGATGTACTGGCCCGACGAGCTGCGCGAAGCCGATTTCGGTGGCACGAAGGTCGATCACAAGGTCCGTGGGCAGGAACTCGAGATGGCGCGCCAGCTGATCGCCAACCTCACCGCCGATTGGAACCCCGACGAGTACACCGACGACTACCGCGAGGCCATGCTGACGATCGTCGAGGCCAAGATCAACGGCGAGGAGATCGAGACGGTCGAGGCCGAGCCCACCGCCAAGGTCGTCGATCTCATGGAGGCGTTGAAGGCCAGCGTGGCGGCGGCCAAGAAGCGCGCCGACGACGGCGAGGACGAGGCTCCGGCGCGGCCGGCCCGCAAGAAGAGCGCCGCCAAGAAATCCTCGGCCAAGAAGTCCACAGCGAAGAAGTCGACCGCGAAGAAGACGACGACACGCAAGAAGGCCGTCGGCGAGTGATCGAGGGGTTGCCGGCGGGCGTCCGCGCTCGTCCGGCCACCCGGGCCGATCTGCTGTCGGTCGTGGACCTGTTCCTGTCCTACGACGCCACCCTGCAGGCCGAGCCCGATCCGCTCAACGAGTACCTCGCGTGGATCTGGGGCCTGCCCCATGTCGACCTGGCACGTGACACCGTGCTGTTGGAGGCCGAGGACGCGGTCATCGGCTTCGCCCAGGGTGTCCGGGACCCCGACACGGGCGGTCCGTTCTCGGTGGACTGGGGCGTCGCGCCAGCCCACGACCTCGATACGGTGGGTGGCACGCTCCTCACATGGTGCGAACGCCAGCGCGACGATCGCGAGATCGCCGATCCGATCCGCACGTCGATCGTGGCCGAGGACGACCGAGCTCGAGCGTTGCTCGAGCGCCGTGGCTACGTCCAGGTCCGCTTGATGTGGGACATGGTGCGCGCGCTGGGCGAGCTCCATGACCTCGACGTCGAGCTCCCCGACGGCGTCGAGGTCAGACCCTTCAGGGTGGGTCAGGACGAGCAGCTCCTCTACCGTCTCGATGAGACCGCCTTCCGGGACCATTGGGATCACGTGGACCGCACCTACGAGGCGTTCGCGGCCATGATGTTCGGGGTGTCGTGGGAGCCTTCCCTGGCCTTCCTCGCCGAGGTCGATGGCGAGCCCGCCGGCGAACTCGTCGCGATCGCGGACGAAGGGCGCGGTTTCATCGCCTCGGTCGGGGTCCTGCGTGCGTTCCGGGGCCGAGGTGCCGCGAAGGCCCTGTTGCGTCGTGCGTTCGCCGAACTCGCTGCTCGCGGTCACGAGCGGGTGGAACTCTCGGTCGATGCCACCAGCCCCACCGGTGCCGTGGCGCTGTACGAGGGCCTGGGCATGCACGTCGCTCGCCGCTACGCCATCTTCGACGGGCCCGCGGGCTAGGCTTACGCCCGGCCTGCCGCGCATCGGCAGGGCCATCAGGAGGAACCGTGAAGCTCGTCACCGCCATCGTGAAGCCGCACCGCATCGACGAGGTGAAGGAGACGCTGCGCGAGTTGGGCGTGAACGGGCTCACCACGACCGACGTCGAGGGGTTCGGCCGTCAGCGCGGCCACACCGAGGTCTATCGCGGCGCCGAGTACCAGGTCGACTTCGTGCCCAAGGTCAAGCTCGAGGTGCTGGTCTCCGACGGCGAGGTCCAGGAGGTCGTCGACGCCATCGTGAAGGCGGCCCGAACGGGCAAGATCGGCGACGGGAAGCTGTGGGTCACCGAGGCCGAACAGGTGATCCGGATCCGCACCGGCGAGATGGGTCCCGACGCCGTCTGAGGATGGCTCCGTCGAGACGACCATGAACGCCACCGAACCGGTCACTCGTCTGCGCCGGGAGCTGGACGCCCTCGATCGTGCCTACTCAGAGGGCCATCACGGCCTCTGGTCGGCGGCCAGGCGAAGCGACCTGTTCGACGCCGCGCTGCAGGAGCTCTTCGATGCCCCGAGCGCCCCAGCGGGGGTCGCGTTCGCCGCGATCGGGGGATACGGCCGGCGCCAGCAACTGCCGCGGTCCGACGTCGACCTGCTGGTGCTGCACGAGGGCGATCGGCTCGATGAGGTCGCGGCGCTGGTCGAACGCCTGCTCTATCCGCTCTGGGACGCCGGGTTCGAGGTGGGCCATGCGGTGCGCACCACCGAGGAATGCGTCGTGGCCGCTCGTGAGCGCCTCGACGGCCTCACCTCGATGCTCGACCTGCGCCACCTGGCGGGGGACCGGGAGCTCGCGGATCGATCCGCTGCCGCGGTGCGAGCGATCGCGGTGGACGACCCCGCCGGGTTCGCCGAGGCCCTGCGCGCCGACGCCCGAGCACGTAACGAACGCGTGGGCCCCGCCGCCTCCATGCTGCAGCCCGATCTGAAATCAGGTGCCGGCGGCCTCCGCGACCTGCAGTCGTTGCGGTGGTTCGAGGCCGTGACCGGCGTCCCTCTGGAGGGTGCCGGTCTGCTGCGTCCTCGGGAACGCACGGCGCTGGACGATGCTGAGGAGTTCCTCACGAGGGTCCGAAGCGCGCTCCACCTCGAAACCGGCAAGCGAGCCGATGTGCTCCCGCTCGAGCTGCAGCCACCGATCGCCAGAGCGATGGGCTTCGCCGACGAACCCAGGCTCCTGGCCGAAGACGGGCTGATGCGGGCGGTGTTCGAACACGCTCGCGCCGTCCGATGGATCACGGGCAACGTGTGGGACCGCATGTCCGCAGGAGCGGCGCCGCAGCCGGCGCCAGTGATCGATGGGCCCGCCGGGATGCTCGAAGCCCTCGCCGA
>DATLPI010000238.1:0-2012 GCA_035535815.1 Actinomycetota bacterium | reverse complement strand
CTGGGGCTGGGGCCGAAGCCCTGGGTCGACGTGTGCGACGGTGCCTCGATCGCGCCGGCCGACACCGCGATCCTCGGATATCGGGATCTTGCGGAGTCGCTCGCCGATGGCATGGTCGACCCCGACACGATCGATGGCTTGACCCATCTGGACGTCGACGCGATCAGGGCCGACGGCCAGGGCGTCGGAGCCCGCGTCGAACGCGCTCTCGTGTCCGGGGCGGGCCGGTTCTGGCTGCATCTGGATGTCGACGTGCTGGACGAGGAGGTGTTCCCCGCGACCGACTACCTGATGCCGGGCGGCGCCACCTGGGACGAACTGCTCGCGGTGATGCGACCCCTCGCCGCCTCGCCCGCACTCGTAGGTGTCTCCCTGGGTTGCTACAACCCGGAGAAGGATCCCGACGGCGCATGCGGCCGAGCCCTCGTGGCCGCATGGCGCGAACTCCTGGCGTCCCGACCTACGCCTTGAGCGCGGCCTCGATCGTCTCGCGATCGGGCATGCCCTCCCGGGCGCCGTCCGAGGTGACCGAGAGCGAGGCCGCCACGCAGGCCCGGTGCAGTGCCTTGGACAACTTCTTGCCCTCGAGCAGCGAGGCCGCCAGCACGCCGTTGAAGCAGTCGCCGGCCCCGGTGGTGTCGACGGCGCGCACCTTCAGCCCTGCCTCGCGCAGTTCGCCGCCCGGGCCCCGGCCGATCGCCCCACCGGCGCCCAGGGTCGCGATCACCTGGAGCTCGGGGTAGGACGCCGACAGCCGCGCCACCGCGCCGCGTGGTTCCTCGGCCTGTGCGGCCAGGACCAGGATCTCGGTCTCGTTCGGGGTGACGTGGGTCGCGAGCGGCAGCAGGTCATGGATCTCGGGGCGGGCCGGGGCGGGGTTCAGCACGAACGTCACCCCTCGCTCGTTGCACCACCGCCCGCCCGCTTCGACCGCGGTGAGGGGCACCTCGAGGCTGGCCAGCACCGCGCCCACGTCCTCACCGATCGCGTCCAGTGAGGCCTTCACCATCTCGGCGGTGAGCCACGCGTTCGCGCCGGGTGCCACCGAGATCAGGTTCTCGCCGTCGGCGTCGACCGCGATGAGCGCAACCCCGGTCGAGGCGCTCCGATCGGTGGCGACGTGTTCGACCTCGACACCTTCCAACGCGAGGACCTCTCGGGCCGCGACCCCGAAGGCGTCCTCACCCACCGCGCCGACGACGGCCACTCGACCTTCGGTGCCGAGGGCGCGCGCCGCGGCGACAGCCTGGTTCCCGCCCTTGCCGCCGTGGTGCTGCGCGAACGTCCCGCCGACCACCGTGCGTCCGGGCTCCGGCAGGCGCGGACCACGCACCACGAGGTCGACGTTGATCGCGCCGATCACGACGAGCGTCGTCACGTCTGCCGCTCCACCAGCGAGCGCAGCCGCTGGACGAAGACGTCCATGAACGCGGGGGCGTCGACGTCGAGCGCCACGAGCGCGTTGTCCTCCGGTTCCCAGCCGACCGGCCACGGGCTGTGCCGGATGCCATCGAGATCGGTGACGGTCATCCCGCGCGTCCACGTGCCGTCGGCCTCGACCTCGACGCGGGTGGACGTCCAGGTCGCCATCGACGGGTCGATCGCGAGGGCGAGCGCGAGCGGGTCGTGCATGCACGCGCCACCGAAGTCGTGGGTGCGTTCGTAGAACTCGATGTAGAACGGCACGGCGTCGCCCAGGAACGTCCCTATCGGCGAACTGGGCGCCGGCGCCACCATCGATGCGAGCCCTTCGCGGGAGAGCTGCACCCGCTGCGTGACGTCCAGGCCCACACACCGTGGGAGCTTGGTTTCGACGCGCCCGGCGAACCCGCGGAACACCGCTTGCGCGGCGTCGGGATCGACCCAGGTGTTCGCTTCGGCAGCCGGTGTCGCATTGCCGCCCTGTGCGTACGAACCGCCCATCAGGGCGAAGCCGGCCAGCAGGTCGGGAAGGCGCGGCTCCTCAGCCAGCGCCAGCGCCACGTTGGTGAGTGGACCCGTGGCGACCAGCA
>DATLPI010000237.1:0-14719 GCA_035535815.1 Actinomycetota bacterium | reverse complement strand
GATGCGGCCGCCGCAGCGCGTCAGGGGGAGCTGATCGTGCTCCCGACCGACACGGTGTACGGCATCGGCACCTCACCAGTGGTCGAGGGAGCCACCGAGCGGCTGTTCGAGGCGAAGGTGCGATCGCGCGACGTGGCCCTGCCCGTCCTCGTCGGCTCCGTCACCGACGCCGAGCGTCTCGCGCAGGTGGACGATCGGGCGGCGACCCTGGCCGCGGCCTGCTGGCCCGGCGCGCTCACGATCGTGCTCCCGCGGACCGAGGCGAGTGTCTCGTGGGACCTCGGCGGGGACCCCGCCACGATCGGCCTCCGTGTGCCGGCGCACCCGCTGACGGCAGCGGTCCTCGCCGGCTCGGGACCGCTGGCGATGACCAGCGCGAACCGGTCGGGTACCCCGCCGCTCACCACGTGCGCGGACCTGCAGGCCACGTTCGGTGAACTCGTCGCGATCTACCTCTGCGACGAGCGCCCGTTGGAAGGGGCGTCCTCCACCGTGATCGACCTGGCCCACGGCGATGCTCGAGTACTGCGTCGGGGCGGCGTCAGCGTGGACACACTGCGACGATTACTGCCCCGGGAGGGGCCGCTGCTAGACTCGCGGCCCTCGTCATGACCTCCATCCTCGTCATGTGCACGGGCAACATCTGCCGCTCCCCGATGGCCGAGGGCCTGCTTCGTGATGGGCTTCGAACACGCTTCGACGACGCCGCTCCAACGGTCTCCTCGGCCGGCACCGCGGGCCTGGAGGGCAACCCCGCGATGGCCGAGTCGGTGAAGGCGGCCGCCGAGCTGGGGAGCGATATCAGCGCCCACCGCGCCCGCGCCTTGACCCGCGCCATGCCGCAGGAGGCCGATCTCGTGATCTGCATGGCGGCCGAACACCGCGACGACGTGATACGGCTCGCGAACGATGCCGCGACCACGACGTTCACCCTCAAGGAGCTGGTGCGGCTGCTGGATCAGTTGCCGCCGGTCTTCGACGGCGAGCCCGACGACCTCGTCGGCCGGGTCGCCGAGGCGCAGGCCGTTCGCAGCGGCGGATTCGCCGGCAACACCTATGACGAGGATGTCGTCGATCCGTTGGGGATGCCGCTCGAGAGCTACCGCGCGATCGCGTGGGAGCTCGACCAGTGGATCGGGCGACTGCTGAACGGCCTCTACGGTCCGGCCGCCGTGCCCGAGGCCAGCGGAGAGGCGTGAGCATGCGGATCGCGATGGGTTCGGATCATGCGGGCTTCCCCCTGAAGGAAGACCTGAAGGCGTTCTTGGGTGAGCAGGGCCACGAGGTGGTGGACTGCGGCACCGATTCCACCGAGCCCGTGGACTACCCGGCGTTCTGTGCCGCGGCCGCCACGTTGGTCGCCGACGGACGAGCCGACCGAGGGATCGTCGTGGGTGGCTCCGGCCAGGGCGAGCAGATCGCGGCCAACAAGGTGCACGGCGTCCGCGCGGCACTCTGCCACGACCTGTTCCTCGCCCAGCTGTCCCGCGAGCACAACGACGCGAACGTCCTGAGCATGGGTGCCCGGTTCATCGCCCCCGCCTACGCGAGGGAGATCACCCGGGTGTGGCTGGCCACCGGGTTCCAGGGTGGACGGCACATCCCGAGACTGGAGCAGATCGCCGAGATCGAGCGAGGGGAGCTACCGAGATGACGAACAAGGAATACGCCGCCGACTGGGAGGCCTTGAAGGCCGCCGACCCGGAGGTCGCCGAGGCACTGGTCAACGAGCTGGAGCGCGAGCGGACGAACCTGCGCCTCATCGCCTCGGAGAACTACGCGAGCCCAGCCGTGCTGGCGGCCCTGGGTTCGACGATGACGGACAAGTACGCCGAGGGCTACCCCGGGCGGCGCTATTACGGCGGGTGCGAGTTCGTCGACGTCACCGAGCAACTGGCGATCGACCGTGCCAAGGCGCTGTTCGGCGCCGACCACGCGAACGTGCAGCCCCACTCCGGCGCCTCGGCCAACCTGGCGGTGTTCGGTGCGTTCCTCGAACCGCATTCCGACGACAAGGTCCTGGGCATGGTCCTGGCGCACGGCGGGCACCTCACG
Source organism: Actinomycetota bacterium (assembly GCA_035535815.1). Classification (GTDB taxonomy): domain Bacteria; phylum Actinomycetota; class UBA4738; order UBA4738; family HRBIN12; genus JAOUEA01. The sequence goes on along the minus strand of DATLPI010000237.1, from coordinate 12,664 downwards.
CACGGCTCGCCGGTGAACGTCAGCGGCAAATGGTTCAACTTCATCGGCTACGAGGTCGACCGCGAGACCGAGCAGCTCGACATGGACCGGATCCGCGACCTCGCCAAGGCCGAACGTCCGAAGATCATCCTGAGCGGCTACACGGCCTATCCCCGCACGATCGACTTCGCGGCCTTCCGCGAGATCGCCGACGAGGTCGGTGCCCTCCTGTGGGTCGATGCCTCGCACTTCATCGGTCTCGTGGCGGGCGACGCCTATCCATCGCCCGTCCCCTACGCCGACGTGGTCACCTTCACCACGCACAAGGCCCTGCGCGGCCCCCGCGGCGCCATGATCGTGTGCAAGGAGGAGCACGCCAAGGCGATCGACAAGGCCGTGTTTCCGATGATGCAGGGAGGCCCGCTGGAGCACTGCATCGCCGCGAAGGCCGTAGCGCTGAAGGAGGCGTCCACCCCCGAGTTCAAGGCCTACGCGGATCGCACCGTCCGTGATGCGCGGGCTCTGGCCGCCGGGCTCAGCGACGAAGGGCTCCGTATCGTGTCCGGCGGTACCGATTCGCACCTGATCCTGGCCGACACGCGGCCGCTCGACATCGACGGCAAGACCGCGGAGGCCGTAGCCGACGAGGTGGGGATCGCACTCAACAAGAACCAGATCCCCTACGACCCGAACCCGCCCTCGACACCGTCCGGGATCCGCGTGGGCACGCCCGGCCCCTCGACGCTCGGCATGGACGAGCCCGAGATGCGCGAGATCGCGAGCATCTTGGGCGAGGTCATGAAGCACCCCGAGGACTCGGGCGTCAAGGAGAAGGCCCGCGCCCAGGTGCGCGACCTTATGCAGCGGTTCCCGCTCTATCCGTAGCGCGGACGACCGGCGGGCGGGGCCCGGTTGCCGCACGGCGGCCGGGCCCGCACACTGAGCCCAGCGTGAGCGCCTACCTGCTGATCTTCCTCGCGAGCGCGGGGACGACGTTCCTCGTCACGCCGCTCGTGCGGCGATTGGTGGTGCGCATGGGGGCCATCGATCGCCCCGGGGACCGCAAGGTCCATCCCGTGGCGACGCCGACCATGGGAGGGCTCGCGATGTACGCGGGCTTCCTGGTGGGTCTCGGTGTCTCGTTCCTGCTGCCGTTCTTCTCCGACATGCAGGCGGGCAGCCCGGAGCCGCTCGCCGCGCTGGTCACGTGCACCATGATGGTGGGCCTCGGGCTGATCGACGATCGGCGCGGCACCTCGGCGCTGGCGAAGTTCACGGCGCAGGTCTTCATCGCCGGCGTGCTGTACCTGATGGGTGCGTCCCTCACCTATTTCTGGATCCCCGGGAGCCTGCAGGTCGTCAGCCTGACCTCCGATCTTTCGGTCCTGCTCACGATCCTGTGGGTCGTGGTGATCGCCAACGCCGTGAACCTGGTCGACGGCCTCGACGGCCTGGCCGCGGGCATGGTGGCCATCACCGCCGGGTGCTTCTTCATCTACGTGGTGCGCACGCCCAGCACCTTCGGCGACGCCTCCGCGGCGGCCCTGTTGTCGGTGATCACCGTGGGGATCTGCGTGGGATTCTTGCCGTGGAACTTCCACCCGGCGAAGATCTTCATGGGCGACACCGGCTCGATGCTGCTGGGCATGCTCGTGGCGCTGTTCACGATCTCGGGGGTGGGACGTAACCCGTTGCCGCCCTCGGGCGGGGACCTCGCGGCGATCGCTGGGCCGCTCCTGGTCCTCCTGCTGGTGTTGTTCATCCCCTTCCTCGACGTGGTGTTGGCGGTGGCACGCCGCACGTGGCGAGGTCAAGGCATCGGCCACGCGGACAAGGAGCACATCCACCACCGCCTGATGGAGATCGGGCACAGTCACCCGCGCGCGGTGTTGTTGATGTACCTGTGGAGCCTGTTGATCTCCGGCAGCGCGCTCGCCGTGGGGCTCATCGACGGCCGGACCACCGTCGGGTTGATCCTGCTGGCCGCCTTGGTGCTGTTCCTGATCACGGCGCTCCCGGCGCTCGACCGATGGCGGCGCCATGACGAAGGACCACCCGGAGGTAGCCCTTCTGACCAGGGCGTGACCTCTGCCCATGACCCCTCGTGAGGGGTGAGCGCGAATCTCGCCCCTTGTCCGTTCCGTACAAGTGGTCGATGATGCATGTCCGATCCCGGGGCTGCATGACTAGCCGTATCGGGTGATGATCGCCGCCGCCCGCCGCAGTTGGGGCGGGCCGGCCGGAGGCAGGGGGGTGGAGGTGGCGAAGGAGATCGACGTGCGCCTCGAGCGCGTCACGAAGGAGTTCGGTGACGTCGCCGCGGTGGACGACCTGTCGCTCGACATCGAAGAAGGGGAGTTCTTCTCGATGCTCGGGCCGTCGGGCTGTGGCAAGACCACGACCCTTCGCATGATCGGCGGGTTCGAAGATCCCACCTACGGCACCGTGTACCTGGGCGGACGCGACGTCACCGATCTTCCGCCCTACAAGCGCGACGTCAACACCGTGTTCCAGTCCTACGCGCCGTTCCCGCACCTCAACGTCTTCGAGAACGTCGCGTTCGGTCTCCGTCGCCGGAAGGTGGGCAAGGACGAGGTCGGCACCCGCGTGAAGGACGCCCTGAAGCTCGTCGACCTCGTCGGCTTCGAGGAGCGCAAGCCCCCGCAGATGTCGGGAGGCCAGCAACAACGGGTCGCCCTGGCCCGCGCCCTCGTGAACCACCCGAAGGTGCTGCTCCTGGACGAGCCGCTGGGCGCGCTCGACCTGAAGCTGCGCAAGCAGATGCAGCTCGAGCTCAAACGCATCCAGCAAGAGGTCGGGATCACGTTCATCTACGTGACCCATGACCAGGAAGAGGCCATGACGATGTCCAACCGGTTCGCGGTGATGCGTCAGGGCAGGATCGAACAGCTCGGCGCCCCCGAGGACGTCTACGAGAACCCGGCCACCGAGTTCGTCGCCGGGTTCCTCGGCGCCTCGAACCTCCTGGAGGGCGAGATGAAGGAAACCAACGACGGCGAGGCCACGGTGTCGCTCGCCGCCGGTCCGGTGGTGAGGGTGCCGTCGACCCGGATCCCCTCGAACGCCGGTTCGGCCCTCAAGGTCGGGGTCCGGCCCGAGAAGATCACGATCACCGCGGGCGACCGCGACCCCGGCCCGGCGCTGAACCACATCGGCGGCACGGTCGCTATGACCACCTACATCGGTGTGAGCCACCAGTACAAGGTCGAAGCAGCGGGCGGGGCGGTCCTGACCGCCTACGTCCAGAACCTGGGAGCCGACGAGGCCCCGCATCAAGGAGAGCAGGTCACGCTGTCCTGGAAACCCGAGCACACCTTCGCGGTGATCCCGCAGGAGGGACTGTCGATGGAGGAGGAAGCCGAATGACGGACGATCGCATCGAGCCCACGCCCGAGATGTCCCGGGCACTGATGCGAGGGATGACGCAGCGTCGACTCTCGCGCAGGCAGCTGATCAAGGTGGGCGGCGTGAGCGTCGGAGCTCTCAGCCTGTCCTCCATCCTGGCGGCGTGCGGCAAGACCGAGACCGGGTCGGGCACCGGAACCACGGGTTCCACCGTGGACTTCTCCGCCACGCCGGGCAGCGAGATCAACTTCGCCAACTGGCCCCTGTACATCGACAAAGCGACGAACGCCGACGGCGACCGCTACTCGCCGTCGCTCGACAGCTTCACGAAGGCCAACGACATCACCGTGAACTACGAGACGGTGATCAACTCCAACGACTCGTTCTTCGGCAAGCTGCTCCCGCAGTTGGAGGCCGGCCAGGACACCGGCTGGGACATCATCGTCATCACGAACGGCCGTGAGCTGACCGCGTTGATCCAGAACGAGTGGGTCACCGAGCTCGACCCGTCGATGCGGCCGAACTTCGACGCGAACGCCGCGCCCTTCGCGAAGGACCCCGTGTACGACCCCGGGAACAAGTTCTCGATGGCGTGGCAGTCGGGCACCACCGGGATCGGGTACGACACCACGAAGGTCAGCGCCCCCATCACGACGATGGACGACCTCATGAACCCCGATCTGGTGGGCACGGCCTCGGTGGGCATGCTGAAGCAGGACATGCCTGACCTGGTGATGATCAACCTCGGGATCGATCCTGCGGATTCCACCCCGGAGGACTGGAAGGCAGCGGCCGCCTGGATCCAGAAGCTGAAGGACTCCGGGACGGTGCGGACCTTCTACGACCAGGGCTACATCGACGACCTGGTGGCGGGGAACCTGTCGGCCACGATGGCGTGGTCTGGCGACGTCCTCTACTACAAGATCTGGGAGGGCTACCCGTTCGAGTTCGTCATCCCCGAGGGCGGCGCGCTGCTCTGGATCGACAACATGCTGATCCCCGTCGGCGCCAAGAACCCGCAGGGTGCCTACAAGCTGATGGACTACTACTACGACCCGGAGGTCGCCCAGGACGTCACCGAATGGGTGGCCTACATGTCACCGGTGCCCGCGGTGCAGGGACTGATCGCCGATCACGCCAAGGAAGAGAAGGATCCGGACACGGCAGCAGCCCTGGCGGCGATGGCCGAGAGCCCCTTCCTGTGGCCCGACGACGCGATGCTCAGCCAACTCAAGTTCGGACGTGAGTTCACGACCGACGACGAGCGCGAGGAGTGGGACTCGATCTTCATCCCGCTCACGGAGAGCTAGCGGGAGCACGATGAGCGGAGGGGCAGCCACGTGAGCGAGGTGCCGGTCGCCTCGCCCGAGACCCTCGGCGGTGAGCCGCCGAAACGTGGGGGCCGGGCGTTGGCCAGGCGCCAGCGTGGCGTGGCCTACGGGCTGCTCGCCCCCGGTACGCTGTTCCTGTTCCTGGCGTTCCTCGTGCCACTGGCTCTGATCGTCTACACCTCGCTGCAGTCGGGCGGCCTGCTCTCGGGTGGGTTCTCGTTCACGTGGGAGTTCTCCAACTACAGCAAGGCGTTGTCCGACTACGGCGGCTTCTACTGGAAGTCGCTGGGGATCTCGGCGACGGCGACGGTCTTCTGCATCCTGGCTGCCTACCCCATGGCGTACTGGATCGCGTTCTACGCCGGGCGATGGAAGTCGACGTTGTTCTTCCTGATACTGGTGCCGTTCTTCGTCTCGTTCGTGATCAGGACGGTGCAGTGGAAGTTCATCCTGGGCGACGACGGCCTGATCTTCGGTCCGCTGAAGGATCTGGGGCTGCTGCCGGAGAGTTTCAAGATCCTGCAGACGAGGATCGCGGTGATCTGGGGGATCGCGTACAACTTCCTGCCGTTCACGTTCCTGCCCCTCTACGTCGCGTTGGAGCGCATCGACAAGCGCCTGGTCGAAGCCGCCAAGGACCTGTACGCGACGCGGTTCCAGGCGTTCCGCAAGGTGGTGCTGCCGATGTCGATGCCCGGGGTGTTCGCCGCGGTGATCCTGACGTTCGTGCCGGCTACGGGCGACTACGTGAACGCCGCGGTGCTCGGCGGACCGGGTGACCAGATGGTGGGCAACATCATCCAGTCGAAGTTCCTCACCGAGGCCAACTACCCGCAGGCGGCCGCGCTGTCGGTGATCCTGATGATCGGCATGCTGGTCCTGGCGCTGATCTATGCCCGGTTGCTGGGCACCGAGGACGAGACGCTGGCCGCGGGAGTGGCGACATGAGCGCGGTCGCGGTCGAGCCGCAGGCGCCGGCGGAACCGGCCCCCGCGCCGCTGCGCCGGAAGCGTCGCAGGCTGACGAGCTACATCCTGCCGGTGTTCACCGGGGCGATGATCCTGTACCTCACGAGCCCGGTGCTGCTGATGATCCTGTACGGGTTCAACGATCTGAAAGGCGAGCGTCAGACCGCCAAGTTCACCTGTTGCACGCTGAACTGGTGGAAGAACTGGCTGGCCCAGACCGACCTGAACCAGTCGCTGAAGGTCTCGATCAGCGTCGCCATCCCGGCGGCCGTCATCGCAACCATCCTGGGGGCCCTGATCGGATTGGTGCTGGGTCGCTATTCATTCAGTGGGCGAGGTGGCCTGAACTTCGTGATCTTCCTCGCCATCGCGGTGCCCGAGATCGTGCTCGGGTCGGCCTTGTTGTCCATGTTCGTGCAGGCGAACGGGCAGCTGAACCTGGGCATCCACATCGGGTACCCGACGATCCTGTTCTCCCACATCGGGTTCTCGATCGCGTTCGTGGCGATCACGGTGCGTGCGCGCGTGCAAGGCCTGGATCGGTCACTGGAGAACGCTGCCCAGGATCTGTTCGCGACCCCGCTGGTGGCGTTCTTCAAGGTGACCCTGCCGCTGATCTTCCCCGGCGTCGTGGCGGGCTTCCTCCTGGCGTTCGTGCTCTCTCTCGACGACTTCGTGATCACGAACTTCGTGCAGGGCCAGACGAGCACGTTCCCCACCTGGGTGTACGGCGCCACCCGCATCGGCGTGCCGCCGCAGGTGAACGTGTGGGGCACGCTGCTGTTCGGCGCCGGGTTGGCGGCCGCCTCGATCAACCTGGTGAGCAGCATCCGCAAGGGTCGCAAGCAGGCCGCCGCCGTCAGTGTTGGCGTCGCCAGGCAACCACGCGCCTAGGGCGTTCTCGGGCTGCGTCCACCCCGAGGATCCGGAGGGCCGACACGCCCGCCCGGCTCGTGAAAACTTTCACAAAGTCACGAGAAAATGCCCTCGGACCTGCGGAAACGCTCTTCTCGCGATTTTGACGGGGTCCTGACGCCGCCGCTATACTCCGGCGCGCATGGCTGCCCCACCTCAACGAGAAGCTGCTTGGTCTGGCATGGGGATGGGGTGGAGCGTCACTGCGACCATGATCGCCGGGATCCTCGTGTGGGGCGGCGTGGGGTACGTCGTCGACCGACTCGTCGGAGCGTCGCACGTGTTCTTCGCCATCGGGACGGTCTTGGGCGCGTGCGCGGCGACCTACATCGTGTATCTGAGGTACGGCAAGGGAGACCCGTGGTAGCAACTGAGCCCGAACTCGAGCTCGTCCGGAGGGTGCTTCCGTTTTCCGTGCCGGCCATCGTCATCGTGGTGCTCGTTGCGGCGCTGGTGGGGGGAACCGACGCGGCGATCTCCGCGGGCCTGGCTACCGTCCTCGTGTTCGCCAACTTCGTGTTCTTCGCGGTGTCGGTGGCGTACGCAGCTCGGATCTCGCTCACGCTGCTCTACGGGGTCGCGCTCGGTGGCTTCCTCGTCCGGATGGCGATCCTGATCGTCCTGCTCCTGCTGCTGGAGCAACTGGCGTGGTTCTCGGTCGCCGCCTTCGTGGCCGCCTTCGTCGTCGGCACCGTGGTGCTGTTGTCGGTCGAGATCAAGATGATCGCCGGGCGGATGCAGGCCGACCTCTGGAGCTTCCCCGAGGGCCAGGGGGCGCGGCGTTGAACGGACTCGCCGGACTGATCGCGGCGTTCGAGCCGCCTACCACGAAAGACTTCGTCTGGGGGTGCTGGGGTCCCTCCCTCAAGATCGGCAGCCTGTCCTTCTGCATGAACTTCATCAACTTCCTGGTGTTGTTCGGGATGGTGCTGTTCATCGCCTTCTTCTACTTCGGCCTGCGCCGCACGAAGGTCGTCCCCACCAAGACGCAGAGCCTGGCCGAGGTGGGGATCGACTTCGTGCGCGAGAACATCGCGTTCCCGATGCTCGGCACGGATAGCGACCGATTCCTCCCGCTGCTCGCGACGTTCTTCTTCGCGATCTTCTTCTGGAACATCTTCGAGGTCGTGCCGGGCATCAACTTCTCGTCGAACAGCCGGGTCGCCTTCCCGCTGGTCATGGCCATCATCGCGTGGGTCACCTACAACGGGGTGGGCATCGCGAAGCACGGTGTTGGTGGCTACCTGAAGCACGTGTGCTTCCCGCCGGGTGCCCACTGGTGGCTCTATCCCCTGCTCGTACCGATCGAGTTCTTCACCCAGATCATCATCCGGCCGATCACCCTGGCCGTCCGACTCTGGGCCAACTTCATGGCGGGCCACTTCCTGCTCGCCGTGTTCTTCCTCGGCACCGTCGCCATGCTCCAGGGCGGATTCACGATCATCTTCGCCCCGTTCTCATTCGCGATCGGCGTCGCCCTCGTGGGCTTCGAGATCTTCGTATCCGGGCTTCAAGCGTTCATCTTCGCCATCTTGACCGCGTCCTACATCGGCGGCGCGATGGCCGAAGAGCACTGATCTAACGAACAAGGAGGCGTTGACGATGTTGGCTCTACTAGCGCAGGCCGCGGATACCAGCGAAGGCTTGGCGACCATCGGCCGGGGGCTCGTGATCGGCCTCGCCGCGATCGGCCCCGGCATCGGGTTGGGTGTCCTGATCGGCAAGTCCGTCGAGGCGATGGCCCGTCAGCCCGAGTACGCGGGACAGGTTCGAGCAACCATGTTCATCGGCATCGGCTTGATCGAGGCGTTGGCCCTGTTCGGCATCGCGTTCTCGTTCATCATCTAGGGGAGGGGCTCGCATCGTGATAGCCACCATCCTGGCGCTCCTCGCCGAAGCGGCCGAGGAGACGAACGACAAGGCCGATCTCTACCCGCACTGGGAGGAACTCGTCGTGGGCGCGCTGGCGTTCGCGGTCCTGTTCTTCTTCATGTGGAAGTGGGTCCTGCCGCGTCTGAACACGATGCTCGAAGAGCGTCGGACCAAGATCCAGGGCGAACTCGAGAAGGCGGAAAGCACCCGGAAGGAGGCCGACCAACTCCTCGCGGACTACCGCGCACAGCTCGCCGATTCGAAGGGCGAGGCCAACCGGATCATCGAAGAAGCTCGTGTGGCCGCCGACCAGGTCCGGGCCGACATCCAAGCCGCGGCCACCGAGGAAGCCCAGGCCACCGTGCTTCGGGCGCAGGAGGAGATCCGCGTCGAACGCGACCGGGTGTTCTCCGAACTCAGAGATCAGGTCGGCGAGATCGCGGTCGAACTGGCCGGGCGAGTGGTCGGCGAATCCCTGGACGAGAGTGCCCACGCCCGCCTGATCGACGACTACATCGACGAGGTCACGCGCGGGAACGCGCAGAACTGACATGCCACGCGATCCTGACCTGATCACTGGGTACGCCGAGGCCATGTTCTCGGTCGCCGGAGCCGAGGGCGTACTCACCGTGGTCGAGGACGAGCTCTACGGGTTCGCCAAGGCCTTGGAACAGAACACGGCCCTGCGTGAGGCGCTCACCGACGCCACGCTGCCCACGGAGAACAAGAAGGCCGTGGTCGCCGAGCTCCTCGGCGACCGCGCGAACCCCGTCACCGTGAGCCTGCTGGGGTTCGTGATCGACGCCGGACGCTCGCGTGAGATCCCGGACGTCGTCCAGGCGCTGGCCGAACGGGCGGCCGGCGAACGCGACCATGCGCTCGCAGAGGTTCGCAGCGCCGTGGCGCTCAGCGACGCGCAGCGTGACCGGCTCGCCCAGGCACTGTCGCAGGCGACGGGGCGCACGGTGGACGTCAAGGTGGTGGTCGATCCCGCCGTGGTCGGTGGGGTCGTGGCGCGTGTCGGCGATGAGGTCTTCGACGGCTCGGTGGCAACTCGGCTCGACCGAGCCAAGCAGCAGCTCGCAACAGGACAGCAGGGGAGCGTGTGAGGGTATGGCACTGAACATCGATCCCGCGAGCATCGCGGAGGCGCTCCGAAGGAACGTCGAAAGCTACTCGCCGAGCGTGGAGCGGGGGGAGATCGGCCGGGTCGTCGAGACCGGCGACGGGATCGCCCGCGTGCAGGGGTTGCCTCGCGCTATGGCGAACGAGCTGCTCGAGTTCCCCGGGGGCGTGCTCGGACTCGCGCTGAACCTCGACGAAGATGAGATCGGTTGCGTGATCCTCGGCGAGTCCTCCCACATCGAAGAGGGCGACCCCGTCAAGCAAACCGGCACGATCTTGTCGATGCCGGTGGGCGACGGGTTCCTGGGCCGGGTCGTTGACGCGCTCGGCCGGCCCATCGACGGCAAAGGGGCGATCGCCAGCACCGAGACGCGGAACCTCGAGGTGCAGGCCGCCAACGTCGTCAGCCGCCAGCCGGTGAAGGAACCGTTGTACACGGGCATCACGGCGATCGACGCCATGACCGCCATCGGGCGGGGTCAGCGTCAGCTGATCATCGGCGACCGCCAGACCGGCAAGACCGCGGTCGCGGTCGACGCGATCATCGCCCAGCGCGAGTCGTGGGGGACCGAGAACCAGGTCAAGTGCATCTACGTCGCCATCGGCCAGAAGGCCTCGACCGTCGCCGAGGTCGCCGAGACGCTCCGCGAGAACGGCGCGCTCGAATACACGACGATCGTCAACGCGTCGGCTTCGGACCCGGTGCCGTTCCAGTACATCGCGCCGTACGCGGGCGCGGCGCTGGGCGCCTACTGGATGTACAACGGCGAGGCCGCGCTGATCGTCTTCGACGACCTGTCGAAGCAAGCCACCGCCTACCGGACCCTCTCGCTCCTGTTGCGCCGTCCTCCGGGCCGCGAGGCCTACCCGGGCGACGTGTTCTACCTGCACTCGCGGCTGTTGGAGCGCGCCGCGAAGCTCTCCGACGAGCTCGGCGGGGGTTCGATGACGGCCCTGCCGATCATCGAAACCAAGGGCGGCGACATCTCGGCGTACATCCCGACCAACGTGATCTCGATCACCGACGGACAGATCTTCCTGGAGTCCGAGCTGTTCTTCTCCGGCGTGCGGCCCGCGATCAACGTCGGCACGTCGGTGAGCCGCGTCGGCGGCAACGCGCAGACCAAGGCCATGAAGAGGGTCGCCGGGCGCCTGCGCCTGGACCTGGCCCAGTACCGCGCGCTGGAAGCGTTCGCGCAGTTCGGTTCCGAGCTGGACAAGGCCTCGCAGCAGCAGCTGTCTCGAGGTGCTCGCGTGATCGAGGTGCTGAAGCAGCCGCGGAACGCGCCGCTGCCGATGGAGATGCAGGTCGTCTACGTCTACGCCGCCACGGTGAGCGCGGCGCTCGACGACCTGCCGGTCGAGGACGCGAAGCGGTTCGTCACCGAGCTGGGTGAGTACCTGCAGACCCGGAGCCCGGAGGTCCTGGAGACGATCGGCACCACCGGCGAGCTCTCGGACGAGACCGAGGACAAGCTCAAAGCCGCGATCGCCGGCTTCAAGGAGACGTTCGTGCCGGCGTCGGGCGGGCCCGGGTCCGAAGCAGCCCTGGGTTCGACCACGCCGCCGGACGAGGTCAAGCCCGATGTGGGCTGGGATCGCATGTCCTCGGCCGACGACGATCTCGATGACGGCCCTGGGGGCCGCGTCGAAGACAGCCTCGAGGAGCGCACGGCCGGATCCGAGGAGGGGGCGGGCCCCAGCGGCGAGGCCGGCGCGCAGGAGCCGACGTAACGCGATGGGAGCCCAACTCCGCGTCGTCCGTCGAAGGATCCGCTCGGTTCACTCGACGATGAAGATCACCCGCGCGATGGAGCTGATCGCGTCCTCGCGCATCGTGAAGGCGCAGCAGCGCGTCGAAGCGGCGCGTCCCTACGCGATCCAGCTCACCCAGGCCATGGAAGACGTCGCAGCCCAAGCCGGTTCTGTGGCGCACCCGCTCCTGGAGGACCGGGAGCAACCCGCCAAGGTGGGTGTGCTCGTGGTCACGTCCGATCGCGGGCTCGCCGGCTCCTACAACTCCAACGTGCTGAAGATCGCCGAACAGCAGGTCGAGTCGATCCGCGCCCGCGGGCTGGAGCCCGTGCTCTACATCAGCGGCAAGAAGGGCGTGGGCTACTTCCGATTCCGGGCCGTGCCGATCCACCGTGAGTGGCAGGGTCACAGCGAGGTGCCGACCTACGAGATCGCGCAAGAGGTCGGCCAGGCGCTGATCCAGGACTTCGCCGACCGCGAGATCGACGAGCTGCATTGCGTGTACACCGACTTCCGTTCGGCGTTCACGCTGCGCGCCACCCACCAACGGTTCCTGCCGATCGCGCCGGAAGAGGTGACCGGCACCGGCGGCAACCCCGCCGCCGAATACCTGTACGAACCGGGTCCCACCGAGATCCTGGATCACCTGCTGCCGCAGTACGTGATCACCAAGGTCTACGCCGCCATGCTCGAGTCCGCGGCCTCCGAGAACGCGGCCCGCCGCCGCGCCATGAAGGCGGCGACCGACAACGCGGAGGAGCTCATCAAGGTCTACACCCGGCAGGCCAACCGCGCCCGCCAGGACGAGATCACCACCGAGATCAGTGAGATCGTCGGCGGGGCCGAGGCCCTGTCCGCCGCTTCAGGAGAGTGACGAATGGCTGACACCACCACGAACGCAAGCAACGGGCACGCGGCCGGTCGCGTCGTCCGGGTCATCGGCCCCGTGGTCGACGTCGAGTTCCCGCCGGGCCAGCTCCCCGAGATCAACACCGCCGTGCGGATCGACGTCCTGCTCGACGAGCAGACCACGACGATCACGTGCGAGGTGGCCCAGCACATCGGCGACAGTCAGGTCCGCACGATCGCGCTGAAGCCCACCGACGGCATGGTCCGTGGCTCCCCCGTGGAGAACAGTGGCTCACCGATCAGCGTGCCCGTGGGCGAGGGCGTGCTGGGCCGCATTTTCAACGTCACCGGCGATCCCGTGGACGACCAGCCCGCACCGAAGACGGAGAAGCGTTACACCATTCACCGTCCGGCGCCGAAGCTTACGGACCAGGACCCTTCCGCGCAGATTCTCGAAACGGGCATCAAGGTCATCGACCTCATCTGCCCCTTCACCAAGGGCGG
>DATLPI010000236.1:0-10812 GCA_035535815.1 Actinomycetota bacterium | reverse complement strand
GGGTCCGCTTGTACTCGAGCCACGTCTCGATGACGTCCGGGGTGAACACCCCTCCCTCCAGCAGGAAGGTGTGGTCCTCCTCCAGCGCGTCGAGGACCTCCTCCAGCGACCCGGGCACCTGCTTGACCATCGCCTTCTCCTCGGGCGGCAGGTCGTACAGGTCCTTGTCGATCGGGTCCGGCGGCTCGATCTTGTTCTTGATGCCGTCGATCCCGGCCATGAGCATCGCGCTGAACGCCAGGTACGGGTTGCACGATGGGTCCGGCGTGCGGAACTCCAGGCGCTTGGCCGCCGGGCTCTTCGACCCCAGCGGGATCCGGACGCAGGCGCTCCGGTTCCGCTGGCTGTACACCAGCTTGATCGGGGCCTCGTAGCCCGGCACCAGCCGGCGGTAGGAGTTCGTCGTCGGGTTCGTGAAGGCCAGGAGCGACGGTGCGTGGGCGAGCAGCCCACCGATGTACCAGCGCGCCGCGTCGCTGATGCCGCCGTAGCCCACCTCGTCCCAGAAAAGGTTCTCGTCGCCGGTCCACAGGGACTGGTGGGTGTGCATCCCGGAGCCGTTGTCCATGAAGAGCGGCTTGGGCATGAACGTCACGGTCTTGCCGGCCTGGTACGCCGTGTTCTTGACCACGTACTTGTACTTCATGACGTTGTCCGCCGTGGTCAGCAGGGTGTCGTAGCGCATGTCGATCTCGGCCTGGCCCGCGGTGCCGACCTCGTGGTGGTGCACCTCGATCGTGAGACCCACCTTCTCCAGGTTCAGCACCATGTCGGTGCGCAGGTCCTGGTACTTGTCCATCGGGGGAAGCGCGAAGTAGCCGCCCTTGTATCGCGGCTTGTAGCCGAGGTTGCCGCCGGTCTCTTCCTTGCCGGTCTGCCAGGCGCCCGCCACCGAGTCCACGTGGTAGTAGCCCTCGAACTCGTTCTGGTCGTAGCGGATCGAGTCGAAGATGTAGAACTCGGCCTCGGGCCCCCAGTACGAACGGTCGGCGATACCGGTCTGCTTCAGATACAGCTCGGCCTTCTTCGCGATGTTGCGCGGGTCGCGCGAATAGTCCTCGCCGGTCACCGGGTCCTTCACGAAGCACGTGATGTTCATGGTGGGGTGCTTGGTGAACGGATCCATGAACGCGGTGTCGCAGTCGGGCATCAACAGCATGTCCGACTCCTGGATCTCCTGGAACCCGCGGATCGAGCTGCCGTCGAACGGCTGGCCCTCGGTGAGCTTCTCCTCGGTGAGCTCGTGCACCGGCACCGACAGGTGCTGGACCTGGCCAGGCAGGTCCGTGAAGCGGAAGTCCACGATCTGGGCTCCCTGTTCCTTCGCCATCGCGATGACGTCCTTCGGTGTTGCCACGCCTTCCCCCTTGCCTCGACCGACGTTCTGCCAAGGCTAGGAGCCGAGCGACGGGGACCTGTTACCTGGGCGTTAACTCTGCGTTACGAGGCGTCGATCCCTCCCGTTCGTCGGGGGCGGCCGGACTACGGTCCCGCCTGACGGGTGCCGATACGGCGGGTTCACCGTTCGCCGCGACGCGAGAGGGAGGGCGGCATGGACGAGCTGCTTGCAGCCCACGACGATCCCCAGGACTGGGACCTTCCGGACTGGTTGTTCGACGACGAGGGCGTGATGATCCGCGAGGTCGAAGACACCGAGGACGACCGCTTCGCCGACGTGCCCTGACCCGGCAAAGGTGAACGGCCCCGAGCCCGAGGGGGTGGGCGAGGGGCCGTTCGGGTTGAGCTTGCCGGCTCGCGTCGACGCGACGGGTGCGGGCCACGAGGCGCCGACGCGAGCCGGGTGAACGAAGGCTCAGGGCGCGAGACCGAGGGGGATGAGTCCCGAGAGCGGGACGAGCATCGCGCCTTCGTGCTCTCCGTTCATGCCCGAGACATCGGCCGCGAAGTGCTCTACAGCGCAGAGCCCGTGTGGGTCATTTCGGGGGTGACGCCGACGTGCTAGGTCGTGGGTCCTGGACCGTTCGGTCCCGGTGCGCCGGCGCCGCCCGCGGCCAGATGCCGCCTGACGGCCTCTGCCACGATCGCGGCATCCTCACCCACACCACAGAGCAGCGACGACTTGCGGGTGCGCAGGAAATGCACGCCCACGAAGAACAGTCCGGGGACGACGGTGCTGGCTCCGTCCACCTGCGCCGGGAATCCCATGGGGTCGAACCCACCGTCCACGTGGACCCAGGAGTAATCGGGGCGGAAGCCGCCCGAGAAGATGATGGTGCCGATCGACCGTGCGTCGAGGGGCGGCGATGCGTCCGCCACGAACGGTGCCGGGTCGGGCAGGTCCGGAACCTCGAGGTCGCGCTCGGTGCACAACCGCTCGACCAGCCGGGAGAAGTCGCGGTAGCGCGCATCCCCCCACGCGATGCTGTCGGCGAGATCGTCGACGAACCGCAGCCGGCCGTCCTCTGCTCCCGCGAACCGTCCCACCAGGGTGACGCCTTTGTCCTGCAACGCCCGGGGGTGCAGGTCGTGGCCGCCGTCGGCTCCGCTGGCGGTGAGCTGGGCCACGAGCCGGGCCTCCGGCGAGGGCAGCGTCTCGACCGTCCCCGACATGAAGCCCGTCTCGAGCGCCCACCAGAACACGTCGTGGTCGCCGATGCGTCGAGGGACCCACGGCGCCCTGCCGCAAGACAGGATCACCGACCGACCTGCGTCGACGAGGTCTTCGGCGATCTGGCACCCGGACTGCCCGCTTCCAACGACGAGCACGACGCCTTCGGGCACCATCGCCGGGTTCCGATAGGCGCGGGTGTCGAGCATCGTCACGTGCGCGGGAAGGCCGTCGGTCCCTGGCGGCGCGAGCGCTCGCTGATACGCGCCGGTGCACACCACGACGCACCGCGCCGACATCGGACCGTCCGAGGTGGAGAGCTCGAAGCCTTCTCCGCGGGGCTCCAGGGTGTGCACCTCGATCCCCTCAAGGACGGGCGCGTCCATCTCCGCTCGGTAGCGCTCGAGGTGGGCGACCATCTCGGCTCGCGACGCGAACGCATCCGGGTCGGGACCGCTGTAGGGCATGCCCGGCAACCGCACGCTCCAGTTCGGGGTGTTCAGCCGGAAGTTGTCCCACAGGCCCGCCCACGAGGCGCCGATCCGGTCGCGCTCCAGGACGAGGTGGTCGACGCCGGCCAACCCCAGCTCGCGACTGGTAGCCAGCCCCGCCTGCCCTCCGCCGATCACGATCACGTCGGCGCGTGTCGGCATCGACGGTCCGAGGTCAGTCGGGGTCGGCGGCCCGGTAGCCGACGCTCCGCACGGTCTCGATCAGGTGCTCGTGCTCGGGCCCGAGCTTGGCTCGCAGCCGGCGCACGTGCACGTCCACGGTGCGGGTGCCGCCGTAGAAGTCGTAGCCCCACACCTCGCGCAGCAGGGTGGGCCGGGTGAACACCCGTCCGGGGCTCGACGCCAGGAACCGCAGCAGCTCGAACTCCTTGAACGTGAGATCCAGGGAGCGTCCGTTCGCGGTGACGCGGTAGGTCTCGGTGTCGAGCGCCAGCGCGCCGAGCCGGATCACCGACCCGTCGCCGGCGCCCGAGCGGCGTCGAAGCATCGCCAGGCGAACCCGCAACTCGCCCTCGGGCGCCCCCGGATACACGAACTCGTCCGCGACCTCGTGCCATGGGTAGCGCTCGAGCTGGTCCCGCTCGACGATCAGCATCGCCGGCACACGGTCGTCGCGCTCGCGCAGTTCCTGCAAGACGCTCCACGCCTGCGCCGGGTTCTCGACGGCGTCCACGAGCACCGCGGTGGGGTCGAAGCCCACGACGTGGTCGAGCGAGGCGAGCGACAGCGGCTCCAGCTTGAGGTCGGGAAGGAGGTCACCCAGGGCGGGCAGAGCCACGGCGGGGGAGCGATCCGACAACAACGCCAGGAAGGCCACGGTGTCTCCACGACTGCGAGTGGGAACGGTCGAACTCCACGATACCGGGTCGGCATCGGTGCCGGTAGGCTTGACCTGCGATGAAGACGGTCCAGGGGATCACTTCCCATCACTGGCGGGTGCCCGCGTATCCGTTCACGGTCACCACCCAGGACGGCGTCGAGATCGCCGGAACCCGCCTGGGTGAACCGGGCGCCGACCTGCCGGCCCTGATCCTGTCCCACGGCATGATCGGCTGGCACCGCAAGCCCAAGTTCGCGGTGTTCGCCGAGAAGCTCACGCCGTGGTTCGCGGTCTACGCCATGGACATGCGCGGGCACGGCGAGAGCACCGGCGTCTGCGACTTCGGCGGCTTGGAGATCTACGACATCGAGGCCGTGCACCAGCGGGCACGCGCCGACGGGCACGAGCGCATCATCACCGTCGGCACCTCTATGGGCGGGATCGCGACGATCCGGCACGGCGCCCTGATCGGCGGCGTCGACGCGGTGGTCGGGATCTCCTCGTTGGCGTACTGGGATTGGCACGACGATGCCCACCCCAAGCTCCGTCGCAACATGCACACGAAGATCGGCACACCCGCCGGTCGGGCCGCGCTGCGCGCCTTCGGTGTCCGGATGCCCGAGCACTGGGACGAACCCGAATCGCCCGAAGAGGTGATCGGCAAGATCGCCCCCACGCCGGTGATCATCGTGCACGGCACCGACGACAAGCTGTTCCCTCCCTCGCACGCCCAGCGGCTGTTCGACGCCGCGGGTGAACCCAAACGGCTGCTCCTCGGCGAGGGTTTCGGCCACGCGGAGGACGGGCTCTCGCCCGCGTTCGCGAACAAGCTGGTCAGCGTGGTCCACGAATCGGTGGGGTGGGCATGGTCCGGGTGAGGTTGTTCGCGGCCTTGCGCGAGCAGGCCGACGCCTCCCGGGTCGAAGCCTCCGGCCGCACGGTGGGCGAGATCGTCGACCAGCTGTCCGAGCGCTACGGCGAGCGGTTCGCCTCGATCGCCTCCGTGGGGTCCTACGTCGTGAACGGCGAACGCGCGAACCGGGACACCGTGATCGCCGAGGGCGACGAGGTCGCGCTGCTGCCGCCCGTGAGCGGCGGCTGCTGAGGCCCAGGGCGCGGCGCTCACCAGGGTGTCTGTGCATACTGGCCCGTAGTGCGGTTCCAACATGTCCTGCTCATCGTCAACCCGGTCGCCCGGACGGTGTCCAAACCCACCCTGGCCGTGATCGAGAAGGCGCTGTCCGCCGACTTCCGCCTCGAGGTGATCGAGACCAAGGAACGCGGCCACGCCAACGAGATCGCGGCGCAGGCGGTCCACGAGGGTGTGGACCTCGTGGTGGTCTTCTCCGGCGACGGCACGATCAACGAGGTCGTGAACGCGCTCGCCGGCACCGAGACGGCGCTCGGCGTGATCCCCGGGGGAGCCACGAACATCCTGGTGCGCGCGCTCGGCCTGCCGACGAACCCGGTCGATGCCACCGGCGTCCTGATCGGCAAGGCGCTCGACGACGGCGCGTTCCGCTTGCATCTTGGCCGAGCCGACGGCCGGTACTTCGCGGTGAACTGTGGCGCGGGGGTGGATGCCGCCGCCATGCACCGCATGGACACGAAGTTCCCCAGGACCAAGGCGAAGTTCGACCGGGTGGCGTTCCGCTCGGTGGCGTGGGAACTGATGGTGGGCTACGCGGGCCGCATGCCCGACCTCGAGGTGGCGATCGATGACGGGCCGGCCACCCCGTCGTTGTCCGTCATGGTGGGACGCACCGACCCGTACACGTACTACAAGGACCGCGGGCTCCGGATGACGCCGCAGGCTTCCTTGGACAGCGGGCTCGACGTCCTGAGCATCCGCAGGCTCGCCCGCCGAAGTCTCCCGCGGATCGCGTGGCAGATCTTCGGGTCGGCGCGCCATGTGCAGGGCCGCGACATCGACTACGTGCACGACGCCTCACGCGTGGTGGTCACCTCCTCGGAGGAGTTCCCCGTGCAGGTCGACGGCGACTCGATGGGCGGGCGCACGCGGTTCGAGATCGAACTCGCGCGCGAAGCGCTCTGGGTGGTCGCCTAGCCCGCGGGCAGCCGGGGGCTCGGGCAGAGTTTCTGGTCGATCCCGCCAGCGGTATCGGGTCGCTCGGACCTCCGAGGAGTCACTTGCATCCCAAAACCGGTATCGGATGGCTCGCAGACTGCGAGGAGTCCGCCTGCATCCCGAAAGCGGTATGCGGAGAGGGTCGCCGACACCTTCAGCGGAGGGCATCTCAGTTCCGGTATCGATCCGGAGGACCTGCGACAGACCCGACCCGGCGGGACCCGACCCGGCGGCCCCGCCCCGTCCGCTCAGGCCTCATCGAGGGTGATCAAACGCTGCTGCGCCGCTTCGCGCTCGTGGATCCCGCACTCCCACTTCGCGCGTCCCGCCCAGCGTCCGGCGCGTTCGGGCTCGCCCTCGAAGCGCAGCCGGGTGCACGGTGCGCAGCCGATCGAGGTGTACCCGAGGTCGTACAGCGGGTTGTGCGGAAGGTTGTGCTCGCGCAAGTAGTCCCACACCTGATCGTGGGTCCAGTTCGCCATCGGGTTGACCTTCACGATCCAGCGGCCGGGCTCGAGCTCGTACTGCTCCACGAACGGTGCGTTCGCGCGCGTGGGGGAAGAGTCGCGCCGGAACGCCGTCACCCACGCGTCCAGTTCGCGGAGCGCCTGGAACATCGGCTGCACCTTGTTGAGGTCGCAGCACCGTTCGGGGTCGCGTTCGTACAGCCGCTCGCCCAGTTCTTCGGACTGGCGCGCCACCGTGTACTCGCCGTACAGGTCGACCACGTTCAGCCCGAGCTGGTCGGTGAGCTGCTCCTTGAACGCGAGCGTCTCGGCGAACTGGTAGCCGGTCTCCAGGAACAGGATGGGCACGTCGGGCATGATCGAGGTGGCCATGTGGATCGTGATGGTGCCCTCGGTCTGGAACGCCGACGCGATCGCGATCCGCGGGAACGCAGCCGTTTCCAGCGCCCACGTCAAAATCTCGCGCGGGTGCGCATCTTCGAACGCCAGGTTGAGGGCGACGAGCTCGTCGTCGGGGAGCAGGGTGTGCAAAGGGGCCTTTCCACGCTTGGGTCCCGCTCGGGCCGGGCGAGCATACCGCAGCCCTTTCGCATACGCCGCCAGGGCTTCGTCCCCTCCGTTTCCGTACACTGGCGCGGCGCGGCTGCTGGAGCGCCCGCGCGCGAAACCCCCCGGAACCACGTCTGCCAAGACAACTGAAGGAGTCGACACGCATGGCTGAGCACGACCAGATCGCGCCGCACGGCGGCACCCTCGTGAACCTTCTCGCGGGCACCGACGCCGCAGCCGCCCTCGCCGCCGAGGCCGCCAACCTGCCGAAGCTCGTGGTGGGCGAACGCGAGCTCTCCGACCTCGAGATGCTGGCCGTCGGCGCCCTGAGCCCGCTCACCGGGTTCCAGGGTGAGGCCGACTACCGATCCGTGCTCGACTCGATGCGACTGGCGAACGGCCTCCCGTGGGCGATCCCCGTGGTCCTGTCCGTCTCCGAAGACCAAGCCCATCAGTTCGGCTCCGGCGGCAGCGTGGCGCTGCTGCCCGCAGAGGGCGCCGACGCGCTGGCCGTCCTCCGCGTCAGCGAGACCTTCAAGCGCGACAAGGCCAAGGAAGCGGTCTCGGTCTACCGCACCGATGACACCGAACACCCGGGTGTGAAGGCGGTCTACGAGGCCGGCGACTACTGCGTCGCCGGCACCCTCGAGGTGATCTCGCTGCCCCCGCACGATGACTTCCAGAACTACCGCCTCACGCCCGCCGAGACCCGCGCGGTCTTCGCCGAGCGTGGTTGGAAGACCGTCGTCGGTTTCCAGACCCGCAACCCGATCCACCGCGCGCACGAATACATCCAGAAGTGCGCCCTCGAGATCGTCGACGGCCTGCTGGTGCACCCGCTGGTCGGGGCCACCAAGGGCGACGACGTGCCCGCCGACGTTCGGATGCGCTGCTACGAGGCCCTGTTCGAGGGCTACTACCCGAAGGATCGCGCCATGGTGAGCGTGTTCCCCGCGGCGATGCGCTATGCGGGTCCGCGCGAGGCGATCTGGCACGCGATCTGCCGCAAGAACTACGGCTGCACGCATTTCATCGTGGGTCGCGACCACGCCGGTGTGGGCTCCTACTACGGCACCTACGACGCACAGCAGATCTTCACCGAGTTCGAGCCCGGTGAGCTGGGCATCACCACGCTGAACTTCGAGCACTCGTTCTGGTGCGAGAGCTGCGAGGGCATGGCGTCGCCGAAGACCTGCCCTCACGGCGAGGAGACGCGCATCTCCCTGAGTGGCACGAAGGTGCGCGAGATGCTGCGCAACGGCGAGCGTCCGCCCCAGGAGTTCTCCCGCCCCGAGGTGGCCGACATCCTGATCGCGGCGATGCAGGGCCAGGACGCCTGAGCGGACGGGTCGTGGCCGAGCGAGGCCTCCGGCCGGGCTCCGGGCGCACTGGTAGCCTCGGAGCGCGTCATTCCACCATCTTCCGGAGGTGACGATCCGCTCCCGCCCCTTCCTCAGCGTGCTCCTGGCATCGGCGTTGCTCGCCGTGGCCTTCGTCTCTGTGCCGGCCCAGGCCGACACCGAGTCCGACCTCGACGCGGCCCGGCAGGAGTTCGACGCGGTCCGCGCCGACCTCGACCGGGTCAACCAGCTCTGGCTGGATGCCCAGGCATCGCTCGCGGAATCCCAGGATGCCGCAGCCGACGCCCGCGACCGGATCGCCGAACTCGAGGATGCCCTCGCCACGATCCAGGTGCGGCTGAACGATCGCGCCGCCAGCCTCTTCATCGGTGGTGGCAGCCCGCAGGCGGTTGCGCTGCTCACCTCCGATTCGGTGACCGACGCCGCAGACCGCATGGAGTTCGCCTCGGCGATCGCCCAGCAGGACAGCGACCTCGCGACCCAGGTCGCCGTGCAGAGCCAGGAGCTGTCGTGGCAGCGCGAACGTCTCACCAAGGCCGCCGAGCAAGAGCAAGCAGCGATGGAACAGCTCAAGGCGCAGGAAGCGTCGATCAACGCCAAGCTCGCCGGCTATCAAGAGCGCGTCGCCGAGCTCGAGGACCAACTCGCCGCCGAACAGGCGCCGCCGCCGTCCGTGGGACCGAGCACCAACGGCGGCGACGACACGAACGGCAACGGTGACGGTCCCGACGGCGATGGGAACCCTCCGCCGGTCACGGGTTCGGGCGCGATCCAGACCTGCCCGGTCGCCGGTCCGAACTCCTTCGTCGATTCCTTCGGTGACCCGCGGCCCGGTGGCCGCTCCCACGAGGGGATCGACATGATCGCCGCCCAGGGAACCCCCGTGGTGGCGGTGCACTCGGGCACGGTGCACCGCACCTCCAGCTCGATCGGCGGCTACGGCATCGTGATGTTCCACGACGGCAGCTCCGACTGGACCTTCTACACCCACTTCGACCACTACGGCGCCTACGGCGAAGGCGCGCACGTGTCGGCCGGCACGGTGATCGGCTACGTGGGCAACTCGGGAACGACCGTCTACCACCTGCACTTCGAATACCACCCGGGCGGCGGCGCCGCCGTCGACCCGTACTCCACCCTCCTCAGCGTCTGCTGATCAACGGGGCGCTGCGGTCGCCGCGTCGCCACGGCCGTAGGATGAGCGCGATGAGCGACGAGCAGAACCACCCCGCCAACCGCCGCATCGATCGCATCCGCGACGGCGCCTACGTCGAGGGACTCGACGATCTGTCCCTGGAGGCGCTCCGTGAGCGTCGCGACGAATGCCTGGCCGAGCGGGAGTATCTGTCGCTGCTGCGTCGGCTGGTACAGGGCCGGGCCGAGATCCTCGCGGCAGAGCTCGATGCCCGCGGCAGCGACGACACCACCCCGCTGGTGGAGCGGCTCAGCTCCATCCTGGCCGGCGACGAGCCGCATGCCTCCTCGCGTGGGGAAGCGGTCCGTGTCGGGGTGCCCGACGAGGAGCTGCTCCTGGCGCGTCGCCGGATCGAGCGGCTGGTCGCCGACGCCGGCATCTCCGACCCCACCACGCTCGACGATGCTTCTCTCGCCGAAGCGGTCGAGCAGCTCACGATCGAGGAGGCCAACGTCTCCGAGGCCCGGGGCGCCGTGATCGCGGTGCTGGACACCCTCCAGGCCGAACTGAAGCGCCGGTACAAGGACGACCCCACACTCGCCTTGCGCTGACATCCCAGAACGGTGCTGTACCCCGTTCGGGGGGTGCCGTATGGGCCGTGGCGGAGGCCACTCGGGCCATACGCAGCTGGGCCGGACGCCCCAGCAGGAATCGCGCGGTTGGGCGATGGTCCCGAGGCTGCAGAACCCGCAGAGTAACCCAGCTTTTCCCCGACGAGACAGGCGGAGACCATGGTTGTTCCCCACTCGGCGGGCAGGGAGGGGTCTGGGCACGATCCTGAGCTACCCGCTATCCACGCACAGCTGGTCGTATTCGCGCGAGAGCTGGGCGGGCTCTATCAAGCCGAACGGAACCGCACCCAGGAGCTGGAACAGGCCCTGGACAGCGTCCGCGAGATGTACGTGGCCACGATGACCTCCCTCGCGCAGGTGGTCGAGGCCAAAGACAGCACCACACGCGGGCATCTGGATCGCACGCAGCGCTATGGCCTGGCGCTGGCCGAGCGCGTCGACCCCGGGTTGGTGGAACGTCCCGAGGTGGCGTACGGCTTCTTCCTCCACGACATCGGCAAAGTGGGCATCCCCGAGTCCGTGTTGTGCAAGCCGGGGCCGCTCACCGATGACGAATGGGACATCATGCGCACGCACCCGGGCATCGGGGCGCAGATCGTGGAGCCGATCCGGTTCCTCGAGGGCGCGGTGGAGATCGTCCGCACCCACCACGAGCGATGGGACGGCCGCGGCTATCCG
>DATLPI010000235.1:0-3611 GCA_035535815.1 Actinomycetota bacterium | reverse complement strand
TGAAGTTGTGGAAGTCGCGCCCGGCGGCTCCCATGATCAATACACGTCGGGACATACCCGGATCCTTTCCGCTGGAAGGTGTCTGATGCGCGGAAGGCCCGGGCCTCGAAGCACGCTGGCCCCGCTCTTCGGCCAGACTCTACTCCAAGCCCTGCGTGCCGGAGCGACATCCAGCGCCGTCGGTCACGTGCGGCACGTCAGGCGCTGCGCATCCACGATCGCTCCGCCCTCGGTGCGGAACGACGTCGCGAGGTCCACGGTCGCCGCGTCGTGGTCGAGACGAAGGACGCCGAAATGTTGCAGGTCGATGTATGCGGCGCGGGTGGGAACGGGGCCGGCGTAGGGCAACCCCGCGATCTCCCGCCCACCGGCGCCGGCGACGATCTCAGGGATGCCGCCGGGGTTCGGCTGTCCGCCGCTGCCCAGCGGCGGCATCCGCTCGTACACGTGGTCGTGGCCGTTGAGGACGACGTCGGGGCGCTGCGCGGCCTGCACGTCGAACAGCCCCTCCCAAAGGGGATCCACGTAGCCGATGCTGCCGTGACCGACGTCGGACCACCGGGCCTGATGCCACGCGACGAGCGTGCACGCGGCGGGCGGATTCACCTGTCGATCCGCCAAGGCCCTCGCCAGGAACTGCGTCGCCGCCCCGTGGAGCCTGCACACGGTCGGATCGTGCTCGCAGACACCGGCGTCGATCATGATCACGACGAGCGGATGGGCCGCCTGCTCGGCGAAGATGCGGACGTAGTTGCCGGCCCCATCCGCCATGGTGCCGTCCAGGGCCGCGGCCCCGAAGTAGGACTCGAACCCGCACGCGTTGCGGCCGCCGTGCTGGAGCGTGCAGCCGCTGCCGGCAGGGTCGGGGTCGTACCACTCGTGGTTGCCCGCCACGGGCAGCACATCGCCACCGGATGCGCGGATCGCCTGGCCCCAGGTCGCGTCGAACGACGCATAGTCCTCGGCACGCCCGGACTCGTACTGCGTGTCGCCCAACAACAGCACGGCGGTCACAGGACCCCCCGATCCCGCGGTCACGAGCGCGGCCGTCGTGTCCTGGTGACACCCGGTCGGGGTGGCCGAGCTGCCGGGTGCACAGGCGATATCCCCGGCGGCGATGAGCACGAGCCCGCCGCCCGACCCGGCCCCCGGTGTTGAGCTCGGGCGCGCACCGATCGAGGCCGACGTGGACCCGGGCGACGACGGCTCTCCGAACTCGCAGGTGCGCAGCTGCAGACCCACGACCGCGACCACCAGCGCGAGCAACACCCACCCGATCGCGCGACGTAGCCCGTCTACACGGGGTCGCTCGTCCACCGACCCTCGTCGATCGAGCCGAACGGGTGCGCGAAATGCGTGACCCCGACCCGGTATCCGTTCGTTTCGGCCCGCCACAGCAGGACCCGCCGGGACGCGACGCCCAGCAAGGGGTCCTCGTCGTGCTCGGAGAACCACATGCGTTCCATGACCTGGACGGGCTGATGCAGCAGGTCGCCGGTCAGCAGCAGTCCTTCGCCGCCATCGGTGACCAGCACCGACCGGTGTCCCGGCGTGTGGCCGGGCGAGTGGAGCAGCCGCACACCAGGAGCGATGTCGTGGTCCGTGTCGGTCACCCGCAGGATCCCGAGCGACTCCAGACGCTCCGCCGGCCGGATCGCCACGTACGCGCCCTCGTGCGCTTCCTCGAAGAAGCGCAGATCTGCCGGATGCAGGTGATAGGCGGCATTGGGGAATCGGGGCTCGAGCTCGGCGGCCTCCATCCCACCCGCATGGTCGGCGTGCAGGTGCGTCAGCACGACGTGGTGCACGTCGGCCGGCGACTCGCCGCGCCACGCATCCGCGTTCCATTGCTCCCACGGCCGATACGGACCGAACGGCCCGACCCCGGTGTCGACCATGACCACCGTGTCCGGCCCTTCGAGCACAAAGGCGTGCACGTGCCACGCCCACGCGTCGATCCCGTGATAGCCCCACGGGTAGCGCCCCCGCTCCGCGTCCCAATCCACGGACGCACCGGGGAACTCGTCGGCCAGTGGGAGCGGCGCGAACCCCTCGCAGATCGTACGGATCTCGAACCTGCCCACATGGATCGGCGCCACGTGCGTCATGGGGCCGCAGCCTACCGGGTCAGGTCTGTGGGCTCGTCCACATCGAACACGGTCCGTCGGTCCGGATCGAGCGCGGTCCACGTGGCCTCGTCGATCACGGCAAGCCGCGAGGCGTCCAACAGATCGCGAAGGCGACGCCGGCCCGCGTGCAACAAGGCGTGGGTCAGGTCCGCCGCGGGCCAGGTGCGCAGCGCACACGGCAGCGGCCGGGCGCGCTCGTCCTGCGCGAGCGCCACCGCGTCCACCTGCGCCTCCTCGAGGACGCGCAGCATCTCCCGCAGCACCGGCGGCTGGAGGTCGGGCATGTCCCCCCCGGCCACCACCACGAGATCGGAGCCGACCGCGGCCAGCAGCCCCGTATGCAAGCCCGCCAGCGGGCCCTCGCTCTCGGTCGTGTCGTTGACGGTGCGCACCCCCGGGGGGAGCCCGTCGCCGAGCGCACCGGGTGCGAGGACCACGATCACGTCATCGCACACCTCGGCGAGCCGGTGCACGGCGTGGTGCACCAGCGGCTGTCCTCGGTAGTCCGCCGCGAGCTTGTCCGCACCGAACCGTGTTGCGCGGCCCCCGGCCAGGACGACCCCGCTAACGAGGAGCGGCACCGTCTCGACGTTTCCGCCGTTGCACGAACTGGTAGCCGAACCGGCCCTTCACGCACAGATGGCCGTTCGTGACCCCGTGATCCGCCGGCGAGGTCACCTTCACGATCGCGTTGTCCTGCACGTGCAGCTCGAGCTCGCAGCCCACCCCGCAATAGGGGCAGATCGTGTTCGTCACGGCCTGCGCCTCCTCGTCCCAGGTTCCAGTGGCCCGCATCTCGTGCTCGCTGGTGAACATCAGGGCGCCGGTCGGGCACACCCCGATGCAGTTCCCGCAGTAGACGCAGGCGCTGGCGTCCAGCGGCACGGCGTACTCCGTGGAGATCCTGGCGTCGAACCCACGGCCGGCGACGGCGATCGCAAAGGTGAACTGGGCGTCGGTGCCGCACGCCTCGACGCACTTGTAGCACAGGACGCACTTGCCGTAGTCGCGCACGTAGAGCTCGTTGTCGACCTTGACCGGCTGCGCGACGGTCTCGGCGGCCGCCGGGTCTGGCATGTGATGGTGGCCGGGGTCCCGCGCGTCGCGCTCCCCCGCCGCCATCGGCTCCATCACGGCCCCGAAGCGTTCGGGGTGCGCGTCGTACTCGTCCTGCCACCGATGCCAGTCGGGGCTCGCCAGCGACGTGTCGACCGAGGAGGCCAGGAACTCGAACACGAGCGTGCGCGAGCGTCGGACCCGTTCCGTGTCGGTCGAGATCTTCATCCCCGCCTCGGCCGCTCGCGAGCAGGCCGGCACGAGCACGCGGGCCCCTTCGACCTCCACGACGCACACGCGGCAGGCGTTGATCGGGGTGAGGTTCTCGGCGTAGCACATCGTCGGGGTGTCGATGCCCTCGGCTCGACACGCGTCGAGGATCGTCGCGCCCTCGGGCACCCGCACCGTGCGGCCGTCGATCTCGAC
>DATLPI010000234.1:0-4725 GCA_035535815.1 Actinomycetota bacterium | reverse complement strand
ATGATCGAGGCCACCATCGACCGCAACGATCAAGGCTGGGGCGTCTCGTTCGCCGGCATCCGGCTGGGACTGGACGACGAGACGGTTTCGCGCCGGGCCGCGCTCGCTCGCTTCGAAGGACGCCAGGTGATCGTCGGCATCCGTCCCGAAGACATGGAGGACGCCGCGATCCACGACGACGCCAGGCCCGACCGCGTGCTGGCGGCGAGGGTCGACCTGCGGGAAGCCCTGGGGTCGGAGGTGCTGATCCACTTCACGGTGGACGCGCCGCCGGTCCTGACCGAGGACACCCGCGAGCTCGCGCGCGACGCGGGCGTGGGCGAACTCGAGAGCGAGCGCCACGAGGGACGGTCGCCGTTCGTCGCGCGCCTCAGCCCGCGCACCGAAGCGCAGGAGCGCCAGGACATCCAGCTGGTCGTGGACACCAGCCGGATGCACTTCTTCGACCCCGAGACCGGGTCGGGCATCTACGACGAGACCGGGTGAACCAACGCCTAGAAGGGGGAACGACATGGAGATCCGCAGACACGTCATGAGGGGGTTGATCCCGCTCACGGCGCTGATGCTGCTGGCGTCAGCGTGCAGCGGTGGCGAGGACCTCGATCAGAACGACGACTCAGGTGCAACGTCCTCGAGCGCCGCCGCCGATCTGAGCGGCGAGACCGTCGAGGTCGCCG
Organism: Actinomycetota bacterium; assembly: GCA_035535815.1. Lineage (GTDB taxonomy): Bacteria > Actinomycetota > UBA4738 > UBA4738 > HRBIN12 > JAOUEA01. The sequence continues at coordinate 4,048 of DATLPI010000234.1, read as the reverse complement.
CGACCTGGACCGGCGCCGAGCAGGACCGGTTCCAGATGGTGCTGGACGCCTTCGCCGAACAGACGGGCGCCTCCGTGCGCTTCCGCTCTGCGGGCGACGACGTCGCGGCCTACGTGGGACCGAGGATCGAAGGTGGCGACCCGCCCGACGTGGCGATCCTGCCGCAGCCGGGTGTGCTGCAGACGTTCGCGAAGCAGGGTGACCTGGTGGACATCGAGGACGTGGCCGGTGACGAGGTCGACGCGAACTTCGGTGAGACGGCGCGCGATGTGGGCTCGGCCGATGGCACGTTGTACGGCGTGTGGTTCAAGACCGCCCAGAAGTCGACGGTCTGGTACAACAAGTCAGTCTTCGAGGGCGCCGGCGTGGAACCGCCCGCCACCTGGGATGAGCTGCAGACCACCGCGGGGACGATCTCCGACTACGGCGTGGCGCCGTATTCGATCGGCGCCGACGTCGGCTGGCCGTTGTCCGACCTGTTCGAGAACATCTACCTGCGGACCGCGGGCCCGGACAAGTACGACCAGCTCGCGAAGCACGAGATCCCCTGGACCGACCAGTCCGTCAAGGACGCCCTCACCATCATGGGCGACATGCTGAGCGACAGCGACCTGCTCGCCGGTGGCACCACGGGAGCCGAGCAGACCGACTTCAACGGGTCCGTCACCCAGGCGTTCACCGATCCGCCCGAAGGCGCGATGATCTTCGAGGGCGACTTCGTCGGTGGCGTCATCACGGGCGAGACCAACGCCAAGATCGGGACCGACGCGGACTTCTTCGACTTCCCGTCGATCGACGGTTCGGCGCCTGCGGTGCTCGGTGGTGGCGACATCGCCGTCCTGCTGGACGACACGCCCGGCGGCAAGGCGCTGATCGAGTACCTCGCGACGCCGGAGGCGGCCGAGATCTGGATGGCCGAGGGCGGCTTCATCTCACCGAACACCAAGGTCGACGTGTCGGTCTATCCCGACGACGTGACCCGTCGCGCCGCGCAGGCCTTGATCGACGCCGGCGACAGCGTGCGCTACGACATGTCCGACCTGCAGCCCACGGAGTTCGGCGCCACCACCGGCCAGGGCATCTGGGGGATCCTGATCGACTTCCTCCAGAACCCCGACGACGTCGACGGCACCGCCCAGGCGCTGGAGAGCGCGGCGTCGAAGGCCTACGGGAACTGACGGCGGGTCATGGCGACACAGGCCGCCACGGCACCGAAGCGCGGGTCGCGAGGAGCGCTGTTGCTGTTCCTCGGGCCCGCGCTCGTGCTGCTGGGGGCCATCGTCGTCTATCCGATCTTCTTCTCGATCGGCCGGAGCTTCTTCGATGCCAACGGCAGCCACTTCGTCGGCATCGATAACTACCAGGAGATGTTCACGTCCGACGCCACGCGCACCGCGATCAAGAACAACCTGATCTGGGTGGTATTCGCCCCGAGCATCGTCACCGCGCTGGGGCTGATCTTCGCGGTCCTCACCGAGCGGATCGCGTGGAGCACGGCCTTCAAGGTCGCGATCTTCATGCCCATGGCGATCTCGTTCCTGTCGGCCGGCGTGACGTGGCGCCTGATCTACGAGCAGGACCCCCAGATCGGACTGGCGAACGCCACCGTGGGCGCCGTCGTCGACGTGGTGCGGCCGCCGGGTGTGCTGCCGGGGGCGAGGCCGTCGCAGGACGAGCAGGCGCTCGAACCGACGGCGGACGGCGCCGTGCAGCTCGCCGGCTCCCTGGCACCGGGCGACACCGCGCTGCTCGGCTTGGTGGCGATCCCTCCCGACGCCGTGCCCGCCGACGCCGTGCAGGCCGTCGACGCTCAGAGCGCCCAAGGGGCGATCAGCGGCACCGTCTGGCTGGACTTCGCGCCCGGCGGCGGCGGGCAGGCGGGGCAGATCGAACCCAACGAGAAAGGACTCCCAGGGGTGGACGTGGAGGCGGTCTCCGGCGGCGAGGTCGTCGCCTCGGCCACCACCGCCACCGATGGGACCTTCACGTTGGAAGGCATCGACGGCGACGTCGAGCTCCGGCTGCCGGCGCAGAACTTCCGCGAACCGTTCGCCGGGATCAACTGGCTGGGTCCGGCTCTGGTGACGCCCGCGATCATCGCGTCCTACATCTGGATCTGGGCGGGGTTCGCGATGGTGGTGATCGCGGCGGGCCTCGCGGCGATCCCGCGCGAGACGATGGAGGCTTCCCGGGTGGACGGCGCCAACGAATGGCAGGTCTTCCGGCGCGTCACCGCCCCCCTGCTGGCCCCGGTGCTCGCCGTGGTGCTGGTCACGATGGTGATCAACGTGTTGAAGATCTTCGACCTGGTGCTGGTGATCGCACCGGGGTCCTCCCAGCGAGACGCGAACGTGATCGCACTGCAGCTGTGGAAGACGGCGTTCGGGATCCGTGACTTCGGGTTGGGCAGCGCGCTGGCGGTGTTCCTGCTGGTGCTCGTCCTGCCCGCGATGGCCTTCAACCTGCGCCGGTTCCGGCGGGAGGAGGACTGATGGCGACGACGACGGCCGAACAGCCGCGCACGCAGCCCGCGACCGTCCCTCGGTCGTCCCGCATGGTCCGGGTGCTCACACGCGCCCCGGCGACGATCCTGCTCGCCGTGATCGCCCTCGTATGGCTCGTGCCCACGATCGGGTTGCTGATCTCCTCGTTCCGGACGGCGGCCGAGAACGCCGAGAGCGGCTGGTGGACCGCCCTGACGATGCCGAGTCAGCTGACGCTCGACCCCTACCGCAACCTCCTGGACGACCCCTCCATGGTGACGGCGTTCGTGAACACGATCCTGATCACCGTGCCCTCGGCCCTGCTCGTGGTGATCGTGGCGTCGCTCGCGGCCTACGCGTTCGCGTGGATCAAGTTCCGGGGTCGTGACGTGCTGTTCCTGATCGTCGTGGGGCTGCTCGTCGTGCCGCTGCAGGTGGCGCTGATCCCCGTGGCCCGCCTGTACGACATCTTGGGCTTGTTCGGCACGATCCCGGGAGTGGTGCTGTTCCATGTGGCGTTCGGCCTGCCCTTCGCGATCTTCCTGCTGCGGAACTTCTTCGTGGGCCTGCCCCACGAACTGCTGGAAGCGGCCCGGATGGACGGTGCGAGCGAATGGACCGTGTTCCGCCGGGTCGTGATGCCGTTGGGGCTGCCCGCGATCGCGTCCCTGCTGATCTTCCAGTTCCTGTGGGTGTGGAACGACCTGCTGGTGGCCCTGGTGTTCGCGGGCGGGGACTCCCAGCCGCTGACGGTGGCGATCCGTGAGCAGCTGCGGTCGTTCAGCTCGAACATCGACGTGATCGCACCGGCGGCGTTCCTACAGATGCTGGTGCCGCTCGCGGTGTTCTTCGCCTTCCAGCGCTACTTCGTGCAAGGGCTGTTGGCCGGCTCCGAACGCTGACCGTTCAGCGCCGGCGGCGGCGCGCGCGCTGGTCGTCACGCGCCGCGCGGAACGCCTGCCAGCCGGGGATCCCGTTGACGCCGCCGCCGGCGTGCGTCGCAGAAGAACCGTGGTACAGACCGGGGACCGGCGTGCGGTAGTCGGAGAACCCGGGCGAGGGCCGCATGTGGAACAGCTGGTCCACCGTGAGCTCGCCGTGGAAGATGTTGCCGCCGATCAGACCAAGCTCCTGTTCCATGTCGTAGGGCCCGATCACCTGGCGGTCGATCACGGCGTCGCGGAAGTTCGGCGCCAGCGCGGTGTAGCCGTCGATCGCGCGGTCGGCGTAGGCCTCCAGCTCCTCGCGGTGCGGTTCCTCGTTCCACTCGTGCGGCACCCACTGGCTGAACATCGAGAACACGTGGACGCCCTCGGGCGCCAGCCCCCTGTCGATCGTGGTGGGGATCGCGCCGTCGACGAACGGACCGATCGCCGCGCGATGCTCGAGGTGGGCATCCTGGAACGCACGCTCGGCGTAGTCGCGCGACAGGCACAGTTCGACCGAACCGGTGTGGTGGTCCTGCAGGTCCGTGCCGGGGTTCGCGGTGAAGTTCGGGAGCTCGCTCATCGCGACGTTGATCTTCACGACGCCCGAGCGCGTCTTCCAGTGTTCGATGTCGAACA
>DATLPI010000233.1:0-14466 GCA_035535815.1 Actinomycetota bacterium | reverse complement strand
GCTGACCTCCCTCCGTACGCCGAGGAGTTCCAGCAGCAGTCGGTTGATGAGGCGATCACGCGCTACGGGTCGGTCGATGCCTTCCGGGTGAACGGTCACCTTCGTCCCGACGATCAGATCGAGCAGGCCTGGATGGAATCCGACGCGTGGTTCGGGGCGACCGAGGGACGTCAGGGCGACGACGCCACGATGGCCTCGATCGCCGCCGAACGGTTCCGCGCCCTCAGCTGGCTTCGCGATCGCGACGCCGCACCAGCCTGACCATGAACCACGCGATCAGGGCGATCACGCCGATCGGGATCAGGTAGCCCAGGCCCACGACCACCGCGCCGAGCACACGCAGGAATCCCTGCAAGGCCAGGTTGAACGCGGTGCCCAGACTGGGCTTGTCCACGTCGGTGGGCTGCTGTTCCTCGGCCTCGGGCGCGCCCAGCTCGCGGAGGGAGACCTTGATCGTGCCCTCGGCCACCTGGTCGTGGATGAAGTTGAGCTGCCCCTGGATGTTCTCGATCTCCAGCTGCACCTGATCGATGAGCGTCGCGAACCGAAGGATCTCTGAGGACGAGGTCGCCTTCGACTGGAGGTCGCGGAGCAGGTCGCGCCGGTCGGTGAGGATGCCGAGGCGCGCCTGTAGGTCGACGAACTCTGCCGTGACGTCGTCGCCGGTCACCGCGTCGGCCTTCACGGTGCCGAGCCCACGGAGCTGATCCATCGCCCGGTCGAACCGCTTGGCCGGGATGCGCAGCGTGAACTGCCCCGCCTGCCCGTTCTGCGTGGACGAGGTGAGCACGAATCCGCCGTTGGTTCCGGCGATGCGGGTGACCGCGGTGACGTTCTTGGCGAACTCGCCCGTGGGAACGACCACCTCGATGCGTCCGTCGCGGATGATCTTCGACAGGTCGCCCTGGGTCTGTGGCGTCGTGCCGATCCCGGCCGGAGCCTTCGTGTCACCCGTCGCCGCTTGTTCGAAATCCGCGCCGCCTTGTGCGTCAGCGGCGGAGTCCGTGATGGGATCGAGCCGCTCGGATCTGTTGGGATTGGGCTGCATGAGCCCCGGAACCGCCCGATCGTCTGGGGCCTCTGCGACGCTCGGCATCGCCGCGGAACCGCCGCTGTCGTCGGAACTCGTGTCGACCTGCTGGCTGAGGAAACCGATGCTCCCCGCCACGATCAGCAGTGTCACCACGGCCGCCGCGATCGAAGGCCAGCGGCGATCGCGGGTAGGGCGGCGCGGTGGCCGCGACCCTCGACCTCCGCGCCCCGACCGGTCGCGAGCAACGCGCCGGCGTTCCTGGGCGGCGACGTGCTCGAAGTCGGTTTCCAACTGCTGCAGGTAGCGGATGTCCGTGTTCACGATTCGACCTCCGAGCTCAGCTGCATCCCCCGCTCTTGCAGCACCAGTGCGACGCGGCGCAGTCCCCGGCTCACGCGTTGTCGCGCGTTCGCTTCGGAGCACCGGAGTCGCTCGGCGACCTCGCGGTAGCCGAGTCCATCGATCACGTGCAGTCGCATCGCCTCACGCTGGTCTTCGCTCAGCGTCTCCAGCGCTTCGAGGAGCGCCTCGCGGATCGGCGCGAAGTCGATGAGGTCCTCGATGCGTTCGTAGTCCTCGGGCGGCAGGTCGCGTTCGGGCATCCCGAGCCGCTGGCGTGCCGCGGCATCGACGCGTCCGGTGCGGAAGAACCGCCCGAGGCGATGCCGCGCGATCCCGTACACCCATGCCACCCCGTTCACCCCTTGATCCGTGTAGCGCTGCCGGGACGCGAACGCCTCGGCGAAGGTCTCCGCGGTCAGCTCGGCCGCCGTTTCCGGGTCGAGCGTGCGACGGGCGAAGAAGCGCAGCAGATCTTCGGCGTGGCGTCGGTACAACTCCGTGAAGGCGTCGGGGTTGTCCCTCGACGCGAGCAGGAGTTCGCTGTCGGTTCGCTCGTCCGGCACGGGGCCTCCCTGATCGACCGTCCTGGCGACGATCGGTCCGTGTCGTAGGACCATGCCGCGAAGCGGTGGGGATGTGACAGCGCTCGGACGCACCATCGCATCCGGAAGGTTCCCGAGCTAGCGGGCGAGCACGATCTTGCCGAGCTGCTCCCCGGCGTCGAGCCGCGCCAGCGCCTGCGTGAATTCCTCGAACGCGAACTCGCGATCGACGGGGACGTGGGGCACGCCGCCCGCCACGAAGGCCATCGCGTCGGCGAACTCGCGATGGTCGTTCATCGTGGAGCCGATCACCTCCAGCTGGCGCCAGAACAGGGTGGGCAGGTGAAGCTCGGCTGTTCGACCGGTCGTGGATCCGTTCGTCACGTAGCGTCCGCCGCGGGCCATGGCCTGCAAGCAACGCTCGAATACCGCGGTCCCGACGTTGTCGAGGACCACGTCGACGCCGCGTCCATTGGTCGCCGCTCGCACCTGCTCATCGAAGCCCTCAGCCGAATCGAACACCGCGCGAGCACCGTGGTCGGTTGCCCACGCCCGTTTGGTCTCGTCCCGCGATGTGGCGAACACCGTGGCACCCATCGCCCCGGCCAGGAGGAACGCCGCGGTCGACGTGCCGCCGCCGATGCCGGTGACGAGCACGGAGGTGTGCTCGTCGACCCGTCCGCGTCGGAGCATGCGGAGCGCCGAGGAGGTCACCAGGCCGACGGCGGCGGCCTCGCTCCACGACAAGGCCGAGGGCTTGCGGGCGACGTTGACCTCGGGAAGCACGATCGCGTCCGCGTAGGTTCCCCAGCGATGCTCGCCCACGATCGCGAAGTCCCGACAGAACGGCACCTCGCCTCGGGCGCACGCCGGGCAATGCCCGCACGAGAGAGACGGGTCGATCACCACCTCGTCGCCCACCCCGGCGTCCGTGACACCCTGGCCGATCGCGTCGATCACCCCGGCGCCGTCGGCTCCGCCGACGTGAGGGAAGGACGGAGGAGCCGGCATGCCCCGCGCGACCCACAGGTCGAGGTGGTTGAGCGCGGCTGCGCGCAGCGAGACGCGCACCTCCGCTTCCTGGGGCTCCGGCGTGGGCACCTCACCCAACGCGTAGGCGCCGGGTCCCGACGTGTCGCGCAGCAACCAGGCTCGCATCGAGGCGCCACGGTATCGGGTGGTACGTTCGATGGCGACCACGCGGCGCGTTCTGCCGCCCGGAACGCCCGTGTCATCCCGGGAAGGAGCGTCTCGATGACCGAACTCGGAACCGCCGATCTCGAACGAGGATTGGGACACATCGCTGATTCACCACGGGATCACGGCACCGTGGAGATGATCGTGCGCCGTCCCGGCGTCGATGCACGCGAAGTGGTCGCCTTCGCCGAGGTCGAACCCGGCGCCGGGTTGATCGGCGACTCCTGGGCCGGACGGCCACATCCTTCGCCGGAGGCCGAACTCACATTGATGAACGCCCGATGCGTCGCGCTGCTCGCCGGCGACGTCGATCGTTGGCCGCTCGCGGGCGACCAGGTCTATGTCGACCTCGATCTCGGGGTCGAGAACCTCCCGCCCGGTGCCCGTCTGCGGGTGGGGACGGTGGTCGTGGAGGTGAGCGCGAAGCCGCACACCGGCTGTTCGAAGTTCTCCGCGCGGTTCGGCGCGGAGGCCCTGGCCTTCGTGATCTCCGACCAGGGCAAGGCGATGCGCCTGCGAGGCATGAACGTCCGGGTCATCGACGGCGGCACCCTCCGAACCGGCGACGCGGTCGTCAAGGAGTGACGTCCCCCATGAGCGATTCGTTCCCTCGTCAGTACGCCCGCACCCACGGCTTCAACCTTGGGAACCCGCGTTCGATCGAGGTGGGTTCCGACGGCGCCCGGGTGGCGTTCCTCCGGACGCCGGCCGGGGACGACACGAACGCCGCGCTGTGGGTCTTCGACGTCGCCGAGGACCGGGAACGACAGGTCGAAGGTCCCACCGAGGAAGGTCACATCACGGACGCCGAACGCGATCGTCGTGAGCGGATGCGCGAGGCGCAGACCGGAGTGGTCACCTACGCGGCCGACCCCGCACTGACGGTGGCCGCGTTCGTCGTCGGTCAGCAACTGCTGGTGGCCGACCTGACGACCGGGACGTCACGCACCGTGTCGCCGGCGGGTCCGGCGTTCGATCCGCGACCTGATCCGACGGGCTCGCGCGTGGCCTACGTCACCGACGGCGCCTTGCACGTGATCGATCTCGATGCCGGGATCGATCGTCGGCTGGTCCACGACGAACACCCCGACGTGCACTGGGGGCTCGCCGAGTTCATCGCCGCGGAGGAGATGGAACGACGGCGTGGCTACTGGTGGTCGCCGGACGGGCGGCGGATGTTGGTGTGTCGCGTGGACGAGCGGCCGGTGCAGACCTGGCACATCGCCAACCTGATCGATCCGGCCGCCGCGCCGCGGGAGGTTCAATATCCGCGCGCGGGAACCGACAACGCGATCGTCACGCTGCACGTGGTGAGCGTGGACGGCGCCCGTGTCGAGGTGGTCTGGGATCGCGACGCGTTCGAGTACCTGGCCGCCGTGTCATGGACGTCGGAAGGTCCACCCCTCGCGCTGGTGCAATCGCGTGACCAACGCACCCAGCTTGTGCTGGCGATCGATCCGGATACCGGCGAAACGGAACTGGTCTGGAAGGACCACGACGAGATCTGGACCCACATCACCCCGGGGGTTCCTGCGTGGCTTCCAGGGGGACGCTTGCTCACGGTGGGTCACCGCGACGACACGCGCCGGTTGCTGATCGACGGCGAACCCGCCACGCCCGCGGGTCTGCAGCTCGATTCGGTGATCGACGTGGGCGACGACGTGGTGTTCCGTGCCACCGAGGAGCCCACCGAGATGCACGTGTGGCGTCTGTCGGCGGACGGTTCCCTCACTCAGCTCTCGGATGGCGCCGGGGTTCACGGCGCGGCGGTGGGCGGCGATCTCACCGTCCTGGTGTCCGAGACCGATCTCGAGCCGTTCCCGATGGTGAACGCGTCACGCGACGGCGAGGCGGTGCACACCTTCGAGCGGTTCGCTGAGGTGCCGCTGATCGAAGCGCGGCCCACCTACGCTTCGGTGGGCCCGAAGGATCTTCGCATCGCGCTGTTCACGCCGGAAGGGCGTGAACCCGCGGAGCAGCTGCCCGTCCTGCTCGATCCCTATGGAGGCCCGCATTTCGGCAGGGTCGTGCGGATGCAGCGGATGCACCTGGAGTCCCAGTGGTTCGCCGACCAGGGATTCGCCGTGCTGGTGGCCGACGGTCGTGGCACGCCGTATCGGGGGGTGGCCTGGGATCAGGCGGTGCACCTGGACTACCTGGACGCGGCCCTCGAGGATCAGGTGGAGGCTCTGCACGCCGCCGCCGAGCGGTTCCCGTTCCTGGATCTGAGCCGGGTCGCGATGCGCGGCTGGTCGTTCGGCGGGTACCTGGTGCTGGGGGCGATGTTGCGGCGCGGCGACGTGTTCCACGCGGGGATCTCCGGCGCGCCGGTGTCGGATCCCTCGTACTACGACACCCACTACACCGAGCGCTACCTCGGGACGCCGGAGGAGCAACCGGAGGCCTACCGCCGCACGAACGTCGTGAAGGATGCGGCGGGCCTCAGCGGTGAGCTGATGATCATCCACGGGGTGGTCGACGACAACGTGTACGTTACGCATGCACTGCAGATGTCGAAGGCCCTGATGGAAGCGGGCCGGCGTCACGCGATGATCCCACTGAGCGGGATCACGCATCGGCCGATCGACCCCGCGGCCGCAGAGAACATGATGCAGATCGAGGTCGACTTCCTGCGGCGATCGCTCGGCGCCGCCGACCCCGTGTGACGGTGCCGAACGGTCCGGAGGCCGAAGCCCCCGGACCGTGACGGGCGGGGATCAGGTGCGGCTACGCGTCGAGCTTGCGGGCCACCCCGTCCACCGGCTCGGTGACCGGGATCCCCATCAGCTGCAGGATCGTCGGCATGACGTCCGGCGTCGTGAACCTGGCATAGGTGTTGTTGCCGTACGCCAGGCTTGGCGACCAGAACACCATCGGAACCCGTTGCACGCTCTCCTGCGCACCGCCGTGGTCGCCGAGCACGCCGTAGCTGGTCTTGTCGTGCAGCAGCCCGATCACGTCGGGGCCGTTGGAGGCGGCCATCGTGTTCACGAGCTCTTGCCCGTGCCGCTTCCACCACCGGGCCTCGGCCACGGTCATCGCGTTCGTGCCGCGCAGACGGAAGCGTCCGCCGTCACGCCAGTAGCTCGCGATCACCCCCGAGGTCTTCAGCATCGCGGAAGCGCCCAGCTTCTTCTTGTAGGTGGAGTGGTTGATCAGCCACGCCTCGATCGCGGTCGACTGGTAGGAGAACTGGATGTTCCCCGTGTCGATCAACGGCTGCAGGTTCGGCGACGGCTGGTTGTAGAGCGGGTCGGTCGAAGGGATGAACGAGCCCGCGTCCCAGACACCGGTCGGAGCGTAGTACCAGTTGCTGTCGCCGGCGCCTGCGGTGTCCTTACCGTAGAACGGGTCGCCGTAGGTGGCGCCGTGGTCGGCCGTCAGCACGACCATGGTTTCGCCGCCGTCGCTCGCGTCGAGCGCCTCCACGGCCTCCATCAGCTTGCCGAGCTGGACGTCGGCGTTCTCGGCGGCGCATCGAACGTGCGTCTGGGCCGCACCGTCGGCTACGGGATCGCCCGTGTGGCACGCCCCCATGAAGGTGGCGGCGTCCTTCTGCGCTCCCCACATGTGCGCGGCCTTGTCGATCGCGCCCATGGTGACGAACATCCCCGACCAGGGCTCGCGGGTCATCATCTCGATCGCAGCGTCGGCCACCCAGGTGTCGCCACCGGTGTGCCCGGCCATCGCCGAGGCGTCGGTGCCGGGGAAGAACCGGTTGCCGTCCTCGGGATACATCCAGGACGGGAACGCGGTCGTCGTGCCGTAACTGTTGCCGGCGTCGGAGTTGATGTACCACCGTCCGCAGTAGTCGCTGAGGTAGCTCGGCACGTTCGTGCCGAAGGGGAACCGGTACCGGCCGCCCAGCGTGGCGCGGCAGGAGTCGAACAGGGAGCTCGAGGAACGGCTCGACAGGCGCACCCCGATCGCGCCGTTCGGAGCGGTCGCCGAGTCCACGGCGTAGGACTTCTCGCCCACGACGATGAACTTCGATCCGGGATCGGCCGTCTGGAGGTAGTCGGCGAGCTTCGGGTAGCCCGCACCGTTGTATGAGGCATTGATCAACGTGCCGAACTCGGCGCCGCTCAGGTCGCCGGTGATGTGCATCGCCCCGGCCCCCTTGCCCAACAGGTTGTCGGCATCGCGGTAGGCCTCGTCGGCCCAGCCCATGTGCTTCGGGAGCTGACCGGACGTGATCACGTTGTGGGCGATCACGGTCTCCGACGCCATGTAGCCCAGATAGGCGTTGCGGAAGTTCGTGCCTTCGTTCCTGAGCTCGCGGAAGTTCGGCATGTCGAACTGATTGGCGTACTGCGGGATCATCTGGTCGAACAGCACGATCAACACCCGGGTCGGATGCGACGGAACGCCGCCCTGCGCCGTGCCACCGCCCACCCACAACGGCAAGACCAACGCCATCGTGGCGGCGAAGGCCACGATCCTTCTCCTGGAACCCCTCATATCCTTCCCCCTCCGTGCGTAGCTGGATGATGCTCCCGCCTGGGGGATAGGGCAAATCGCGTAGGTCGTCCGACGGAGTCGATGGCCTGACGAGGTGGCGTGCGTGCCGCCGCTAGACTCGTTCACGTCCCGACCTTCGCCTGGAGCGTTCGTGCCCATCATCGTGCAGAAGTACGGCGGTACCTCGGTCGGATCCGTGGAGCGGATCCAGGCCGTGGCCGATCGCGTCGTGGCGGCACGTGAGGCGGGCAACGACGTGGTCGTCGTGGTCTCGGCGATGGGTCACACCACCGACGAGCTGCTGGCGATGGCATCCGAGATCGCCCCGATCCCCGATCCGCGGGAACTCGACATGCTGCTCACCGCGGGAGAGCGGATCGCCATGTCCCTGCTGGGGATCGCGATCAACGCCCGGGGCTGTCGCGCCGCCAGCTACACGGGCTCGCAGGCCGGGATCATGACCGACCACGAGCATGGCAAGGCCAGGATCGTCGAGATCCGCCCCAAGCGGATCATCGAAGCGCTGGAAGCGGGCAACGTTGTCGTGCTGGCCGGCTTCCAAGGGTTGTCCGTGAGCCAGTTCGAGATCACGACCCTGGGTCGCGGCGGTTCGGACCTGACGGCGGTCGCGATGGCCGCGGCGGTGGGCGCCGACGTGTGCGAGATCTATACGGACGTGGAGGGCGTGTTCACGACCGATCCGCGGCGCGTGCCCACTGCGCGCAAGCTCGAGGTGGTCTCCTACGACGAGATGCTCGAGATGGCCGCGGCGGGCGCGAACGTGCTGCAATCCCGCTCGGTGGAGTACGCGCGTCGCCACGGTGTGAAGCTGCACGTCCGCTCGGCGTTCGACGACGCACCCGGCACCTGGGTGCAGGAGGTTGCAGACATGGAAGGCGTGCTGATCTCGGGGGTGGCGCTGGACACCGGCGAGGCGAAGGTGACGCTCGAACGGGTGCCCGACCGCCCCGGCGTGGCGGCGCTCGTGTTCACGGCGATCGCGCAGGACGCGATCAGCATCGACATGATCGTGCAGAACATCTCGCACGCCGGCGCGACGGACCTGTCGTTCACGGCCCCGCTCACCGATATCGCCCGCCTGCAGAGCGTGATGGAGCGCATCGTGAAGGAGATCGGTGCAGAGCGATTCACGATGGACCAGGACATCGCGAAGATCTCGTTGATCGGTGCGGGGATGAAGACCCATCCCGGCGTGGCCGCGGACATGTTCGACTGCCTCGCCGCCGGTGACGTCAACATCGAGATGATCTCGACCTCGCCGATCCGCATCTCGTGCGTGATCCGCAAGGACGACGGCGAGCGGGCGGTCCGCTTGATCCACGAGCGGTTCGACCTCGATGCCACCGGATCTTCGCCCGACATCGCCACCGGTTGACCGATCGGCGCGAGGGCCGCTGTTAGGCTGGAACGCATCATGAAGATCGCTGTCGTCGGTGCCACCGGGGCCGTCGGCCGGGAGATGATCCGCACCCTCGAGGAGCGCAGCTTCCCCGTCGACGAGCTGTTGCCGCTCGCGTCCTCGCGGTCCGCGGGCACCACCGTGTCCTTCCGAGGCGAGCCGTACGAGGTGCGCGAGCTATCCGTGGAGCTCTTGCGCGGGGTCGGTGTGGCACTCGTCAGCGCCGGGGGGTCCGTGTCGAAGTCGTTCATCCCAGAGGCGGCCGCGAAGGGCACGGTGTGTATCGACAACTCCAGCGCCTTCCGCATGGATCCCAACGTGCCGTTGACGATCCCGGAGGTCAATCCCGAGTCGCTCGAGGGATCGCCGCGCATCATCGCGGTGCCGAACTGCACCACGATCACGACGCTGCTTGCGGTGGCGCCGCTGCACCGCGCTGCCGGTCTCACGTCGTTGGTGCTCTCGTCTTATCAATCGGTGAGCGGCGCCGGTCACACCGGCGTCAGCGAATTGCTCGACCAGGTGGAGAAGCTCCGCGGCGACGAAGCCTCGCTCGCCCATCCCGTCCACGAGGCATTGCCGGCCGGCCCGGTCTTCGGCAAGACGATCGCCTACAACGTGGTCGCCAAGATCGGTGAATTCGAGGCCGACGGCTTCACGGGCGAGGAGTCGAAGATGATGGCCGAGCCCCGTAAGATCCTGGGGCTGCCCGACCTGCCGGTGGTCGCCACCAGCGTTCGAGTGCCGGTGCTGGCCGGTCATGGCGCGTCCATCCTGGCGGAGTTCGAGCGGTCGATCTCCGTGCGCGATGCGCGAGAGCTGCTCGAAGCCGCGCCCGGCGTCGAGCTCTGGGACGACCCGAAGAAGGACGTCTACCCCTCGCCCTTGGATTCGGCGGGCCTCGACGTGGCGCTGGTGGGGCGCATCCGTCAGGTGCCCGGGCGCCCCGATGCGCTCGCCCTGTTCAGCTGCGCCGACAACCTCCGGAAGGGTGCCGCCCTCAACGCCGTCCAGATCGCCGAGCACCTGTTCACGCGTTGATCTGAGGGGTCGTTGGGTCGGGGCATCGGCGGGGGTAGGGTCGGCCCGTGAGCTACCAGGACTTCATGGAAGGCACGGTCAAGGTCTTCGAACTCGTGGGCGTGACCGTGTTGTTGTTCGGCGGGCTGCTGGCCTTCGGGATCTATTTCCTGCGGCTGGTCACCGGGGCGCCACGGGGGCAGGCGTTCAACGAGGTTCGGTCCATGCTCGGCCGCGCGATCCTGCTGGGGCTCGAGGTGCTGGTGGTGGCCGACATCATCAGAACGATCGTGGTGACGCCAACCCTTTCGAGCGCCGCCACCCTGGGTGTGATCGTGCTGGTGCGGATCCTGCTGAGCTTCTCGATCGACGTCGAGGTGGAAGGTGTGTTGCCCTGGCGACGGGGCGCACCCCGCGGCGAGGTTCCGCCGACCTAGTTGTCGTCGACCGGCTGACCGCCAGGCGAGACGTCGTCGGCGAGCTGCTTCACGAACCACGCGCCGTAGTCGCTCCAACCTTCCCGCCGGTAGAAGTCCATCGTGGCGTCGCGCCACGAGGCGGTCACCAGCGCCATGCGGAAACAGCCACGCTTGCGGGCGAGTTCCTCGGCGCGTCGGAGCAAGATGGTTCCTACGCCGGATCCTCGAGCCTGTTCGGTGACGACGACATCGTTCACACGGGCCTGCGGCCGGTGATCGCCGAGGCGCTGGTGGTACTCCATGTCGATCACCCCGGCGATCTCGCCGTCCAGCTCGGCCACCAGCGTCACGTTGCCGATCTGCCGGATGTGTCCCGAGAAGGCCTGTTGATGGGTGGGGTCTTCGGCGGTGCCGGCCGCCACGCCGCGGCCCAGTTCGACGAGCAGCCCCGCCACGGCGGGCCAGTCCTCGGGGGACGCGAGACGGACCACGACTCCACTCATCAGAAGAAGAACGGACACCAGGGGTCGGAGCCGGCGAACATCGTGCCCAAGGCCTCGAGCGAGGGATCGTCGGCATCGAGCAGGCCGAGCCGAACCGCGTCGTGCACGCGAAGGAACCCGCTGAACAACGACGAGAGCGTGCCGATGTCGATCGGTGCCGGGTGGTCGCTCCCGCTCGCCGGACTGACCCTCGCCGTGCCGCCCCGAACCTCGATCCTCCAGGGGCCGGCGTTCTCGGGCCAGCGTTGGTCGTCTACGGCGATCACCGCATCGACATCGATCGGAGGGTAGCCGCGCGCTTCGATCGCGGCCGGCACGTTCAAGAGCCGCAGCATCCAGTCGTAGCGGAAGGGGGTGTCGAGGAATGCCTCGGGGGTCGCGAGCGCCAGCGGGTCCGACGGGGGGCCGGCCCACTCGACCCATTTGCCCAGCCCGCGGAACCCCCGGAAATACTGCAGGAGCGCGCGTTGCGCTGCCGGCGTCGTCGTGAAGAACGCGTTGCAGGACAACCCGAACGCGACGTCGAGCGGGCCGGGATCGGCGTCCCGGGCGAACGCGGCGAAGCCGGTCACGCGGCCCGCTTCACGCACCACGACGGCGCGGTACGCAGAGTCGTCGGGCTTGGTCAGGATGCGAACGCGCCAGTGTTCGTCCTCGATGGGCTCCACCGGACCGTTCTGGCTCCGCACCCACGTGCGGTAGGCCTCGCGGATCGCGGCGAGATCACGGTCGACGTCGACCAGTTCGACGCTCGGCGCGTCACGGTCGGGAGCGATCGCGTCGAGGGCCAGTCGGTGGGTGGTGTACGACCCTGCGATCTCGAACCCCATCCGTCGGTACGGTCGCAGTACCGCGGGGAAGAGCGCAGCGAGTGGCGATCCTCGTTCATACGCCCGTTGGAGCAGCGCATCCGTGCATGCGGTGGCGAGGCCATCCGCTCGACGCTCGGGCAACGTGCCCACGCGGGTGATCCCACAGCAGCCGACGCCGCGTCCACCGAACCACTGATCGAACCGGAACTCTCCGGCGGTGGCGACCACGCGATCCTCTTCGAGGGCCACGCGGATGTCGTCGAGCTTGAGGAGCGGCGCATTGAGCAGGGCGCGTTCGAGCGGGAAGTTGATGGACGTGGACAGCACACCAGCGATCTGTTCCCGGTGGGCTTCGCTGGGCTCGACGATCTGTGCGCTCATGCGATGGGGCACCCGCACGGCGACGCACCGCAGCGCGGGCACCCGACGGCGTAGCGTTCGATCGCGTCCTCGAGCTCGACGCCCTCGACGTTCGCCAGCGACAGCAGCCAGGCGAGCACATCGCCGAACTCGTGCTGGAGGTTCTCCCGGTCGCCGGTGCGCATCGCTTTCGCGAGTTCGCCGACCTCCTCGGTGAGCCAACGGAACGTGGCGTCGCGGCCGCGGGCGGCGTCGCGCTCGAGGTAGGTGGTGCGCATCGTGGCCTGCAGCTCAGAGAGTTCCATCAGGCCGCCGAGTCTATCCCGGGGCGGTTCGACAACCTCGACTTGTCTACCAAGTGGTAGAGAGGGCATAATCTGCCGCATGGTAGAGAACGGGGCGGAGGCCCGAGCCAGCGACTCCTCGATCGTGGAGGCGCTGTCCGGCAAGACGATCCTGCTGACGGGCGTCACCGGATTCCTGGCGCAGGTCGTGTTCGAACGCCTGATGGCCGACTTCCACGAGACCCGCGTCATCCTGCTGGTGCGCTCGCAGACCGGCGCCACCAGCCGGGAGCGGGTCGAGTACCTGCTGCGCAAGCCGGCGTTCGACACCTTGCGAGAACGTGTGGGCCAGGAGCAGTTGGTCAAGGTACTTGACGAACGCGTGGACGTGATCGACGCGGACTTCGGACGTGGCGTGCCGGATATCCCCGGTGGCATCGACATCGCCTGCCACTCCGCGGCCACGGTCGCGTTCGATCCGCCGATCGATGAGGGCTTCACCACGAACCTGCAGGGGGCCATGAACCTCTACGGCGGCGTGATCGCCGGTGGTTCCACCCCGGCGCTCGTCCACGTCTCCACGGCCTACGTCGCGGGCGTCCAGAAGGGCGTGATCCCGGAAGGTCCGCTCGACCACCGCGTGGACTACCGCCTGGAGCTGGAGCTCGCGATGGAGGCTCGCCACGACGTGGAGGCGCAGTCCCGCAAGCCCGAGATGCTGAACGCGTTCCTCGCCGCGGCGCGCAAGGAGCACGAGCGCGCCGGTCCCTCGACCGTGGCGACCGACGCCGAGGAACGCCGGCAGAAGTGGGTCACGAAGCGGCTGGTGGAGTACGGGCGTGCGCGCGCCCGCTCGCTGGGCTGGCCCGACGTCTACACGTTCACCAAAGCGATGGGCGAGCGGGCGGTCGAAGAGCTCGCCGCCGAGGCGAACCTGCCGCTCAGCATCGTGCGGCCCTCGATCATCGAGTCGGCCTACACCCATCCGTTCCCCGGGTGGATCGACGGGTTCAAGATGGCCGATCCGATCATCCGCGCATACGGGCTGGGCCAGATCCCGGAGTTCCCAGGGATCCCCGAAGGCATCATCGACATCATCCCGGTCGACTTCGTGGTGAACGCGATCCTGGCGGTCGCCGCCAACCCGCCGCCCGCCGGCGAGGCCGCCCACTACAACGTGAGCTCGGGTTCGCGGAACCCCCTGCGGTTCTTCGAGCTGTATGAATGGGTTCGCGGCTACTTCGAAGAGCACCCGCTGCCCGAACGCGGCCGCGGCGAGCACAAGGTTCCCGACTGGGACTTCCCGGGCAACCTCACGGTCGAGCGGATGCTGCGTCGCGCCGAGCGGTTCACCGACATCGCCGAGCAGGTGGTCACCCACATGCCCAAGTCCAAGGCGATGCGGAACTCGGTGCGCCGCGTCGACCGCGACAAGGCCCGGGTCGACTTCGTCAAGCGGTACAGCGACCTGTACGGGATGTACACCGAGACCGAGGTGGTCTACACCGACGACCGCACGTTCGCCTTGTTCCGGTCCCTGAACGACGAGGACAAGGCGATGTTCCCGTTCGATGCCGCGATGGTCGACTGGAAGTACTACCTGAAGGACGTGCACTCTCCCGCCGTGACGCAGAGCCTGCGCGAGCTGAGCAAGCGCGATCGCGAACGCCCCACCGTGAAGCTGCGCGAGCGCGAGGAATCGGTGCTCGCGGTGTTCGACATGGAGGGCACGATCATCACGTCGAACGTCGTGGAGTCCTACGTGTGGACGCGGATGGCGGACCTGCCGTCGGAGGAATGGCCGGCCGAGCTCGCGAGCGTGTTCGGCAAGGTGCCGCGCTACCTGCAGATCGACCGGCGAGACCGCGGGGACTTCCTGCGCACGTTCTTCCGGCGGTACGAGGGCGCCAGCGTCTAGGGGATCGACGGCCTGGTGGCGAACCACGTCGGTGAGTTCATGTTGCAGAAGGCCAGTTCCGCGGCGATCCGGCGCATCCGAGACCATCGCGCCGCGGGGCATCGCACGGTCTTGATCACCGCGGCAGCGGAGCCCTTCATCCGCCCGCTGGCTCC
>DATLPI010000232.1:0-26350 GCA_035535815.1 Actinomycetota bacterium | reverse complement strand
GAGACGGACATCAGCGACGCGTCGCGGCCGATCGAGCCCGAGGAGGCGGCTGCCTGCAAGAAGAGCGGGATCGAATACGTGGAGCTCGCGGTGGCCTTCGACGGCATCACCGTCATGACCAACCCGGCGAACAGCAACGTGACCTGCCTGGACCAGGGTGACCTGTACGCGCTGTTCGGCCCGGAGTCCGACGGGATCGACACCTGGAACGGCGCCGACTCGCTGGCCCAGCAGGTCGGGGGCACCGGCGGGTTCCCCGATACCCCGTTGGAGATCACGGCGCCTGGAGAGGAGTCAGGGACCTACGACGCCTTCATCGACCTCGCGGGGATCGAAGACACCGCGATCGCGCAGGGCGTGCCTGAGGACGAGGCAGCCGCGCTCCGCAGCGACTACCAGTCTTCCCCGAACGACAACGTGATCATCACGGCCATGGAAGGCTCCCCGAGCTCGCTCGGGTTCGTGGGGTTCGCGTTCGCCGAGCAGGCGGGCGAGCAGATCAAGGAGATCCAGGTCGATGGGGGCGACGGTTGCGTAGGGCCATCGGCGGACACGATCTCCGACGGTTCCTACCCGCTGTCGCGCTCGCTCTACATCTACGTAAGCAACGAGGCGATGGCCCGACCCGAGGTGAAAGCCTACGTGGACTTCTACCTGACGGACGATTCGCTGGCGACGGACGGGCTGCTGGAGCAGGTTGGCTACATCTCGCTGCCGGCCGACCGCATCGAAGCCACTCGAACGGCCTGGGAGTCGGCCTCGGCATGATCGGAGGCACCGCGGGAACCTGGGCCGGACGGCGAGCGCCGTCCGGCCTCGCCGCGCCTGCGGGCCTCGGATGGGAGGCATAGGCATGGTCACGGCCACGGGAGGGGGCCCACCGTCGCTCGCCACCCTTCGGGGCAGTGCGAAGCGGCGTCGCAAGGAAGGCTTCGTTCGCGGCGTGCTCCTCGCGGCGGCGGGGATCTCGCTGGTGATCAGCGTCGTGATCGTCCTCGCGCTGCTCGGTCAGGCGATCTCGTTCCTGTCCCATGTGGAGCTTTCCTCGTTGTGGAGCGGCCAGTGGTCGCCGCGACAGGGAGAGTTCGATATCCCGACGTTGTTCATCGGCACGATCGAGGTTGCGCTGATCGCGATGCTGATCGCGACACCGCTGGGACTCGGGGCGGCGATGTATCTCTCCGAGTACGCGGGCCCGAGGACCCGCCGGCGCCTGAAGCCGATCCTGGAGACCCTCGCGGGGATCCCGAGCGTGGTTCTGGGCTACTTCGCGCTGCAGGTGATCAACCCGGCCATCGTGCAGACGCTCTTCGCGACGTCGAGCACCTTCACGATCATGGCGGCGGGGATCGGTGTGGGGATCCTCACGATCCCGTTGGTGGCATCGGTGGCCGAGGACGCGATGTATGCCGTTCCTGGTTCGCTGCGTGAGGCCGCCTACGGCATCGGGGCGCGCCGGCGAACGGTGACGACGAAGGTCGTGTTCCCGGCGGCGGTCTCGGGCATCGTGGCGTCGCTGATCCTCGGGTTCTCCCGGGCGATCGGCGAGACGATGGTCGTGGCGATCGCGGCCGGTGCGACGGGCTCGGCCACCCGCCATCTCAACCCCTTGGAGCCGGGCCAGACGATGACCGGCGCGATCGCATCGCTGGCCATCGGTTCGGACCAGGTGAAGAGCAGTACGGGCCTCAACCCGTTCGATGCCCTCTATCTCGTCGGCCTCCTGCTCTTCGCGATGACGCTCGGGCTGAACCTGCTGTCCGAGCGCTTCGTCCGTCGGGTGCGGAGGGACTACTGATGGCCGCCATCGCTCCCACCGCACAGGTCCGCGGAACCGTGGAGCTCGCCCTCCGCGGATCGAAGCGTGATCTCGCGGGACGCGTGTTCCAGGGCGCGCTGCTCCTATCCCTGCTCCTGTCCCTGCTGATCCTGATCGTCCTGTTGGGCACGGCGCTGTCGGCGGCCTGGCCTGTCGTCTCGACGAGGCTCGGTGACTTCGTGACCAGCGATGTCTCCCGCCTTCCCGCTCGAGCGGGGGTGCGCCAGGGCATCGTCGGTTCGCTGATCCTGATCGGCTTCGTGGCGGTGGTGGCGATGCCCCTCGGTGTCGCCGCGGCGATCTACCTGCAGGAGTACGCGCGCGACACGCGCCTCAACCGGCTATTGACCACCAATATCCGCAACCTGGCCGCAGTGCCGTCGATCGTCTACGGCATCCTCGGGCTCGTGGTGTTCGTGCAGGCGCTGCGCGCCGTCACGGGCCCCGACACGTTCGGGCGGAGCTACATCTCGGGCGGACTGACGCTGTCGGTGCTGGTCCTGCCGATCATCATCCTGGTGACGATGGAGGCTCTGCGCGCCGTCCCCAAGAGCGTGCGCGAGGCCGCCTACGGGGTGGGCGCCACCCGGTGGGAGGTCGTGCGCAGCCACGTGCTGCCGTACGCGGCACCTGGGGTCTTCACGGGCTTGATCCTGTCGATGGCCCGGGCCTTCGGGGAGACGGCGCCACTGCTGCTGGTGGGGGCCGTGACCGGCTACCTGTCGACCTCGTCGTCGGCCACGCCGCTGGAGGTCCTCCAGGGCAAGTACACGGCGCTGCCCACGCAGATCTATTCATGGTCCCGTCTGGCGGGCGAGGACTGGAAGGCGAACACGGCGGCCGCGATCGTCGTGCTGCTCGTGATCATCCTCGTCGTGAACCTCGCGGCGATCCTGTTGAGGAACCGCTATGACAGAAAGTGGTGAACCGGTGGATATGACGGACCTGACGCGGGTGGCCCCGGTCACCGAAGATGGACCCCAGCTGATCGTGAAGTCCTCCGCTGTGTCCGAGGCCGACGAGGCCGTTCGCGAAGTGGTGTTCAGCACCACCGACCTCGGTGTGTACTACGGCGCCTTCCGGGCGGTCCGAGACATCAGCCTGCCGATCTTGAAGAACGAGATCACGGCGCTGATCGGTCCGTCCGGCTGCGGCAAGACCACCTTCCTGCGCTGCCTGAACCGCATGAACGACCTGATCGAGGGCGCGCGCATCGAGGGCACGCTCCTCTACCACGGGGTCGACCTGTACGACGAGCGTGTGGACCCGGTCGAGGTGCGGCGGCGCATCGGCATGGTCTTCCAGAAGCCGAACCCGTTCCCGAAGTCGATCTACGACAACATCGCGTTCGGGCCGAAGATCGCGGGATACAAGGGGAACATGGACGAGCTCGTCGAGGAGAGTCTGCGCAAAGCGGCGCTCTGGGATGAGGTGAAGGACAAATTGAAGGAGTCGGGCCTCGCGCTCTCGGGTGGCCAGCAGCAGCGGCTCTGCATCGCCAGGGCGATCGCGACCAAGCCCGACGTGATCTTGATGGACGAGCCGTGCTCCGCGCTGGATCCGATCGCCACCGCCAAGATCGAAGACCTGATGCAGGAGATCGTGGCCGACTACACGATCGTCATCGTCACGCACAACATGCAGCAGGCGGCTCGCGTCAGCGACCGGACGGCCTTCTTCACGGTCGATGTCCACGACGACGGGAGCCGGACGGGTACGGTGGTCGAGTTCGACCGCACCGAGTCGATCTTCACGAACCCGGCCGATCAGCGCACCGAGGACTACGTCACGGGGAGGTTCGGATGAGTCGCGTCTCGTTCCACGAATCCCTCGAGCAGATCGAGATGAACCTTATGAGCATGGGTGAGTTGGCAGGCACGTCGGTCCAGCGGTCCGTCGAGGCGCTCGTGCAGCACGACGACGCCAAGGCACAGACGGTGATCGATGATGACGACCCGGTCGATGAGCTCTACCTGAAGATCGACAGCGACGTGCTGTCGGTCTTGGCGCTGCAGTCCCCGGTCGCGGCGGACCTCCGGCTGATCTCGGCGATCATGCATTGCAACCTCCACCTGGAGCGGGTGGGGGATCAGGCCGTCAACGTCGCCAAGCTGTACCTGCGCACGAAGGGTGAGTCCGGCAGCGAGACGATGCGCCAACAGCTCGAAGAGATGGGCACGCTGGTCGTGTCGATGCTGCGTACCGCGATGGAAGCGTTCGGCCGGCGCGATCTCGACCTCGCGTTCAAGGTGCCGACGATGGACGACCCGGTGGACCGGCTCAACCGTGCCACGCACCTCGAGGCCCTCAAACTGGCCGATGATCCCAGGAGCTTGGACTGGGGCCTGCACATGAACATGGCCGCGCGCGCCCTCGAGCGCGTGGGCGACAACGCCGTCGACATCGCCGAGCAGGTGGGGTTCCTGCTCACCGGCGAGTTCCGTGAGTTCACCGATGCCTCGCACCCGGTGACGATCGAATGAACGAACGGCTCCGGTCCGATGCGGTCAGGGAGCCCGCGGCTCGCATCCTCGTGGTCGAGGACGAGGACTCGCTCGCCGATTCCCTCCGGTACAACCTCGAACGTGAAGGCTTCTCCGTATCGGTAGCCGCCGACGGTCACACCGCCCTCGCCCGCTTCCGGGAGGAGCAGCCGTCCCTGGTCATCCTGGACCTGATGCTTCCCGAATTGTCGGGGCTGGACGTGTGCCGCGCGATCCGGGCCGCCTCATCGGTGCCCATCATCATCGTCACCGCGAAGGACTCCGAGGCCGACAAGGTCACGGGCCTCGAGATCGGGGCGGACGACTACGTGACGAAGCCGTTCTCGATCCGAGAACTCATCTCGCGGGTACGGGCCCATCTCCGTCGCGCAGGCATGCGGAGCGAAGCCGATGACCCTGAGGACGAACTCCTGCGAGGGGGCCCGGTCTAGATGGACCTCGCCAGGCATGAGGTGACGATCGGCGGCGTGGTGGCGGCGTTCCCCCCCAAGGAATTCGAGCTGCTGGAGGCGTTCCTGCGTCGCAAGGACCGCATGCTCACCAGGCTCTTCCTGATCGAGGAGGTCTGGGGTGCCGACTACGTCGGCGACACGAAGACGCTCGATGTCCACGTGAAGCGTCTCCGCCAGAAGATCGAGGCCGATCCGCACGAGCCCGTGCATCTGGTCACCGTTCGCGGACTCGGTTACAAGTTCGTCGACTGACCTGCACGTTCACCCGGCGTTCACCGGGTGGACACCCGCCGCCGCCGCCCTGTACCTTCGCTCCGCCATGGGCTCGGGAGGGAAGGGGTAGCGGTGCCGTTCCAGGTCATCCCCCGTGAGCTCGCGTTCTTCGACCTGTTCGACCGCGCCGCCGGGGGCGTACTCAGATCGGTGGTGGACCTCGCGATCCTGGTCGAAGACCTTCCGAACGCCGAACGACACGCGCAGCGGATCCGCGACCTCGAGCACGAGGGAGACGACCTCACCCACCAGATCATCGCGCTCGTGAACACCACGTTCGTCACCCCCTTCGACCGCAAGGACATGCATCGGCTCGCCTCCTGTCTCGACGACGTCATCGATTGCGTCGAAGGCCTCGCGGACCTGTTGGTCCTGCTGCGCATCGCGAAGCCGCTGCCCCAGTTCGTGCAGCAGATCGAGGTCCTGCGCCGAGCGATGACGGCAGTCGGCCAGGCCGTTCGCGAACTCCGTTCACTGCACCCGCTCGAGGCCGTGCTGACCGAGATCAAACGGGCTGAGCGCGAGGGCGATTGGGTCTACCGCCGCGGCGTCGCGGAGCTGTACTCGGGCGAGTACGAACCGATGCAGGTCCTGATGTGGAAGGACCTGCTCCACCAGGGCGAGACCGCGCTGGACAAGTGCGAAGACATCGCGAACACCATCGAATCGGTCCTGCTCAAGTTCGCATGACGATCTGGGTCGTCATCATCATCGCCATCGCGTTGGCGTTCGACTTCTTCAACGGCTTCCACGATGCCGCGAACTCCATCGCCACGGTCGTGTCCACCCGGGTGCTCTCGCCGCAGCAAGCCGTGGTGTGGGCGGCGTTCTTCAACTTCGTGGCGTTCATGGTCTTCGGCACGAAGGTTGCGGCCACGATCGCGAACGACGTGGTGAACCCCGCCTTCCTCAACAACGCGGTGATCTTCGCCGGCCTGCTCGGCGCCGTGGCCTGGGACATCCTCACGTGGTGGATCGGGCTGCCCACGAGTTCCTCGCACGCCCTCGTCGGGGCGATGGCCGGGGCCGCCGTCGCCGAGGCAGGCTGGGGTGCGTTGATCGCGAGCGGCTTCCAGAAGATCGCCGTGTTCATCGTGCTCTCGCCCATCGTAGGCTTGCTACTGGGATTCACCTTCATGGTGGGGGTCTACTGGTTCTTCCACCGGCGGCAGAGGCTCGAGAAGCTCAACCGTGGGTTCCGGGTGGGTCAGCTGTTCTCCGCAGCCGCGTTCAGCCTGGCGCACGGCGCGAACGACGCGCAGAAGACGATGGGCATCATCCTGGCGCTGCTCATCGCGAACGGCGTCCTCCCGTCCGATGCGGAGGTCCCGCTGTGGGTGGTGCTGGCGGCGCACACCGCGATCGCGCTCGGCACGCTCTTCGGCGGATGGCGCATCGTCCATACCATGGGCTCGAAGATCACGAAGCTGCAGCCGGCCCAGGGCATGGCCGCCGAATCAGCTGCTGCCGTCACGATCATGGGCAACACGCTGGCGGGCATCCCGGTCTCCACGACCCAGACGATCACCGGCGCGATCGTGGGCGTCGGCTCGACGCAGCGGCTCTCGGCGGTGCGGTGGGGGGTGGCGGGCCAGGTGGTGTGGGCGTGGGTGCTCACGATCCCCGGCGCGTTCGTGATCAGCTACGTGGCATACCTGCCGTTCAAGGCGGTGGCCTCGTGAGGATCGGACGCCGTCCGCTGTTCTTCACCGCGTTGGCCGTCACCTCGCTGCTCCTGCTCGAACCGACGCCTCCCGACCTGCGGTGGGTGAACCTGGCCTCGGCGGCCCTCGCGATGTTCTGGGCGGTGGCGTTGTTCCTGGAGGACCGGTCGATGCTTCGTTCGCGACCGGGGCCGGTGGAACATCCCGAGCAACGTTCGTCGAAGGACGACGCCTAGGCGGTCCCGCTACGCGTGCTTGAGCACGACCGTCTCGATCACGTTCGCGACGTTCTCGAGTCCATCGAGCGCCTCTTCCAGGGTCTCGATGACTTCCTTCCAACGCAACACGTCCATCGCTCGATGGTCGCCTGAGAACAGGTCGGCGACGGCACGGCGGTACAACTTGTCCCCTTCGTTCTCGAGGCTGTTGATCTCCACCCAGTAGGGCTCCAGGTCGTCGCGTCGAAGCTTGCGGAACGCCCGCAGCGCTTGGTCGGTCTGCTCGGCCGCGCGGTGCAACACCTCGGCCTGGGCCTTCATCTCGGGCAGCGGTTCCCCGATCCGGTGCAGCACGAACAGGTCGGCCGCCGCCTCCACCGCGTCCATCACATCGTCGAGCGCGGTGGCGAGCTGGTAGATGTCCTCTCGATCCATCGGCGTGATGAACGAGGTGTTGAGCAGCCGGATGATGGCGTGGGTCACCTCGTCACCGTCGTGCTCACGCTCGGCGATCCGGCGGGCCTTCATCTCCACATCCACGTAGTTGTGGAGCATGTCCCGCAGCTGATCGGTGGCCGCCACGAGGTTGGTTCCGGACTCTTCGAACAGGTCGAAGAACGCCTCCGGCCGTTGCGAAACCTTGAGCTTCACGCCCTTCCTCCCGATGCTGCTCGTGGACGAACCGCCCCATGATGCCAGAAGTGTCCAGGTCCGGTAGGCCGAAGAGGCCGTTGCGGCACAGGCTCCCCCCACCTACGATGACCACCCAACCATGAACGCCGAGACCTTCCCCGAGGCGATGCCCGCCACCTCTCCCCGCTTCCTCAACCGTGAGCTCAGTTGGCTGGAGTTCGACGCACGGGTGCTGGCGCTGGCCGAAGATCCCGCCCGGCCGCTGCTGGAGCGGGTCAAATTCCTCGCGATCTATACGCAGAACCTCGACGAGTTCTTCCAGATCCGGGTGTCCGGTCTGGAGGAGCAGGTCGAGGCCGGGGTCGCCGCGGTCACGCCCGACGGCATGACGGCACCCGAGCAGCTGGAGGCCATCCGGGAGCGGATCGACGGCTTGCAGGCCAGGGCCGAGGACGTGCTGTCCACCGACCTGGCCCCCGCCTTGGAGAAGGAGCGCATCCGCCTCGTCCATTGGGAGCAGCTCTCCGAGGACGACCGCGGGTTCCTGGGGCGCCGGTTCTCCGAGCGCATCTTCCCGGTCCTCACGCCGCTGTCGGTGGATCCGGCGCATCCGTTCCCGTACATCTCGAGCCTGTCCTTGAACGTCGCGGCGGCCGTGCGTGATCCCATGACGGGTGTGCGCAAGTTCGCCCGCGTGAAGGTGCCCCCGATCCTGCCGCGGTTCATCGAGCTGCCCGACGGCGAGCGCTTCGTTCCGCTCGAAGAAGTGATCGCAGCGCACATGGATCAGCTGTTCCCGGGTATGGACCTGTTGTCCCACCACTTCTTCCGTGTCACGCGGGACGCCGACGTCGAGGTCGAGGAGGACGAGGCCGACGATCTCCTGGCCGCGATCGAGACCGTCCTGCAACGGCGGCAACGAGGCGCCACGCCGATCCGGCTTGAGATCGATGACACGATGAGCGGCGAGGTGCGCGAGGTCCTGATGCGCGAGCTGAGCCTGGATGAATCCCAGGTCTACGTCGTCGACGGACTCCTCGCGCTCGGCGATCTCTGGTTCTTCGTGGACCTCGATCGAGCCGATCTGAAGGATGAACCGTGGACGCCGGTCACGCCGCCCGAGCTCCAGTCGCAGGACGGCCTGCCGGACGTGTTCGAGGCAGTGGGCCGCGGCGACATCCTCGTGCATCACCCCTACGACTCCTACGAATCCTCCGTCGCGGCGTTCGTGGATCAGGCGGCGCGGGATCCCGACGTCCTCGCGATCAAGCAGACCCTCTATCGCACGTCTGCCGACAGCCCGATCATCCGCTCCTTGGTGCGGGCCGCCGACGCCGGCAAGCAGGTGGTGGCCCTCGTCGAGCTGAAAGCGCGATTCGACGAGGAAGCCAACATCTCGTTCGCACGAACGCTGGAAACGGCTGGGGTGCACGTGGTGTACGGCATGGTGGGCCTCAAGACGCACGCCAAGACCTGCCTGGTGGTGCGCAGGGAGAACGACGGCATCAGACGGTACGCGCACCTGGGGACCGGCAACTACAACTCCACGACCGCGCGACTGTACGAAGACATCGGCTTGCTGACGGCCGACCCCGATCTGGGTGCGGACCTCACGGACCTGTTCAACCTGCTCACCGGCTACAGCCGGCAGCGCGAATACCGCAAGCTGCTGGTGGCCCCGGTCACCCTGCGCCCCGGCCTCGCGGCCCTGGTCCACCGGGAGATGGAGCAGGACGACGGCTCCATCGTGTTGAAGATGAACAGCCTCGTGGACAGCGACCTGATCGATGCCCTCTACGAAGCGTCGCAGTCGGGGGTCCGCGTCGAGTTGCTGATCCGCGGCATCTGCTGTCTGCGTCCCGGGGTCCCGGGCCTGTCCGAGGGGATCAGGGTCCGCTCCATCGTGGGCCGGTTCCTGGAGCATTCCCGGATCTACCGGTTCGGGAGCACCGCGCGCGGGTTCGACTACCTGATCGGATCGGCCGACTGGATGCCGCGCAACCTCGATCGTCGTGTCGAGGCGCTGACGCCCGTGGAGGACGCCGCGTTGCAGGAGCGTCTGGCCGAGGTGCTGGCGATCGAACTCGCGGACGACGAGCTCGCATGGGAACTCGATCCCGAAGGACGATGGCACAAGGTGCCGACGAGCCGTGGCGTGAACGCCCACCGGGCGCTGCAGGAGCTCGCCGTGGAGCGGGCTGGCGAGCGGTGAACCTGGAGCGCGAGGTCAAGCTCACCGTCGGTCCGCTGTTCCACCTGCCCAACCTGTCCGAGGTCCTCGACGGCTTCTCCGCCGAAGGCGAGGGAGTCCAACGGTTCGTCACCAGCTACTACGACACGCAGGACCTGCGGCTCGCTCGCTGGGGATGCTCCCTTCGCTACCGGACCGGCAACGGCTGGACCGTCAAGCTCCCCGCCACCACCCTCTCCGACACGCTGGCGCGCGAGGAACATCTGTTCGAGGCGGGCCCGGGCCGTCCACCGGCCCCGGCGATCGATCTGCTCCGGGGATACCTGCGCCAAGAACCGGTGTCGCTCGCCGTACGGCTGCAGACGGTCCGCCGGACCACGCGGCTGCTCGATGCCGAGGCCACGCCCGCCGCTGAGGTGGTGGACGACGAGGTCTCGGTCCTGGACGGGCGGCGCGTGGTGGCGCGCTTCCGGGAGCTCGAGGCCGAACTGACCCAGGACGCGGACGAAGCGATCATCGACCCGGTGATCGAGCGGCTGGTGGCCGAAGGGGCACAACGCGCCGAACCGGCCCTGCCGAAGTACGTGCGCGCGCTCATGCCGCTGGCTGCCGAGCCGCCCGAGGTGGAGCAGACCGGTACGCGGCCCAAGACCGTCGAGGAGATGATCCGCACCGCGCTGTCGACCTCGGTGGTCCGGTTGATCCGTCACGACGCGGCGGTCCGGCTCGGCAGCGACATCGAGGGCGTGCACCAGGCGCGCGTGGCGACCCGGCGGCTGCGCTCGGACCTGCGGACGTTCCGAACGTTGCTGGAGCCGACGTGGGACGCCCAGCTCCGGGACGAACTGCGCTGGCTCGGCGACGAGCTGGGAGCCGTCCGCGATCTCGACGTGCTCGGCGAACGGTTGCGTGCGCACGCCTCGATGCTTCCGGACGAGGACGCGGTCACGATGCGCAAGCTCCTCGATCGGTTGCGCGCCCAACGCGATGAAGCGCGCGCGGCCATGCTGTCGGCCATGCGCGAGGACCGGTACGACGTGCTGCTCGATCGTCTCGTGGCGGCCGCCACAGCGCCGGCGGTCCTCGACGACGTGGCGTCCGCGCCCGCCGTCGGCGTGATCGATGCGCTCATCTCGGGCCCGTGGGGGCACCTGCGCCACGCATGCGAGTCGCTGGGCCCGGGATCGGCCGATGCCGACCTGCATGCGGCGCGGATCCGCGCCAAACGCGTGCGGTATGCCGCTGAGGCTGTGGCCCCCGTGGTGGGCAAGCCCGCTCGCAGGTTCGCCGAGCGAGCCGCTGCGCTGCAGGACGAACTCGGGGAACACCAGGATTCGGTGGTGGCCGCGGCCTGGCTGCGTGATCAGGCCGCCGGGACCAGCGCGCGGGTGGCGTTCACGGCGGGCGAACTCGGCGCGATCGAGGCCCGCCTCCAACGACGGGCCCGCCGCCGCTGGCCCCACGCGTGGGCCGCGCTCGACCGCAAGAAGCTGAGGTTCTGGTGATGAAGACCGAGGTCAAGGCCGCCGGAGGTGTCGTTCGTCGGCGTGGGGCCGACGGGGTGCGGTTCGCGCTCGTGCACCGGCCTCGCTACGACGACTGGACCTTGCCCAAGGGCAAGGCCGAGGACCACGAGGATCGAGAGGACACCGCGCGCCGCGAGGTGTTGGAGGAGACCGGGTTCCGATGCGAGCTGGGACCGGCGATCGCCACCGTGCGGTACTCCGATCACCTCGGCCGTCCCAAGGTGGTCCACTACTGGCTGATGTATCCGGCCGAGGGCGTGTTCATCCCGGGCGACGAGGTGGACGAGCTCCGGTGGGTCACCGCGGACGAGGCCCGTGAACTCCTGACCTATGGCCATGACCGGGTGGTGCTGGACGCCGCGATCGCGTTCGACCGGCCCATCTACCTGGTGCGCCACGCCAAGGCGGGCGATCGCGACGCCTGGACGGAGGACGATGATCTCCGGCCGCTGACGAAGAAGGGCAAGCAGCAGGCCGAGGGGCTGGTGGGTCTGTTGGAAGATCGCGACGTCGACCGCGTGCTTTCCAGTCCGTCGGTGCGCTGCGTGCAGACCGTTCGTCCGCTCGCATTGGCGCGCAAGGTCGCGGTCGAAGAGGTCCAGCAGCTGGCCGAAGGCACGCCGGCGCGGGATGCGATCGAGCTGCTCCGCACCACCGGTGGTGGGGTGGTCGCCTGTAGCCACGGTGACGTGATCCCGGCGGTGGTGACATCGCTGGCACGCCGCGGCGTCGAACTCGTCGATCCGCCTGAGTGGAAGAAGGGCTCGACCTGGGTGCTCGAGCGCGACGGCGGGCTGTTCACCACGGCGCGGTACCTGCCGCCTCCGGGTTCGGCGCCGGGTCCCTCGGACTAGACGCCGGAGCCCGAACGCGTGCCGGGGATCGGTCCACGCGCCGAAGCCAGGCTGCCCGCCGAAGCGAACCCGAGGCGTTCGTACATCGAGACGATCGCGGAGGCCTCGGGATCGGCCAACAGGAACACGTGGTTCGCGCCTGCGCGTCGGGCTTCCCGCGCGATCGTGGCGGTGACGGCGCTCGCGAGTCCGCGACCCCGGAAGGGTGGGAACGTGGCGATGTTGTCCACGTAGCCCACGTCGCCGAACACCACCAACGCGCCCAGGCTCTGCACCGTGCCGCCCTGGTCCACCACGCCGAACCACCGCTTGCCGGCCGGCGCGAGCACGTCGCGTTCGAGCGTGCGGAACTGTTCCAGCGCCTCGCCCGGCTCGGCGCCGAAGAGCACCAGGGAGTCGGCGACCACGTCCCAAAGGTCGTCGCGACCCTCGAGCGGGTCGACCGTGACATCGGTCGAGGGCGGTTCGCCGACGAGGTCCATGACCAGGTCCCACCCGAGCCGGTCCCCGCGGCTGGACAGCTCCGACAGCAGCGACGTGGCCCCGGCCGGATGGAACATCACCACGTGCATCACCGGGGCGCCGGCATCGCGCAGGGCGGGCAGGAGGCGGTCCTCGATGTCGGCGAGGCGAAGGTCCGGGGCCGCGACGTCGACCCGCGCGTAGTTGGCGTCCCAGATCATCGGGAAGCGAGCGTCGGTGACCACGGCCCCCCACCACACCGGTTCCACGGACCCGAACCGTTCGTCGAGCGCCCGCCAGAACCGGAGCACGTGGTCGGGGAGCGCGGTCATCGCCCGGAGTGTAGCGACGACCATCCGATAGGCTCCGACCATGGTGGAGGGGGTCGTGTTCCGGGACGGCGTCCGCACGGATGAACGCGTGGCGATCGACGGTGTCCCCCCGCTGGCGAAGCAGGCCGGCGTCTCCATCTGGATCGATGTCGAGGAGCCGACGGAGGACACACTCGAGGCGCTCGCCGGGGAGTTCCGGTTGCATCCTCTGGTGGGGAAGACGCCCGCCACCGGCGACAACGACCGAAGGTGGAGCTGTTCAGCGACTACGTGTTCGTGGTGCTGCGAGCGGCCGCCGTGGACGACGGCGATCGCAGCGTGATGGCCAACCTCGCCGAGACCGAGATCCATGCGTTTGCCGGTGAGTTCGTGATCGGACGCAAGGAGCTCTCGGGCGACGAGCTTGCGCCGTACTACCGTGACGTGGTCGATCACGTGATCCGGGCTGACGAGCTGCTCGACAACGTCCGGGACCTGCTGACGTCGCTGCAGGAACTCCGGGTGGCGCAGGCGGCCAACCGGGTGAACGAGGTGATGAAGAGCCTGACGGCGTGGGCGACGATCCTGTTGGTGCCCACCTTGTTCGCCGGCATCTGGGGCATGAACTTCCGGCACATGCCCGAGCTCGAGTGGCGGTGCGGCTACGCCTTCGCGGTGGGCACGATCGTGGCTTCGGCCCTGGGGCTGTACGCCTGGTTCAAGTGGAAGAAGCGGTGGCTGTGATGTGCCGGGCGTTGAAGGTGCTGTGCGTGGCGCCCGACGATGGATCGCTCATGGCATTGAAGAGCGCCACCGTGTCGGCGGAATGGGAGCTCACGCGGGGCGCCGTCGACCTCCGTGGTGCGTTGGATCAGATCGATACCGAACGGCCCCACGTGATGGTGGCCTTCGGTCCGTTCGAGGACCTGGTCGCGATCGTCCGGGAGCGGTTCTCGGGGATGCGGATCGTGACGGACCGTGACGCGCCCGGGGCCACCGTGGTGGCCACCTCGCTGGACGAGGTGCGGGGCGTGGTGCTGGGGCTGCCCCGCCCGGGCGGTCCGGTTCGTGAGGGTTAGCCCCCCCAGGGCCCCCAACCACCTCGGTGCACCATACGCATGGTCACCATGATGTTGGCGCGCGCATTGAACGCCGACCAGCCCCGGAATCCGTACGCACGGGCCCGGCCAGGCCAGTAGTGACGGAGGTGCTGATAGATGCCGGCGGCCCCGCTGTAGCTGTTGTAGGCGCGGGGCTGGAAGTTGGACTCGCGGTTCGCGATGGCAAGGGCCTTGGAGGCCCCGCCCGGAACGGTCCAACGCGCGGCGGCGCAACGGATGAGCTTCTTGACGTGGAAGGTTCCGTCGCGCCAGTCGATCGGGCAGATCTTGCGCGGAACCTCGGAGTAGCCGGCTCCGGGCGTGGTAGCGCCCGCGTGAGATGCGGCGGGGACGATCAGGAGCACGGCGGTTAGGGCCAGCGCGGCCGGGAAGCGGCGGCGCCGAAGGGTACGGAACGTCATAGATCGAGTCACCCCCGCAGTGAGCGGAACTGGCCGCTGCGCTCAGGTCGTCCGGCTGTGCGGTGAACTCTTCACCGCTGCGCCGACGTCCCCGCGGTAGGTCGTGGGTGCGGACATCACCTCCTGTGGGTCGGTATCCATCTCTGTGTGACCTATCGCACGACCGGTCATCCGAGCCCCGGCTCCCGGGCGCATGCAGGCATACGCACACCAACCTTGGGAAGGAGGTTGCGCATCGTCGCGCCGGGGAGGAGCGGACCGGACGGTCCGTGTCGTGCCCGACCACCCTAGGGGAGCCCACTGACATACGACAACCGAACCGTGACCTGTGGTCATGTCTCGGTGGACCGACACGAGACCCGGCTACCATGGAGCCATGGACACCGCGAACGCTATCCCGGCGGGGGGCACCGTGCTGCTGGCGGCCCCTCGAGGCTATTGCGCCGGCGTGGAGCGCGCGGTCGATGCCGTCGAGCGGGCGCTGGCCAAGCACGGCGCTCCGGTCTACGTCCGTAAGCAGATCGTCCACAACCTGCACGTCGTGCGCGACCTCGAATCCAAGGGGGCGATCTTCGTCGATGAAGAGACCGAGGTGCCCGCGGGCGCCGTGGTGGTGCTGTCCGCGCATGGGGTCGCTCCGCAGGTCTATGCCAATTCGGCGGCCCGCGATCTCGAGGTGATCGACGCTACCTGCCCGCTCGTCACGAAGGTGCACGTGGAGGCCCGCAGGTTCGCCAAGGACGGCCGCACGATCGTGCTGATCGGCCACGCGGGACATGAAGAGGTCGAGGGCACGAGCGGCCAGGCGCCCGAGCGCACGATCTTGGTGCAGTCGCCCGCCGAGGCCCGCACCGTCGAGGTCCCCGACCCCGAGAACCTTCGCTACCTCACGCAGACCACCCTGAGCGTCGATGAGACCAATGAGATCGTGGGCATCCTCCAGGAACGGTTCCCCTCGATCGAGGGTCCGCCTCGCGACGACATCTGCTACGCCACCCAGAACCGCCAGGATGCCGTGAAGGTGGTTGCCCCCCAAGCCGACGTGGTCCTGGTGATCGGATCGAAGAACTCTTCCAACTCGAACCGGCTCGCCGAACTCAGCGCCGAGCTCGGCACGCCGGCCCACCTGGTGGACGATGAGACCTCGGTCGATCCCGCCTGGCTCGACGGCGCCTCCACGGTGGGGCTCACGTCGGGCGCGTCTGCGCCGGACTGGCTCGTGCACCGCATGTTGGGCTGGCTCGCCGACCGAGGGTTCGACCGCGTGGAAGAGGTGACGCTCACCGAGGAGCGCGTGCGCTTCTCGTTGCCCGCGGGCGTGCGGGAGATCCCGCTCAGCGCGAACTGACGCCTAGGTCCAGGCGGAGAACTGGTCCCGGTCTTCCTCGGGCTCTTCGTAGATCACCGAAACCAGCGTGTTGGTCGAGATGACGCCCGGCAGGGAGTGGATCTCCTCCAGCACCACGCCGCTCGCCACCTCCCAGGGCTGGGCGACACAAGCCATCAGGTCGTACGGCCCGCCCAACACGGCGACCCCGGAGACGTCCGTCATCTCCCCGAGCCGTTCCGCGATCCCGCCGGCGGCCCCGGCCTGAGCCTGGATGTGCACGTAGCAGGCGTCGCCGATGATGGCGGGGGCCTGCGGTGCCCCCCAACCGGCGATCCCCACGCGATCGGGAGGAACGACCGGGGCCGTGAACGTGCGCTGGACGCCTTGGACATGGTGGAACTCCGAGAGCACCTGCACGGCGATGGTGGACAGGTCGGGCCCTTCCACGTGGGCGAGGACATCCCAGTCCCCGACGACCGCGATCGCGCGACGGACCCCTGACTTGGAGGAGAGGCCGGCGAGCACCGTCGACATGGAGCCGGGCTCGATGCGCAGGTAGACGTACGCGTCCATGAGGGCAGGCTAGGTCACGTTCCGAGGCGGTACAAGGATGCTGGGCGTCCGAACGGCGCGCGGCTACAGCTCTGCGGCCACCGGGGCGCCGGTGAGCGCCCAGAGCGCCTCTTCGCCCTCTTCGGGTCCGACCGAGATCAGCCGGTCGCCGTCCAGCAGGACGAACGTGCCGCGTGGACGATAGATCCACCGGGCGCCTCGCTGGATGGCCAGCACGAACATGCCGGTCTCGGTCTCGAGGCGCAGGTCCTTCAGGGATCGGCCGGCGGCCGGCGATCCCGGCTGCACGGTGGTGTCGGCGCTGGTCTCCTCGGTCTCTTCCAGGGCCATCTGCACGACCGGGTGCAGCGGCTCACCCTGCTCGACGTACCAGGTCATGTCGCGGGCGGCGTCGCAGATGTACTCGCTCGCGGCGGCGAGGCGCAGCAGCCCCCGGAGTTCGTCGGGATCGCGGGCTTCCGGCGCCGCGCGCAGGACCCAGGATTCGAGCTCGTCGTGGAGCTGGTCGCTCCGCGCCTCCAGCGCGCCGACCTCGGCCGCGAGCGAGCGGTTGTTGAACAGCAGCGAGGAATAGGCCATGCCCACCGCGGCCTCCGCGAGGTCCTTCATCTCCACGAGGATGTCGACCGCCCGGTCCAGCTCGGACAAGGCCGGGGTGTCGTTGTCGGGCGCCAGCGGCATCGGCGGGGCGCCCGCGAGTTCTCGGACCTCGTTCACCCCTTCCTCGGGCCCCCGGATCAGCAGCACGTCGCCGGCGCTCACCACGTCGTCGGGACCCGGGTCGAACTCCCAGTCGAGACCGCTGCGGATGGCCATGACCCACATGCCGGTCTCGGTGGGGAGCGAGAGCTCGCGCAGGGTCTGTCCCCCTGCCGGGGCGTCCTGGCGAACCTTCACCCGGGCGGTCATCTCGTCGGCGTGGCGAAGGTCGGGCCGCAGGGCGTCGGGGATGCCCAGGCGGGCCGCCACCACGCGCGCGATGTCGGAGGCGGCGTCGCCGATCTCCTCGATCGCATCGGCGATCCACAGCACCCCGGCCATCCCTTCGGCGTCCTCGGGGCTCCGGGCCGCGAGCATCGCCATGATGCGCAGGCGGCGAAGGTGCTCGCTCATGCGTTGCTCGAGCCGGCCCACCTCGCGTGCCACCTTCTCGTCGTTGAAGAAGACGGCCGCGTAGGCCAGGTCGACCATGAGCTCGGACGCGTCCTTCAGCTCGACGAGCAGGTCTTTGACGTTCTTGGGTTGGTCATCCATGGATGGCTACTCCCGATAGTGACATAGCGACGAAGATGGCGACGACCCCGGTCAGGTCCATCACGCTGGTGATGATGGGCACGGCGTGGTTGTCGGGGTCCAGTCCGAACCGTGATGTGAGCACCGCGATGTAGTAGCCGATCACCAGGATCAGCGGCATCACCAACAGGCCGGCGAGCATCGTGCCACCCACCATCTGCCCGGGGGAGGGGTGCGCCATGCCGAACAGATCGGCCAACCCGAGCCCGGCCACACCGATGAACGTGAAGATCACCGCGCCCAGCGCCACGACGATCGAGGCGTCCAGGACCGCGGGCCGCTCAGGCAGACCGCTGGGTGTGATGACACCCAGTTGCAGTTTCGAGGACAGGCGTGAGGACAGGATGCCTCCGAGGGCGCCCGCCTGCGAGACGAAGGGCGGGATCAGGATGTAGAGCCCGGCGAGCCGCTCCAACCCCGGCTCGCGCGCCTGCAACAGCGCACCGGCGGCGATGTCGAGCAACGGCGTCAGGGCGATCACCGCGGTCATCTCCAGCACGATCCGTCGGACCTGCGCGTCGCGCGTCGTCCATGCGCGGACGGCCGCAAGCACGCACAGCACGATGCACAGGCCCGCGACCACGGCGTTCACGAGGTCGTTGTGGACGAGGAACGTCGCGAGGTACAGCAGGGGGAGGGTGCACATGTCACCCAGCGCCGTCACCATGGGTGTGGCCACCGAGTCCAGGTCGTAGCCGCGCCGGTAGGACACCACCGAGAGCCCGAGCGTCACGATCAGGATCAGCATCGAACCCAGGAAGCCGCCCACGACCGAGATCGTGACGAGGTCCCAGAACGAGATCGATGCTTCCCCGAACGCGGCGGTCGCCAGCTTCGCGAGGCCGGCGAGCCACAGCGACGACGTGAACGTCGTGATGAACGAGACCTCGACGTTCTGCGCGAGGACACCGCCACGGCGCAGGTTCGCCTCGAACGTACCGGCTGCCGAGGCCGTGCCCAGGCGGGCTCCGATGGCGCCGAAGATCGTGCCGCGCATGCCAACGGCGGCGGGGATCAGGACCAGCAGACCGGGAAGGCTCGCGAGGGTGCCGGTGATGGAAGCGAGCGTCAGGCCCGCGACGAACGATGCGAGCGTGCTGAGGGTGAGCGCCACCAAGCCCTGGCGGAGCGTTCGACGCTCTGCATGCCAGGACCGGTACAGCCGGCGCGCGGGGCGCGGAACCAGCCTCGAAGCGCGGCGCGTGGACGCCATAACGGCACGCTCATCGTTCGGTCGTTCCTTTCGACGGAGTGGGCCAGGCGGCCCGTGGCAGTATGCCCCCGCTCACCGAGCCGGGGCAACCCTTGTCCGGGAAGCCCTCTGCCCGGGAGACCCGTGGCGAGCCCTCTCGAAGGTATCGGGCCCTGGCCCGTTCGCCCTGAGCTCTAGTCGACCCAGTCGCGGGTCACGAACAGCCAGAACGCCAACCCTGCCTGCTCGCCGTAGGGGTGGAACCGTCGCCGGATCGCGGCGTCAGACACGGGCTTGGTGCGCCCGAGGGCCTTCGCGTAGGTGGGCCGGGTCCACGAGTCGAGGATCAGCCGCGAGTTGCGGCCGATCGTCATCATGATGTGCGCGGCGGCGTAGGGGCCCACGCCGGGCAGGGCGATGAGCTCGCGCTCCACGTCGTCGTCCGAGCGATCGCTCGCGGTGGCGAGCGCTTCGAGGTCGACCTCGCCCGAGGCCACCCTGCGGGAGAGCTCGATCAGATAGGCGCCGCGGTAGCCGGCGCGCACCACGTCGCGGTAGAAGGCTTCGGGGCTGTCGGCCATCACCTCAGGCGTGGGGAAGGCGTTGGTGAGCGGCCCGTCGCCGCCCGTGGCGGGATCGCCGAGTTCGGACACCAAGGCGGTGACCATGCGCACGGTGGCCGACCACGTGCAGTTGGTGGTGCACACCGTCTTGATGACGTCTTCGAACACCGTCGGGCTCTGGATCATGCGCCCGGCGCCGGTGACGGCCCAGGACAGGTCGGGATCCTGGCGGGCCCGTTCGTAGAACGCCGAGAGATCCTGGTCCAGCCGCAGGACGTGGCGTGACGTGGTGCGGATGGCCTCGAGCGCGCGGGCGCCCGGCTTGCGTCCCAGTACCTCGACCTGAGCGTTGCCCGGCGAACCCTTGCCGATCCGGACGCGGCGGGGTGATCCTCCCGGTACCCGGATCGTGCACTCGAGCAGGAGCGCCGCTTCGTCGAGGGCCATGGGCGCCAGGTCGGCGAACCCGTGGGAATTCAGGGTTCGAGCCAGGTCGACGGGCTCGCCCCCGGCCCCGACCAAGGGGAGTTCGATCGTCGTCACCGCGCGCCGGACCCCCGGCCGACGGCGTCGCCCGCCTTCGCGGCTCGTTCGCGCTCCCGGAACTTGCGCACCTTGTTCCGGTTCCCGCACGAGGCCATCGAGCACCACTTGCCCGAGTGGTTCTTGCTGTGGTCGAAGAAGATCGCCATGCACGTCGGGTCCTGGCACTGCCGCAGTCGACGGAACGACCCGTCGAGGTCGGCGAGGAACGCCGTGCCCAGCACGCGTCCGATCGCGCCGCGCATGCCGCCGGCCTCGGTGTGGAGCCGGTTCTCCTCGCAGCCGAAGCACAGCTGCAGGCCGGTGTCCTGGGCGGCGTGGTTCAAGCGCTCGATCGCGTCGTGGTCGCGGGGCGCTCCTGCGTTCTCGTCGATCTTGGTCATCAACGCCTCGCGCACCTCCAGCGCCCACACGAGGTCCTCGTCCGCGATCGGCTCGCCGGCCTCGACGAGACCCAGATCGCGGATCCAGCGCTCGAGGGTGGCGGGCGTGGGGGGGAAGCTTTCGTCGTCGCCCTGAGGGTGGTCGTGCAGCGAGAGGAAGCTGCGAACGGTTTCGAGGCCGCCCGGCGCCGGGTTGACGCCACCGTCCACGTGCCCGAACGGCGCCGTGTCCATGATGATCGTCGCTCCGGTCCGCTCACCCATGGCTGGCATCATACCGGAAGAAACTTCCGAAATCCACTTGACCGGTTACACCTGAAACCGATATAAACCTCATGAACGGTTACGCATCCCGAGCGAGGAGGTGGACAGCGTGCCGCACATGTTGGGGCCGACGGCGCCCGAGCTGTTGAAGATCCGCGCCGAGGATCTCCGGGCACACGGCGGACATCGCCGGGAGCGGCCAGGGAGGCTCCGCCGGATGCTGGGGTCGAGGCTGATCGCCGCGGGAGCACGCGTCGCCGGCTGTACCAGGGCACGGCCCGAACCGATCAGGAGGATGTCATGAACCAACGATTGGACGCGTGGGAGATGGGGGCCGCGATCGTCACCCTCACCCTGGTGGTGGCCGCGGTGTGGCTGCCGGCCGTCGCTGTGGCGGCGGGTCTCGTCGGGGTGTTCGTGGGCCTGGGCGTGGGAGCCTGGTTCTGGGGAACCGACTCCCGCGACCCGTCGTCCGGCGACGCGCCGCCCGGCGACCCGTTCCGGCCTCGCTGAAGCCTTCCCGTCGTTGAAGCCTTCCCCTCGTAGCATCGAGCGGATGCTCGAGTTCACCGATCGTGCTGCCGAGTCGCTGGCTCGCAGCGATGCCGCCGCCCGACGCTTCAACCCCGATGCCCGCGTTCGGCTGGTGGCCGACGGCACCGTCCTGCGTGCAGAGCTCACCGATCGCGCCGAACCCGGTGACGCCACGGTGCGTCACGACCTGGGGTTCGAGGTCTACGTGGCCGAAGGGGTCGACGGACTGGTCGACGCCGGTGAGCACGACGCGCTCTTCCTGACGGGGGCGTGAACCCGCGCTCGCTCTCCGGTTCGGCCCTTCAGCGGGGCTACACTTCCTTGCGATGACCGACCAGGGCGGACGCGACCTCTCCTCGGTGCCCGGCTTGGGAGCCGGGCCTGTGATGGTGATCGGCGGCGCCGAGGACAAGGTCCGCGACAAGGTGATCCTGTCCCGGTTCGCGAAGTTCGCCGGCGGCGAGGACGGACACGTGGTGGTCATCGCGACGGCGTCCTCGCTGGGCGATCAAGCCACGGAGGTCTATCGGGCGCTGTTCACCGACCTTGGGATAGGCACCGTCACCGGTGTACGACCCGACGATCGCGACGAGGCCGACGATCCCGCGATGACGGCGGCGCTCCGCGACGCCACCGGGGTCTACCTGACCGGTGGCAACCAGTCGCGGCTCACGCAGGTGGTGGCGGGCACGAGGCTCGGCGACGCCCTGTTCCTTGCCCACGACCGCGGGGTGGTGCTGGCGGGCACCAGCGCCGGGGCGAGCGCCATGGCGAGTCACATGGTGGCCTTCGGCAACGCCGGGCCCACGCCGAAGAACCGGATGGTCCAGCTGTCGGCGGGGCTGGGGATCCTGTCGGGCCTGGTGATCGACCAGCATTTCGGCGAGCGCGGTCGGATCGGACGCTTGCTCGCCCTGGTGGCGCAGTCTCCCTCGCTGCTCGGGATCGGCATCGACGAGGACACCTGCGCCGTCGTGTTCAGCGATCAGACGCTGCACGTGATCGGGCGCGGGGCGGTCACGATCGTGGACGGGGCGCACGTCAAGACGGACGCCTATCGCGGGAAGGGGTATAAACCGCTCATGGTGTCGGGCGCGGTGCTGCACTCGTTGCCGTCGGGCTACTGGTACGACCTGCGGGGTCGCCGGTTGCTCGCGGCCGAGCACGCGCTCGACGATGAGCGGGAGGCCTCGGAGTGACGGCGGACGCCGGGAAGCGAACCGCCGCCGCCGATCGAGCCCCCGCCGGGGATGCCGCACCGGGCAAAGGGGCCACGAAGACCCGCGCCGACCGCACGAAGACCAAGCGCGAGCCCGCCGCCAAGAAGCCGCGGCTCTCGCCCGACCTCGCCATCGTGCAGACGCACGTGTTCCGGGGTCCGAACTACTGGTCCTACGAACCGTGCATCCGCCTGCTGGTCGATCTCGGGTCTCTCGAGTTCTGGCCGTCGAACACGATCCCGGGCTTCAACAAGAAGCTCCTGAAGGCGTTGCCCGGCGTCGGGGAGCACTCGTGCTCGCTCGGCAAGAAGGGCGGGTTCAAAGAACGCCTCGAGGACGGTACGTGGATGGGCCACGTCGCCGAGCACGTGGCGTTGGAACTCCAGCGCGAGACCGGTGCCCACATCTCCCGGGGCAAGACCAGGAGCGCCGGCCCACCGGGGCAGTACAACGTGATCTACGGCTACGCCGAGGAGACCGTCGGTCTGGCGGCGGGCGCGCTCGCCGTCCGCCTGTTGAACCACCTGATCAAGGCCGAGGACGGGTTCGAGTTCGAAGCGGAGCGGGAGGCCCTGATCCTGCTCGCCGAACGCCGGCAGTTCGGTCCGTCGACGCAGGCGATCATCGACGAAGCGGTCACCCGCGACATCCCGTGGATCCGGTTGAACGAACACTCCCTGGTCCAGCTGGGCCAGGGGACCTACCAGCAGCGCATCCGCGCCACGATGACCTCCAAGACCAGTGCGCTCGCCGTCGACGTCGCCGGCGACAAGAAGATGACGAACCGCCTGCTGGCCTCGGCCGGGTTGCCGGTGCCGCGCAGCGAGGTGGTCCGCACCGAGGACGATGCCGTCGTCGCCGCCAAGCGGATCGGGTTCCCGGTGGTCACCAAGCCGCTGGACGGCAACCACGGCCGCGGGGTGGGGCTGGACCTGCGCAACGATCGCGCCGTGCGCGGCGGGTTCAAGCGGGCGGTGTCCGAAGCGCGCCGCGGTCAGGTGGTGGTGGAGTCCTACGTCACCGGCAACGACTATCGCGTGCTGGTGATCGGCGGGCACATGGTGGCGATCGCCGAGCGGGTCCCGGCCCACGTCACCGGCGACGGCAAGCGCACGATCGCCCAACTGGTGGAGAAGGCCAACCAGGATCCACGCCGCGGCATCGGCCACGAGAAGGTGTTGACGCGGATCAAGATCGACGACGCCGCTCGCGACCTTGTGAAGAAGCAGGGGTTCGCGCTCGAGGACGTCCCACCCAAGGGCGAACAGGTGCTGCTGGCCGCCACCGGCAACATGTCGACCGGGGGCATCTCGATCGACCGCACTTGGGACGCGCACGAGGACAACGTGGAGATCGCCGAAGAGGCGGCGCGCGTCGTCGGCTTGGACGTCGCCGGTATCGACTTCCTCGCGCCCGACATCTCCGAGGCGGTGCGCGAGACCGGTGGGGCCATCGTCGAGGTCAACGCCGCGCCGGGCTTCCGGATGCACACCCATCCCACCGAAGGTGAGCCGCAATACGTGGCGAAGTCGGTCGTCGACGGGTTGTTCCCGCCGGGTTCACCGAGCCGGATCCCGATCCTGGCGGTGACCGGGTCCAACGGCAAGACCACCACCACGCGGATGCTGGCGCACATCTTCCGCGGCATGGGCCGGCGCGTGGGCATGACCACCACCGACGGCATCTACATCGACGAGCGCCTGGTGAAGCGGGTGGACGCCAGCGGTCCCAAGTCCGCGCAGATGGTCCTGCAGAACCCACGGGTGGACACCGCGGTGTTCGAGGTGGCACGCGGCGGCATCCTGCGTGAAGGCCTGGGCTACGGACGCAACGACGTCGGGGTCGTGCTCAACGTCACCGGCGACCACCTGGGCCTGCGTGAGATCGAGACGCTGGAACAGCTGGCGGCGGTCAAGCGCGTGGTGGTCGAAGCCGTGCCCCGTAACGGCTGGGGCGTGCTGAACGCCGACGATCCGCTGGTGCTCGATATGCGCCGCCACTGCAGCGGCAACGTGATCCTGTTCACGATGCAGGAATCCCACGACTTCGTCGACCGGTGGGTCCGGCGCGG
The DNA here is from genome assembly GCA_035535815.1 of Actinomycetota bacterium. Lineage (GTDB taxonomy): Bacteria > Actinomycetota > UBA4738 > UBA4738 > HRBIN12 > JAOUEA01. The sequence goes on along the minus strand of DATLPI010000232.1, from coordinate 1,955 downwards.
TCGCAAGGCCGTGGTCCTGGAGCGGAACGAGCGCGGGGAGATGATGGTGATCAAGGAGGGCCGGCGCACGATGCCGATCGCCTGGGTCCACACGCTGCCGGCCACCTTCGACGGCAAGGCCCGCATGATGGTGCAGAACGCCATGGCGGCCGCGGCGGCGGCCCATGTCGCCGGCGCGCACCTGCACGACATCCGCCAGGGGCTGCGGTCGTTCACGACCTCGATCTACCAGGCGCCCGGCCGCTTGAACGTGTTCGATCTCGACGGGGTGAAGGTGGTGCTCGATTACGCGCACAACGCGGCGGGCCTCGAGACGCTGGGCGACTTCGTCGAGCGGCTGGCGGCGGACACCGCGACCGGCGAGCGTCCCGGGGAAGCCTCGTGGTCGGCCAACCTGCGCGTGGCGGTCGTCGCCACGGCGGGCGACCGGCGCGACGAGGACATGAAGGAGCTCGGGCGCGTGGCGGCCCGGTACTTCGACGAAGTGATCGTCCGCGAGGACACGAAGAGCCGGGGACGTGAGCGTGGGGAGACCGCGGAGCTGATCCGCGAAGGGGTGGTCGAGGCGATCCAGGGCGGCGCGCGCGCCGGCAGCGTCGAGGTGGTGCTCGACGAGATGGACGCCGCGCGCCAGGCTCTCGACCGCTCGCGCCCCGGTGACCTTGTGGTGCTGTGCGTCGACTACGCCACCGAGGTCTACAAGGAGATCGAGCAGCGTCGCGGGGTCGCCTCGCCCGAGGTGCTACGCGCGTCCGAGGGCGATCTCGCCGACGCGGTGGGCGGCGATCCCGACCTCATGCGCCGGTTGTGACATCGGACGGCCGATGGACACTGCCGCGATCCGTGCCGAACTCGAGACCAGCCGTGACGACCTGCTCGCCGAGCTGGCCGACATCACCACCGTGACGCGGGACCCAGCGGCCACGATCGGGTTCGGCAAACGCGTGGGCGAGGGGACGAACGAGGCGATCGGGCGCATCGAACGGGTGGGCCAGGCCGACGCCCTCACGGCGAAGCTGGCCGATGTCGAGCGGGCCCTCGCGAAGCTCGACGACGGCACCTACGGACTGTGCGATCGATGCGGAGCGCTGATCCCTACCGAGCGCCTCGAGGCCCGCCCCTGGGCCGTGCTCTGCGTTCGCTGCAGTACGGCCTGAGGAGGGAGTGTGGGGGGGTTCCTGTTCCGGCTCGGGGGGCTCACGGCCCGGCACCGCATCGCCGTGATCGTGGTGTGGATCGGCCTGGCGGCGCTGGCGGTCGGTCTGGGGAAGGCCTACGGCGCCAAGACGGACAACGGCCTCACCCTGCCGGGTACGGACAGCCAGGCGGCGTTCGACATCCTGGCCCAGCGGTTCCCGCCGCAGCAGAACGGCACGAACCCGTTCGTGTTCGCGGTCGAGGAGGGCAAGCTCACCGACCCAGCGAACCGCGCCGCGATCGCAGCGACGTACAAGGCGATCAAGAACTCGCGGGAGGTCTACAGCGTCGTCAACCCCCTCACGAAGGACGGCAGGACGGTGGGCTTGTTGTCCGAGGACGAGCGGATCGCCTTCATGCCGGTGTTGCTCAAGGTCGACTCGGGCTTCATCACCGACCGGCTCGCCCATGCGATCCTGGATGCCACCGCGCCGGCGACGAAAGCGGGCATCGAGGTCGCCGTCGGGGGTTCGATCGGCTCGGTGCTCTCGTCGCCGGACACCGGCGAGAGCGAGATCATCGGCAACGTCTCGGCGATGGTGATCCTGGCGCTGGTCTTCGGCAGCCTGATCGCGATGGGCACCCCGATCATCACCGCGGCCTTCGCGCTCGCGGTGGGGCTCTCGGCGATCGGCCTGCTGGGTCACGTCATGGCGGTTCCCTCGGTGGCGCCCACGCTCGCGACGATGATCGGCCTCGGCGTGGGCATCGACTACGCGTTGTTCCTGGTGACCAAGCACCTCGATCAATTGGGCGAG
>DATLPI010000231.1:0-5051 GCA_035535815.1 Actinomycetota bacterium | reverse complement strand
ACGGCTGGCTCCTGGTCGGCCTCATGGTCACCTTCGTCGGGTTGGCCATGGCCGAGGTGTGCTCGAGCTATCCGACGGCGGGCGGCCTGTATTACTGGTCGGCCAAACTCGCCAAGAAGAACGGTCCCGCATGGGCCTGGTTCACCGGCTGGTTCAACCTGTTGGGCCAGGTCGCGATCACCGCGGGCATCGACTTCGGGCTGTCGGCGTTCGTCTGTGCCTTCATGGGCATCGCGTTCGACGTCGAAGTGACGAAGGTCATCCTGATCGGCACCTACACGGTGGTGCTGGCGGTCCACGGCCTGCTCAACACCTTCGGCGTTCGGCTGGTCGCGATCTTCAACAACGTGAGCGTGTGGTGGCACGTGGCCGGGGTCGCGATCGTGGTGGCGATGTGCATCATCCTGCCCGACTCGCACACCTCGCTGGGGACGATCTTCAGCTTCAGCCAGGAGCCTTCGACAGCAGGTCAGGTGCCAGGATTCATCAACCTGACCGGCTTCACGAAGAGCCCGGTGCCGATCCTCGGGATCACGGCGTACGTCTTCCTGATCGGGTTACTGCTCACGCAGTACACGATCACCGGCTACGACGCCTCCGCTCACATGACCGAGGAGACCCACGAAGCCGACGTCTCAGGGCCGAACGGGATCTGGAAGTCGATCGTGATCTCTGTGTTCTTCGGCTACATCCTGCTGCTCGCGGTCTGGTACGCGATGCAGGGTCAGGCGGGCTTCGACGCTGCGGCCGCGTTCCAGTACCCGGCGACAGGGAACATCGCGGCTCCGGCCGGGATCTTCCTCGACTCGTTCGGCAAGAGCTGGGCGATCTTCGCCTTGATCATCGTGATAGGGGCGCAGTTCTTCTGCGGCATGGCCTCCATCACGACGAACTCGCGCATGATCTACGCCTTCTCCCGTGACGGCGCGGTCCCCGGCCACCGGTGGTGGCACTCGATCAACAAGCGGACCCGTACCCCAACCAACGCCATCTGGCTCGCTGCCGCGTTGGCCTGGTTGCTGGTCGCGCCGGCGTACTGGCTGGGTTCGATCGTCGCGTACTTCGCGGTGACGGCCGTCGGAGTCATCGGTCTCTACATCGCCTACGTGATCCCGATCTTCCTGCGTCGCCGAGCGGGCGCCGCCTTCCAGGAAGGACCGTGGAAGCTGGGCAAGTGGAGCGCCATCGTCGGATGGATCGCCGTGATCTGGGTGGCATTCATCTGCGTGGTCCTGATGCTCCCGCAGTTCAACTGGGGCGACGGGGTCAAGTTCATCGACGTGTTCAACTTCACGCCGGTGATCGTGGGCGGGGTCTTTATCATCACGGCCCTGTGGTGGGTCATCTCGGCCCACAAGTGGTTCAAGGGACCGCAGGTGCAGTGTTCCGCTGATGAACTGGCCGCCATCGAGGCCGACCTCGAACTGAAGCACAGCTAGGCATCGACGATCGAGGGAGGCGCGGCGGGCCGTCACGGCCGCCGCGCCACGTTCGTTCACCGCAGGAGGCCGGAGAAGGAGAACGACATGGACGTCCAGGGCATGCTCAGCGCGAAGCAGCTCGAGGAACTGGCGACGGCGGGCGAGATCGACACCGTGCTGTGCATGTTCACCGACCTGCAGGGCCGGTTCATGGGCAAACGGATCCTTCCCGACTTCTTCCTGGAGGAGATCCTAGGTGCCGAAGGTCTGCACGCCTGCCTTTATCTCCTCGCCGTGGACATGGAGATGGAGCCGCTGCCCGGCTACGAGTACGCCAGTTGGGAGACCGGCTACGGCGACTTCCGCATGGTGCCCGACATGGCGACCTTGCGCCTGTGCCCGTGGCTGGAGAAGACGGCCATGGTGATCTGCGACATCTACGCCGAAGACGAGGACGTGGCGGTGGCGGTGGCGCCCCGGCAGATCCTGAAGGATCAGCTGGCGAAGGCCGCGAAGATGGGCTACACGGTCAAGACCGGCTCGGAGCTGGAGTTCTACTTGTTCAAGGACGCCTACGACGAGTTGGCCGAGCGCGGGTACCGCGACGTGCATCCGTCGAGCAGCTACATCATGGACTACCACATGCTCCAGACCACCAAGGACGAATGGATCATCCGCCAGATCCGCAACCACATGCGTGGCGCGGGCATCCCGATCGAATTCTCCAAAGGCGAGTTCGGCAAGGGCCAGCACGAGATCAACATCACCTACTCCGATGCCCTGTCGAACGCCGACCACCACTCGATCTACAAGCACGGCGTGAAGGAGATCGCGGCGCTCAACGGGGTGTCCGCCACGTTCATGGCGAAATGGACGATGGACGAGGCTGGGTCCTCGTGCCACCTGCACTCGTCGATCTGGAACGCGAAAGGCACGAAGAGCCTCACGTGGAGCGACGACGGCGTCGGCAGCATGACCGACGAGTTCCGGTGGTACCTCGGCGGGCTCATGGCGACGGCGCGAGAGATGGCATGGATGTACGCGCCGTTCGTGAACAGCTACAAGCGCTATCAGCTGGGGTCGTGGGCGCCGACCGCGATCGTGTGGAGCCGCGACAACCGGACTTGCGGCTACCGCACCGTCGGTGAGCACAAGGCCTTCCGCGTGGAATCCCGGATCCCGGGAGCGGATGCGAACCCGTACCTGGCTTTCGCCGCCACGGTGGCCGCAGGCATGTGGGGTATCGAGAACAAGATCGAGCCGCCCGCGATGTTCGAGGGCAACGCCTACGAGGCCAAGCGCGTGCCTCGGGTGCCGACCAGCTTGCACGAGGCGATCGATGTGTTCCGCAAGTCGAAGGCGGCCAAGGAGATGTTCGGCGACTTCGTGTACGGCCATCTGCTGAACACGGCGGTCCAGGAACAGACGACCTTCGACAACCTGTGCGTCACCGACTGGGAATTGAGCCGGTACTTCGAACGAGGATGAACGCTCGGGGTCGGTGCTAGGTTCCCGGTGTGAACGTCGTCGTCCTGGCCAAGTGGGTGCCCGAGCCCCAAGGCACGCCATCGCTTGGTCCCGACCATCTGCTCGTGCGTGACGGCGCCGACGGCGCACTCGACCCAGGCGACGAGATCGGCTTGGAGGCCGCCCTCCAGCTGGTGGAACGGAACGGTGGGGAGATCACCGTCGTCTCGATGGGGCCCGAGATCGCGTCGACCGCGGTCCAGCGTGCCTTGGCGATGGGTGCGCACCGCGGCGTCCTGGTGACCGACGATGCCCTGCGTGGCGCCGACGCGTTGGTCACCGCGCGCGTGCTCGCTGCCGCGGTGCGGAAGGCGGAGGACCCCGACCTGGTGATCGCGGGCGTGGAGTCGACCGACGGCTACACCGGCACGCTGCCCGCCACCGTCGCGGAGCTCCTCGAACTCCCCAGCGTGACGTTCGCTCGGGCGCTCGACGTCGCGGACGGTGCCATCCGCGCCGAACGGCAGACCGCGACCGGCTACGACGTGGTCACCTGCCCTCTGCCCGCGGTCGTCACCCTCACCGCCGGAGCCACCGAGCCCCGCTACCCCAGCCTCAAGGGCGTCATGGCCGCCAAGCAGAAGCCCTTCGAACGGCTGACGATCGCCGATCTCGGGCTCGATGCGGACGCCCTGACGCCGACACAGCGCGTGGCGACCGTCGAGGCCGCACCCACCAAGACGGGCGGCGAGACGATCGACGCGGGCGAGGACGCCGTCACGCGCATCGCCGACCTGCTGGCCGAAGCGAAGGTGATCTGACGTGACGACGGTGTGGGTGATCGGCGAGCACGACGGCGCGGGCTCGCTCACCGCGGCCACCGGTGAACTCCTCACGAAGGCTCGCGCGCTGGGCGACACGGTGGACCTGGTCGCGCTGGGCTCCGGGGCGTCCACGTCCGCGAAGGCGGCCGGAGGGTTCGGGGCCGGGCGCGTGTTCGCGTGCGACGATCCCGCCCTGGACGACGCGCCTCGAGCGAACGCCCACGTCGTGGCGCGCATGGTGGATGAGCACAACCCCGACCTCGTGCTGTTCGCCACGACCTATGCGGGACGGGACATCGCCGGCCGGGTCCAGGCCAGGACGGGTTCGGCGTTGATGAGCAACGCCACCGACGTCCTCAGCCCGACGCGAGCCCGCACCGAGATCCTCGGCGGCACGCAGATCGTCGATGTCGACCTGGACGGGCCGACGCCCATCGTGCTGATGAAGCCGAGATCGATCGAGGCCGAACCCACCGGCGGCGGCCCCGCCGAGGTCGTCACGATCGCCGCGGACCTGCCGCAGGGGTTGGTGGACGCCAAGGTCGAAGAACGCCACGAAGCGGCCGCGACCGGTCCGTCCCTGGACGACGCCGCCGTGGTGGTGGCGGGTGGTCGAGGGTTGGGTGGCCCCGAGGCGTTCGCGATGCTCGACGACCTCGCGAGCGCGATCGGCGGGGCGGCCGTGGGCGCATCGCGCGCGGCGGTCGACGCCGGCTGGGTCCCGTACGCCTATCAGATCGGTCAGACCGGCCGGACCGTGAAGCCGACGGTCTACCTCGCGGTGGGGATCAGCGGCGCGCTGCAGCACATCGTGGGCATGAAGGGCGCCGGACGCATCATCGCGATCAACAAGGACGCCGACGCGCCGATCATGCGGCTCGCCGACCTCGCCGTCGTGGGCGACCTCACCGCGGTGGTCCCGGCCCTCACGGAGGAGATCCGCCGACGAGCCGGCTCCTGAGCGCCCTCGCGCTCGCGGCCGTCCTGGTGACGGCGATCGCGTTGTTCCTCGCTCGAGGCCGGGAGCGGGCGCGTCTGGTCCGCGCTGCCAGGCCCAGCGGTCGCACCGACGACACCGCGACCCGCACCACCCGCGAGCTCTCGCACGTGCTCGGCCAGCGCAAGCTGTTCCAGAAGGCGGTGCCGGGCCTGATGCACGCGTTCATCTTCTGGGGGTTCCTGGTGCTGCTGCCCACGATCGTCGAGGCGATGCTGGCGGTGATCGATCCCGACTGGACCTTGCCGATCCTCGGGCACGCGGCGTGGTTCGCCGTCATGGTCGACGTCTTCGCCGTCCTCGTCCTGGTGGGCGTCGGCACCGCGTTCTGGATCCGCAAGG
>DATLPI010000230.1:0-2994 GCA_035535815.1 Actinomycetota bacterium | reverse complement strand
GACCTGATCGAACCACGGGCGGTCGACATCCCGGCCCGCGATGTCGAGCGGCAGGGTGATGTTCTCAGAGGCGGTGAGCGTGGGGATGAGGTTGAACGCCTGGAACACGAACCCCACCTTGTCGCGCCGCAGCCTCGTCAGCGCTTTCTCCGACAGCGTCGTCAGGTCGACGTCACCGATCAGCACGTTGCCCGAGGTCGGGGTATCCAGGCCGGCCATGCAGTGCAGCAGGGTCGACTTTCCCGAACCCGAAGGCCCCATGATCGCGGTGAACTCGGCGGCGGCGAAGTCGACCGAGACCCCCCGCAATGCCTGGACCGCAGCGTCTCCCTGGCCGTAGATCTTCCGCAGGTCGACCGCGCGGGCGGCGACACCGGGCGTGGCTGGCGCGGGAACGGACATGCGGGTTTCCTCCTGCTCGGGTCGAACGTGCGAACGCTGCACACCCTACCGAACGGGGATGGATACGCCGTCGCACACAAGCAGAACGAGCGGAACGTCGTCGTGGGACCGTCAGGCCGCGTGCCGCGTGCGACGGACCCGAGGGCGAGGTTGGCGCGGTCGGGAGGCAGCGTTCGACTCGATGTCCATCGTGGAGCCCCAGGCAACGGTGATGACGAGGAGCGCGACGACTGCGATCACGAAGGCGATCACCATGTGCAAAATCGTTTCACAACCGCAGCGATGTTCCTAGCAACAGGACGGGCCATTTCGATGCTAGGCCGAACGGGCGACCGGAAGCGCCTTCGTTCGTGGGGAAGTGCCTAGTCCTCCGGTGGACGAACGACCCAGCGGACGGGCTTCCCAGGGTCGATCCTCGTCCGAGTGGTGGGCGCGGCAGGTTTTGAACCTGCGACCTCTCGCGTGTGAGGCGAGCGCTCTCCCACTGAGCTACGCGCCCGGACGGCAGGAACGATAGCAAGTTCCGACGTGAACCTTCATCCGGGACGGTCCATCGCCGCCGGAAGCGGGCAAAAGTGACGGCGGCACGTGCCCGCGTCGTGCCGCCGTCGGCCCGGGCCGGAGCCCGGACGCTTTCACGGCCGGAAGTCTGTCACGGTGACACGACAACTGCAAGGTTGTCCCTGCGGGGAATGGGCCGCCGAGCTGATGCGCGGGGTTGCGCGCTTCGCCGGGGTGGGTGTAGCTGTAGTGATGAGACGCAACAGCGTCCAGGGAGAGGAGGGCCTTATGCGCAAGCTGTGGCTCGTGTCGTTGATGGCCTCGTGCCTTTTGATCGCGGCAGGTATTGCCGCCAACGCGGCACCTCCGACGATCGAACGAGGCGCCGAAGCTGTCGTCGATCTGCACTTCCCGGCTGGGACCGTATGCGCCTTCCCGGTCGACGTCCATCAAGAGATGAAGGTCAAGTTCATCACGTTCGTGGATGCCAGCGGGAACCCGATCCGCTCGATCTCGACGGGGAAGATCCACGATTGGGAAACGAACGTCACCACCGGTGAGATGCAGTTCAACAGCATCTCGGGACCGAGCTTCTTCGATGCCACCGGGGCGCTCGTGCGTGGGACCGGCGGATGGAGCGGCGTGCAACTCCAGGACGGAACCTGGGTACGCACCCGCGGGATGATCACGTTCGACGCGAACCAACTCATCCAGACCGTCCGAGGTCACGTCGAGTCCCTGTGCGGGACCCTCGCCTGAGGGCCAGCTCGAAGGTGCGCCGAACAGCGAACATGGAGGGAGGAGCGGGAAGATCATCTCGCTCTTCCAGTTGGTCGCGACCGCTTGAAGACAGCGGCGAACGTCCAAACGAGGAGTGCGAACGCGATCCCGGCGGTGATCGCCAGCGTGGTGCCGACGGCGTTCACCCGCGGGGAGGCGTTCGTGACGGTCGCCAGGAGCACGGGTCCGATGGCCCGTGTGTCGTTCGGTCCCACCAGCTTGTCCACGATGACGAACTCGCCCAGCGAACCCGCGAACACCACCGCGGCTCCAGCGAGGATGGCGAGGCGTATCTGCGGCAGGATGACCCTGCCGAGCACGCCGCCAGGAGGTGCACCCAGGTCGGCCGCCATCTCTTCCTGCTGCCGGTCCAGCAACACCAACCGAGCCCACACGACGAGGGTCACGATGGGCAGGAACATCGTTACCAGCCCCACGAGTTGGGCCCTGGTGCCGAACCACCCGAACTCACCGAACGGGATCGATCGCAGCGGATAGGCCAGCAGGAGCCACATGGCCGCGCCGATCGCGATCGGCGGCAGCACGAGGGCGATGAGCATGACGGTGAGCCCTGCGCTCCTCACCCACGAGCGCCACCCGCGACATCCCAAGGCGAACATCGTCCCGATCGGCACGGCGATAACGGTCGTGAAGCCGGCCAAGGCCAAGCTCTGGACTAAGCGCGAACGCGTCTCCTGGTCGTACACGATCGATTCGGCCGCAGAGGGGTCGCCGATCCACCAGCGGAGACTGAAGCCTTGCCAATGGGTGACAGTGTCTCCCGCATTGAACGAGTAGATGACCACCATGAGCAGGGGGAGCAGCGACCAGACGAGGTAGCAGCCTGTCACGAGCGTGAGCCAGGGAGCCCGCCCCTCCGGACGCATACGGCTTCGTCGTTCCATGCCGAGAGCCTGCGCTGCACGACCGACCGTCCGCAAGGTCGCACGGTCGCTACGGCAGAGACACTTGACGACATTGAGCAGCCCATTCCAGACACGGCGGACAACCGCCCCGTGCTACATCCCCGTCCGCGAAATCGACTTCGACAAGGAGTTGTTCACGGACAAGCAGCTCTGCCGCAAGAAGCCGTCAGCGACGGACTGAGGCGGCTCGTGCAACCTCGTAGGTAGCGAGCATCCCGGCTTGCGGCGAACACCGCTGCCTCTGGGCGCCCGAAGTACGTGAGGGCGTCATGGATCGCTTGGAGCACATCAAGTGGTTCCGCAAGGAGCACCCCAGGTCTGAGCACTACCCCACTGACATGAAGGAAAAGCTTGCCGCCTTCCGCAGGGCTTGCCGCTCGGGTCA
>DATLPI010000229.1:0-5054 GCA_035535815.1 Actinomycetota bacterium | reverse complement strand
CCCGTGAACAGCACCGCCGACCCGTCCGCCGATGGGATCGGGCCGAGTGCCGCCACCTGTGGATCGGCGGCCTGCTCCTCGGTCAGCGGGAACGCTGCCGGGAGCGCCTGGAAGACCTCGGTACCCAACCCGTTGAGGTCGGTCAAGAACGTGTTGACCCCTGCGACGAAGTCGGGGTCCTCGACCGCGCCGGGCTCACCGGTCACGATGAACGTCTCGGTGATCGTGTCCTGGGTGAGGCGACGCTCCTGCAGGATCTGGTCGGCCTGCTTGGCCTCGGGGGAGTTCGTGAAGTCGAAGTCGGTGGTGAGCGCGGGCCCGAGGAGCGTGGCGGCGGATGCACCGGCGGCGAACAGCACGAGGACCCAGACGATCACCGTCCTCCACGGGTGATGGCTGCTCGCCTTCGCGAGCGTTTCGGGATTGAGCTTCATCCCGGGTTCCCCCTTCCTGCGGCCTGGCTGGGCCTCATTGACGTACGGTGTATGCTTACGGTGTACGTGAGACTAGGTGTACAGCGTAAGTGTGTCAACCCCCGGTCGGTGAACCCATGGTGACGAAGACGGATCCGAACGCCAAGCCCCGAGAGCGCCTCTCGCGTGAGCGGGTCATCGACGCCGCCCTCCGTGTGATGGACAGCGAAGGGCTCGACGCCGTGTCCATGCGGCGCGTCGCCCGCGAAGTGGGCGTGGAGGCCATGTCCCTCTACAACCACGTCCGCGACAAGGAGGATCTGCTCGCGGGGATCCAGCAGCGGGTGTTCAGCGAGTTCGCCTTCAAAGCCGTCCCCGGCGACCCGTTCGGCAACGGTGTACGCGTCGCCCACGCGTGGCGCGACCTCATGCGCACGCATCCGGCGCTGATCGAGATCATGGCCGAGAAGCACCAGGCTCCCATCTCGATCGAAGCTCTCCGTCCCATGGAGAAGGCCCTCGAGGTGCTGCGCAGCATGGGCGTGCCCGACCCCGACGTGATGCAGGTGTTCCACGCGTTCGGCGGCTACATCCAGGGGTTCGTGATGATGGAGCGCCAGCTGGCGTTCGCCGAGCGCGATCGCGAGCACTTCGACGACGTGCTCACTCAGCTCCCCTCCCATGACCTGCCGTGCCTGGCCGCCGCGATGCCGTACATGGCCGACTGCGACCTCGATCAGCAGTTCGATTTCGGGCTCGACCTGATGCTCCAGGGGTTGAAGAGCCGGTTCGCGCAGGACCGCTAGACCAGGCCAAGCTCCCGGCCGACGCGCCCGAAGATCTCCAACGCCTCGGTCAGATCGGCGTCGGTGTGGTCGGCGGTCACGATCGTGCGCACTCGCGCCGAACCTTTGGCCACCGTGGGGAACACGATCGCCGGGCAGAACACCCCTTCTTCGAACAGGCGGTCGGCGAAGCGCTGCGTGACGTCGGCCTCACCGGTGATCACGGGTGTGATCGGTGTCTGCGAGGTCCCCGTGTCGAACCCGAGCAACGCCAGGCCCTCCTTCAACGTCGCGGTGTTCGTCCACAGGCGCTCGAGCCGTTCGGGTTCATCGCGCAGGACGTCCAACGCAGCGATGCATGCCGCCGTCACCGCCGGCGGCGCCGACGTCGAGAACAGGTAGGGGCGCCCCCGGTTCTGCAACCACTCGATCAGATGCGCGGGACCCGCGATGAACCCACCGATCACGCCGATCGCTTTCGACAGCGTGCCCACCTGGACGTCCACGCGGCCGTGAAGGCCGAAGTGGTCCACGGTGCCGGCGCCCCCGGTGCCGAGCACGCCGGAGGCATGCGCATCGTCGACCATCATGATCGCGCCGTGCCGCTCGGCCACCTCCACGAGGTCGGGCAGGGGCGCGATGTCGCCGTCCATGGAGAACACGCCGTCGGTGATGAGCAACTGCCGGCGTCCCGGGGCGGCCGACTCGGTGAGCAACCGGTCGGCGTGATCGGGATCGGCGTGATCGAACACCTTGATCTCGGCCCGCGACAATCGAGCGCCGTCGATGATCGAGGCGTGGTTGAGGCGGTCGGACACGATCACGTCTTCCTTCGCGAGGATCGCGGCCACCGTGCCCGAGTTCGACGTGAAGCCCGACTGGAACATCAACGCCGCCTCAGAATGCTTGAAGGCGGCGAACCGGCGCTCGAGCTCCAGGTGCTCGGTCATCTGACCCGCGATCGTGCGCACGGCCCCGGAACCGGCACCGAACTCGGCGGCGGCCTTCGACGCGGCGGCGTTCAGCCGGGGATGGTTGGCCAGACCGAGGTAGTTGTTCGACGCGAGGTTGATGACATCGCGCCCGTCATAGCGGGCGCGCGCGCCCTGGGGCCCCTCCAGGGTCCGGGGATGCAGCAGCAGCCCGTCGCGTTCGAGGGCGGACAGTTCATCCTTCAGGTAGCCCAGCGCATCGTCGGTCATCCCTCACCTCCGGGGAACATGATCACCTTGCCGGCGCTGCCCGACGCCGTCGTCGCGAACGCTTCCTCGTATCGCTCCAACGGGAAGCGATGCGTGATGACGGAGGCAACGTCCACCCGCCCCGTCGAGAGCAACGTGGTGGTCTGCTGCCAGGTGCGGAACATCTCGCGGCCCGTGATCCCGTGGAGCCTTGCTTCCTTGAAGATGACCTGATCGTTGAGATCCAGCGTGACCGACCCGTCGGGCAGGCCGAGCAACGACATCCGTCCGCCGCGGGCCAACATCCGCGTTCCCTGGTCGATCGCGCGCGCGTTGCCGCTCATCTCGAGCACCACCTCGGCCCCCGATCCCCTCGTCAGATCCGTGACCGCCTGCACGGGATCGGTCTCCATGGGATCGAGCACGACGTCGGCCCCCATCTCCGCCGCCTTCGCGCGGCGGAACTCGTTGGGTTCGATCGCGATCACCTTCCACGCGCCGAGCGACCTCGCGATCGCGACCGCGAACATGCCGATCGGCCCGCACCCGATCACCGCGACCGCGTTGGTGGCGATGTCCTCGCCTCCGCCCGTGCCGAACGCGGCGTGCACCGCGTTGCCGAAGGGTTCCATGATCGAGGCGACGTCGGGATCGATCCCCTCGCCCACGATCCAGGCGTTCTGGGCCGGAACCACGACGTATTCGGCGAACACCCCGTCCATGTCCACCCCGAGGATCTTCAGGTTCTCGCAGATGTGGGCACGCCCCGTCTGGCAGGTGGGGCAGTGGCCGCACGCGATGTGGGTTTCGGCGGCGATGAACACTCCCTCACGCAGATGATGCACCTCGTCGCCCACCGCCACCACGGTGCCCGCGACCTCGTGGCCGAACGTCATCGGCACCTGCGGGATCCGCTTGTCCGCCCATTCGTTCCAGTCGTAGATGTGCAGGTCCGTTCCGCAGATCGAGGCGCCGTGGACCTTCACCAGCACCTCGCCCTCGCGCGGTTCGGGAACCGCGATCTCCACGAGATCGGCGCCGGGCTCGCGGGTGGTCTTGCGCAAAGCGCGCATCGTCGCAGCCATCGCGCGAAGCCTACCCGGTGCATCGGGAACCCACGCTCCTGGAACGAACGTCTCAGCCATGACACGCTCGCCCGACACGAAAGGACCCCGCCATGGTTCGCAGGTCGATCGCCGCTGCCGCAGCGCTCCTCGCCCTCGTGAGTGCCGCGTGCGCCGACGCCGCGGACACGGGTGCGGGATCACGCTCCACGACGCCCTCCAAGGATCCGGCCACGGATCCGGGCGCCGCCACCCTGGTGCTCCGGGTCAGCACCGAAGGCGGGTTCACGCCCGTCGACTACCAACTCACCAACATGCCCACGTTCTCGCTGTACGAGGACGGCACGATCGTGACCACCGGTCCGATGATCGAGATCTATCCACCACCGGCGCTGCCATCGCTCCAGAGCCAGACGGTCGACGGCGCAGGGGTGGACGCGATCGTGGCCGCGGCGATCGACGCCGGCCTGGACACGGCCGGCGACCTCACCGACATGGGCAGCGTCGCGATCGCCGACGCTCCCGACTCGGTCTTCACGCTCCACGCCGACGGCGTCGACACCACGGTCCGTGTCTACGCGCTGACGGCGTTGCAGGATCGACCCCCCACGATGAGCAAGGAGGAATGGGAGGCACGCGTGGCCCTCAACGGGTTGGCCGAGGACCTCATGGATCTGCCCTCGTGGCTGCCCGACGGATCGCTGCAAGGTGAACCCCTCCCCTACGCGACCACCGGAGCCCGGGTCTACGTGACCGAGTACCGAGGGGAGCAGGATCTGGCGCAGCCGCCGGTGGCGTGGCCGCTGGACCCGTCACTCGCTTCGTTCGGCCTCGACGATGCGATGAGCGGGTATCGCTGCGGATCCATCACGGGTGAGGACTGGACCCAGACACTCGAACCTCTCGCCGAAGGTGCCAACCAGCTCACCCCGTGGACCAGCGACGGACAGCGATGGAGCCTGCGGTTCCGACCGCTCCTTCCCGACGAACGAGGCTGTTGACGGTCGACCGTTCGCCGCGTGAACGTCGATGGGTCGGATCCGGCTGAGCGGTCTCTGACCACACCTGACAAACCGTTTCCGTAACCTGTTCAAGAACCGCTGCGGCGGAGCCGATGAATGGGGGGACTTCCCTGAACCACGACGGAGCCCCCTTGAACCAGGATGATCTCGAGGCCGTTGGACCCGAAGCGTTGACCGCCCTGAGCGGTTTCTTCCCTCCGTCCGGATCCAACGGCGACACCCCGCTCGGTGCGGCCGAGCGCCTGCGCGACCTGGAGCTTCGATACCGGGCCCTGGTCGACCAGCTCCCCGCCGTGATCTACATCGACGGCTTGGGGACCGGATCCCAGATGGTCGATGTCAGCCCGTCCATCGAAACGACCCTGGGCATCCCTCGCGAGGAATGGCTCGCCCATGTCGGTGTGTGGGAGGCCGCGATCCACCCGGACGATCGTGAGCGGGTCGTCGAGGTCAGCCGGCACGCCGCCGAGTTCGGCGAACCCTTCCGCATCGAATACCGCGCCTTCCACCGGGACGGCCGGATGCTGTGGATCCGCGAAGACTGCGTCCTGATCCGCGACGAGGTCGGCGAACCCGTCTACTGGCTCGG
>DATLPI010000228.1:0-2006 GCA_035535815.1 Actinomycetota bacterium | reverse complement strand
TCGGGGACAACATCGCCGCGGTGCAGGCGGTGGCGGTGGCCTCGGAGGAGACCGCCGAGGCGGGCCTGGCCATGGTCGATGCGGCGAACACGCTGGGCTGGCACGATCTGCGTCTGCCCGCCACCGGGGCGATCGGATCGGTCGACATCCCGACGCTGCGTGCCGCCACCCCCAAGCTCAACGAGGTGGCCAAGCACCTGGGGATCGCCGCCGCCAAGCTGCAGGCCGCCGACACCGGCAGGTTGCTGGGACCGGTGGCCACCGGTTTCGACGATGCCCTGGAGACGCTGGATCGGCGCGCCAGGGTCGCGTTGAACGCTCGCGATCTCGCGTTGTTCCTGCCCAAGTTCCTGGGGGCCGGAGGGGAACGCCGCTACCTCGTGGCGGTGCAGACGCTGGGTCGGCCGCAGGGGACGGGCGGCATGGTCGATCTGGTGGGCACGCTGGAGGCCCGCGGCGGCGAACTCGCGCTCGCAAGCCCGCTGGCGCCCGCGGGCCCCGCGTTCGCCGACGCCACCCTCTCCCCCGACGGACCGACCGCCGCTCAAGCCTTGTTGCTGGCCGCCGGCGACAGCGGTCTCGGCGAGTTCGACGGCGTGATCCTGATCGATTCGGTGTGGCTGCAGGACGCGTGCTGGGTGACCGGCTCGGTGGAGGTGGAGGATCGGACGCTGCCCCTCACGATGGACGATGCCGCCGACGCCCTGGAGATCCAGGCGCTGGAAACCCTCAGCGAGACCGATGCCGCCGCCACCCGCGCATCCTGGGCCAACACGATCATGGAGTCCTACCTGACGAAGCGCCCGTCGACCGAGGCGTTCGCGATCGGCTCGGCGAAGGTCACGGCGGAACGCCACCTGATCCTGTACTCCACCGACGAGCGGGAGCAGGCGCTGTTGACCCGGCTGGGAGCGACGGGCACCTACGACGTGGGGCTGAACCCGCTGTCGGTCACGTGGAACTCCCTGGTGGAGAACCATGCGGCCGTGTTCACGCGCCGCACGACGACCCATTCCGTGATCGTCGAGCCCGACGGGTCGGCCCGGGTCCGCACCGTCGTCGACCTGGTGAACGCCGCGGCCGACACCCCGCCCTCGGTGGTGTTGGGGCTGCCGATCCCCGCCACCGTGGAAGAACCCGGCGGGGTCGCTCCGGTGGGCGGGTTCGCCGCCGAGGTGCGGGTGGCGCTGCCGTCCTCGGCCAACAAGATCACCGTGGAGACCAGCGTGCCCAGCGAGACCGAGGTGGTTCGCGAGGGGAACCAGCAGTTCGCGGTGGCGACGCTGGCCACCGACCCCGGTGATTCGATCTCGCTGATCGTCAACTACTCGATCGACCGGGCGGTGCCGGACGATGCCCACCAGTTCCGCACGTTGGTGTTCCCGCAGCCGACGCTGGACCCCGGGGTGGTGAAGGTGCGACTGGACGCGCCCGGCGGTGCGACGGTGACCGAGGCGCAGGCCGACATGACCCGCGCGGGCACCGCGGCCTCCTACGTGGGGGAACCATCGGCGCCGATCGTGCTGTGGATCCGCTGGTAGCGCCGGTCAGCCTTCGAGCGTGAACCCGCCGGCAGCCAGCATCTCGGCCAGCGAGCCCGCCCCGCGGTCGCGGTCGGAGAGCACGGGGTCGGTGACCGGCCAGGTGATCGCCGCCTCGGGGTCGTCCCATGCGAACCCCTGCTCGTCATCGCCGGTGAAGTAGCCGTCGACCATGTACTGCAGCCGCGCGTCCGTGAGCGCGGTGAAGCCGTGCGCGACACCGTTCGGAATGTAGAGCCCGGCGAGCGACTCGTTCGCGTCGAACACCCGCGTCCAGGCCTGCCGATGCGTGGGTGAACCCTCGCGAAGGTCGTAGAGCGCCACGAAGGCCGACCCGTCGAGCCAGCACCAGTAGTCGGCCTGACGTCGATGGACGTGCAGGCCCCGCAGGACCCCGGCGCGGCTGATCGACAGGTTCGACTGCACGATGGGCGGCGCGCCGGGGAACCACTCCTGACGGAACGT
>DATLPI010000227.1:0-6801 GCA_035535815.1 Actinomycetota bacterium | reverse complement strand
CGGTCGGGGATGGAAGCAGCCGTTCGGTGACGTGCCTATGCTCTCGCGAGCGGGGCGGTAGCTCAGTCGGTCAGAGCAGGGGACTCATAATCCTCCGGTCGCAGGTTCAAGTCCTGCCCGCCCCACCGAGAACGCGCAGGTGAACGACGTGATGTGATGGGTACCACAGACGCATCGGCATCGAGAGTCCGCAGAGAATCCGCGGGAGCAGCGGCGCGGAGCCGTTCGAGCCCTTCACCGAGGGCATCGAGCTCGTCCGGCCAGAGGTGGCGTACCGATCCAGGGTGACCATGGATGAGGACTCGGCGGAGGTCGTAGCGGGCCTTCGGGTCGAGGGTCTCCGCGTGGACGCTTACACGACGGCCTTGGGCCGGCTGAGGGCGGCCCCCCACGCGCCGGGGCGCGTGGACGTTACACGTGCACGAGGTCATGAGGTGGCCAGCGCTCCGCCTCAGGGTTCGCGGTGGAACGCGTACTCAACGGCGTTGCACACCTTGACGTAGCCGACCTGGGCGTAGATCGCGTTCGAGGTGCGCTTCGCCATCGATGTGCAGGAAGCAAGCGTGGACGGGAGGGCAACGGGACGGGGATGACGCTCTACGGGGACGGCTTCTCCCAGACCGAGACATGCTTCTCACCCGCGCTGGTGAATGGCTCCCTCCTCCAGCCGCCCCAGCGGTCGCTGAGTCTCATGCCAGCAAGCTCCGCCATCAGGTCGAGCTCGGCGGGCCAGACATACCGGAACGGAACGGAGAAGTGGTCGAGCTTGCCATCTTCCATGTGAAGGTGATGCGAGATCAGGCCCTGGTTCACGACGTCGTACTCGTCGATCCCGAAGTAGTCCTCGCTTCCCTTGAAGACATGGAAGGTCTCGCCGGGCGGGAGGCGCTGGAGAGCTGGGATCATCACCTCGATGAGGAAGTGGCCACCGGGCTCGAGTTGAGCGGCCGCATTGCCGAAGCAGGCCACCTGCGCGGCCTGCGTCGTCAGGTTCATGATCGTGTTGCAGAGCAGGTAGACGAGCGAGAAGGATCCCGTCACCGTGGTCGTCGCGATATCGCCGATCGTTACGCCGATGCTGTCGCCGCCGGGCTTCGCTCGCAACCTCGCCGCCATCGCCCGCGACAACTCGATGCCTTGCACCGGAACCCCGCGCTGCGAGAGCGGCAGCGCGATCCGGCCCGTTCCGACCGCGAGCTCGAGCGCCGACCCGCGACCCGCGATCTCGGCGAGGAGGTCGACGGCGGGATCGACGACCTCCGGAGTGAAGAGCTCCGCCTGATCGTCGTACGTCGCCGCAACGCGCTCGTCGAAGTGGCCGTCGTCCTGCACCGTCTGACGGTAGCGCAGTCAGCTTCGTGCTCCCCTCGCCGCCGGCTGGCCGGGAGCGCTTGCAAGCATAGGCGTTACCAGTCGCCACTCAGGATTGCTGGGTGGGGCGCTCCCGTGGGCGTGGGGCGTTTCGTGGACGATCCAGTCAAGTCCATCGGTCAACGAGTGGACGACTAGCATCCCCCGATGGACCCGGATGTGACCGAGGACTCCGAGCGGATCGCGTCCGCTCTGGGAGACACGCCTTCCCGGATGCGATGGGCTTCAGGCCACGGCGCTCCTTCGAATCGTCGATACATCGTGAGCCTTCCTTCCGGCGGGACGGCGTTCGCCAAGGTCGCGGCCTTCGATTACACCGCGGATTGGCTGCGAACGGAACACGCGATCTACGAAGCGCTCGAGGGCCAACCGCATCTGCCGCACCTCCTCGGGTGGCACGACGACGGCGAGTGTCCAGTGCTCCTCATCGAGGATCTGAGCGAAGCTCTGTGGCCTCCCCCCTTGGGACGACGACACCATCGGCGCCGTGCTTGCATCACTGAACTGCATGCAACGCCCCTGCCTTCCGGCATCGAACCGGTTGAGAGCGTTCTTGATGACACCCGCGAGGGATGGAACGAGGTCCGGGCCGATCCCGAGCCGATCATCCGAAGCGGCCTGTGCTCGGAACGATGGCTACTGGAGAACGTCGACGTTCTCGAGCGCGCCGCCGACGCCGCTATCATCGAAGGCGACGCTCTGGTTCACATCGACGTACGGAGTGACAACCTCTGTCTACGAGACGGCCGTGCGATCCTCGTCGACTGGAATTGGGCCAGCCGCGGCGATCCGCAGTTCGACCTTGCGGCGTGGCTCCCGAGCCTCGCGGCCGAGGGCGGACCTAAGCCGTGGACGATCCTGCCCGACGCAGAGAACTATGCATCGCTCCTCGCAGGCTTCTTCGTCGCCCATTGCGTCAGACCCCCGATCCCGCAGGCACCGCACGTACGGGAGCTCCAACGGTCGAATGGCACCGCTGCTCTCGCTTGGAGTGCGCATTCGTTGGGCTTGGCGCCACCAACCGACACCGCGTCGCAGTGAGAAATCGGTCTCTCTCATCACTGGGTGGGGCGCCTCCGCCGCCGTGGGCGTTTCGTGGACATTGCTCCTCGCCTTGATTCTTCCAGCCTCGTGATGCGTGGACGATGCGAGCGTGGAGTCAGGATCGCGAAACCATCGCGACTGCGATGTCAGCTGCCATTAACATCGGTCTATGAGTTGGGACGAGGCCTTCGCGCTTCGCTACGACGAGTGGTCGGCCCACATGACGGAGGACGTCGCCTTCTATGTCGAGCTTGCACGGGAGGCCGACGGGCCGCTCGTCGAGCTCGCTGTCGGGAACGGTCGGGTCGCCATCCCGGTCGCACGTGCGACGGGTCGGACGGTTATTGGCATCGACTCGTCGCCGGCGATGCTCGAGCAGGCGCGCATCCGTGCCGCCGAGTCGGGTGTGGAGCTCGATCTGCGCGAAGGCGACATGCGCGAGCTCACACTCGAGGAACAGGCGTCGCTGATCTATTGCCCGTTCCGTTCGCTTCTGCACCTACCGACCTGGGCTGACCGACGCCGCACCTTCGAACGCGTGGCAGCGTCGCTACGTCCCGGCGGACGGTTCGCATGGAACGCCTTCGCATTTGATCATCAGCTCGCGGCTCGGGTGGACGGACAGCACCAAGACGCGCGGGTGCCCCACACGATCCGCTACGCGATCGGCGACAACCGGATTGACATGATGCTCGACGACGGCGCGACGAGCTCGCTGTGGTGGGCTACCAAGAACGAATGGCTCGGGCTGCTTGATACCTCTGGGCTTGAGCTTGAGGCCCTATTCGGTGGCTTCGATCGAGAGCCGGTCGGCGACGACAGCAGCGAATACGTGTTCGTCGCCCGACGCTGAACGAGAGCGGCCGGGTTGGACATTCCCCAACCCTGGGGCCACAAGCGTTCGTGTGCGATCGGAGAGCCTGTGCGTGATTTCGTTCGGTTGTGCGGTCAGGGCCGTTGACTTGCTGGGTGGGCGCTCCCGCTCCCGTGGGCGTTACGTGGACGGGGAGGAAATAGTTGACGTTCAGCCAGGCTAGGCCCGCCTTTGTCACGAGATCACTCCAGTTTGACAGCCATCAGGTATGTGGACGCGTCCCGCCGAATGGCTCGCCCAGTGTCCACGAGGGGCCGGAGATGTCCCTCGAAGCGAGCGGCCTCGGATGAGCTCAGCGCCTCGGCGATCGACTCACCGACGGTGTGGGCGTTCGGGTTTGGCGATGTTCCCATCAACCGATCCCAATCGACGACCCAACTGCCTGGTGCGACGTCGACTCGGAGTTCGGCATGGATCTCTTCG
This sequence comes from Actinomycetota bacterium, assembly GCA_035535815.1. Classification (GTDB taxonomy): domain Bacteria; phylum Actinomycetota; class UBA4738; order UBA4738; family HRBIN12; genus JAOUEA01. The sequence goes on along the minus strand of DATLPI010000227.1, from coordinate 3,089 downwards.
AATCCGGCCTGCTCAGCCATCCGCACGAGGTCTTTCTCCGTAAAGTTCATCATCGGATCGGTCCGATTGAAGTCGTCGGTCCAGCCCTCCGCCGCCCAGATTTTCTCGACGAGATCACGTACGGCCGTTGCATCGAACCCCCAGAACTCGGACGGATCGTCGGGGAAGTAGCTGTTGATCGGTTCGAAGATTGACACGCGGCCTCCAGGGCGCAACACGCGGTGAAAAGCACGGAAGGCGGCCTCCTTGTCATCGACGTAGATGAGCACCGACCGGGTCGTCACGACGTCGACCGACTCGGTGGCGATCGGCTCCAGATCAGCTGCCCCAGCGGCTACGAAGGACATCCGATCGAGGTCAGCGGCATCGGCCGCGATCTCTCTCGAGATTTCGAGCAGATCGGAAGACACGTCGGAGGCGATCACGTGGCCTTCAGTGCCGACCCGCTCCAAGGCTCCGAACGCCATTAGTCCGTCGCCGGCGCCAACGTCGAGCAGGACATCCCCGGAACGGATCTGCGCGTTGTCCAGCACACGGTTCCGGATCGGAAGGAGGTACTCGAGTGCTTTCGCACGCTGCTCTGGATCGTCTCCGTCGCGACGGTGAAGCAGCCACGAAGCCCATCGATCGATGTCCTGTTCGTCCATGGTGACGAAACCTAGGTTAGGAGCATTTGTCGCTGGCTGGGTCGGGCGCTCCCCGGGCGTGGGCGTTACGTGGACTCGGCGAGCCGAGCCCTGGTCGCGAGCAGTCTTGCGCGGGGAGGCTCTCAGCCAGTCACCTGCGCCGCCAAGGCGAGGCGAAGGATCTCCTCCCCGACCTCGCGCTTCGCTTCCGCATATCCCCTGCGGTCGTGAGGGAAGTCATGAGCGGCCTTCCTCTTGGCGTCAGCATAGCGACGCGCGTCTCCGGGATGGTTTCGAAGGTAGTCACGGAAGAGTAGGTGGTTGTGAAGGGGCTCACTGTCAACGGGACAGACGTACAGATGGTGGCGCGGTTCACCCCTCGGCCAGACGAAGGCCTCCCGACCCGGGATGCCCAGGTCTCCTTCGTGGATGTAGCCGATCGAGCGAAGACGGTGTACGGCGACGGGGACTTCGGCGCTTGAACGAACGATGACGTCGAGTTCGATAACGGGCTTCGCCGCCAGTCCAGGTACTGCGGTGCTTCCCACATGCTCGATACCGATGGCCAGACTTCCCAAGACGCACGCGGCACGATCCCGCATACGTTCAAAGTCCTTCGGCCAACTCGGGTCCCAGTCGACCACTTCAATCGGGTCTTCTCCGCCATGCGTCGGTGCATCTTGGTCGCTAGATCGTAGTGGACGCGTCATACACCGACGCTCGCGCAGCCCGAGAAGCTTGAGCTTGGGCAACGGTCGCAACTCGCTGCGCTCGAGACGCTCATGCGCGGGACGGACCAGCCAGGTGGGTAGGCGCTCCTTCGGGCATGGCCGTTTACGTGGACCGGACTGCGCGCAGACGTCGGCCTCGAAAAGCAGCGCCGCTATCTCGTCAAGGCGCGCCGGAGCGCCTGGCGTCACGTCCCAGGGCCTGATGAGCGCGTCGCCCACCCATCTGGGTACCAAGTGAATGTGAAATTGGATAGGTCTTGCCAGCCCCCCCTCACCATTCGCCTGGAAGAGCGTTAGTCCCTCCGGCTCAATCGCCTGCTTGAGTCGGAGAGCGACGCGCCTCGTCAGGTGCCAAACCTCATCCGCGTCCTCGCCGGTGAGTTCCCAGATGTTGGAGGCGTGTGATCTTGGGATGACAGGGGTGTGGCCCCAGGCACCGCTGGGTTGATGTCGAGGAAAGCTGTTGCGCGGTTGCTTTCCATCACGGGCCGTGAAGGCTCTTCTCCAGACGCGATCGCACAGAGCACATGTCCAGCCTGACACGTCATCCGTCTTCGCGCCGATTAGCATCGGCGGCATGAGGACGAACCTCGATCCCGACAATCTCGCCATGCGATGACTCCCGCGTCCACCCACTTCCGCTTTGCGGTCCGCAGCGATCGCGGCCTTCGCAGCGACAATCAAGACGCCGCTTATGCGGACAGCCGGGTTCTTGCTCTCGCTGATGGGATGGGAGGACATCCGGCCGGTGACGTGGCCGCGTCGCTCGTGATCCGACCGTTCGTTTCCCTCGAAGCGAGCACACAGGCTGGGGACGTAGTCGACCACCTGCGAACTGCCGCATTGGGCGGAGACGTCGCGATCGCAGAACACGTCGCCGCGAACCCCAACCTGAGTGGGATGGGTACAACGTTGACCGCTGTGTTGTTGGACAGGGACAGGCTCGGCCTGCTCCACGTTGGCGATTCACGCGCATACCTTCTCCGGGAGGGCGTCCTTTACCAACTCAGTCACGACGACACGCTCGTGCAGTCGGAGGTCGATCAAGGACTTTTGTCAGCTGCCGACGCGAGATCGGCTCCCTATCGGAACGTTGTGCTGCGGGCGCTCATGGGGGGAACTACAAGGTTCAGCCTGGCCAACTTCGAGGTGGTCGAGGGTGACCGGCTCCTTCTTTGTTCGGATGGGATCTCGGACTACCTGACGGATGACACGCTCAGAGCTGGGCTCGGCGGTTCGGATCTCGATACCTGTGCGGAGCGACTGGTTGCTCTCGCGCTAGATAAGGGATCTCAGGACAATTTGACGTGCATCGTTGCGGAGGTTGCATCTTCCGGGCCAGAGAGCGCCTCAGCCTCTGCTGGCGCGAACGCTTGGGGCTGAGGGGGTGTGCTAGCCATGTGGCGCTTCCGGGTGACCGTCCGGGATTAACGGGAGCTCGAGGCCGGCACGCGCTCGCCGACGTTCGAGACATGAGGGATCGGATCTGCAAGCTATACGAGTGGCCGCAGACGTTCGTGGCGGGCTCTCCGGGTTGACGCGCTGGACGCGGGACTAGTTTCCCACTGTGATGGCGACGGTCGAATCGGTAAGGACGTTGATCGCGACCTTCGACGCCTACGAAGACGAGGACTTCGACCGACTAGCGGAGCTCTACGCCGAAGATGTCACGTGGACCGGAGCCGAGCCGGGACAGCGGGACTGCCAGAACCGGGAGGATGTGTTCCGCATG
>DATLPI010000226.1:0-3274 GCA_035535815.1 Actinomycetota bacterium | reverse complement strand
ACACCGGCCTTGGCCGTCTCGGGGAAGAACGCCGGGATGAAGCTCGCCTGGCGGTGCAGCCAGCAACCGGGCGGGGTGTCGAACATCGGCAGTGGGGCGTCACCGAAGGCCAGGGAGGCGGTGTTCGCGGCGCCGCCCAGGACATAGTTCGGATGGAACATGACGCCGCCGAAGTCCTGCGCCGCCGTCAGCACGGCCGGATCGTTGAAGGGGATCTCATGCTTGACCCACTTGTCGTACGTGTCCGGCCCCGCGGTCCGGAGCATGATGTCTTCCATCCAGTCCGTGGCTGGCCATCCCGACGAGCCCTCGCTCTGGAAGCCCGCGCACCACGGCGTCCCGCCATCGGCCACGATCTGGTCGGACAGCGCCATCAACTCGTCCCACGTCTTCGGGACCGTGTAGCCGGCCTTGTCGAAGTCGTCCTTCGGGTACCAGATCATGCTCTTGAGGTTGATGTTCGTTGGGATCTCGTAGTGCTTGCCATCGACCACGCCGAGGTCCATGAACGGCTTGCCGAAGGTTGCCTCGAGCTGGCTGATGTCGAAGCCCATGTCCTCCATCGACACGGCGTTGCCGGTCGCGACCAGGTCGGGCAGGGCGCCGGGCTGCGGCAGCATGGCAAGGTCGAGCGTCCCTGCCTGGGCTCGGATCTTGACATCCTGTTCGAAGTTGCCGTCGGCTTCGAGCTCGACCGTGTAGTCGCTCTGCGCATCGTTGATATCCGGGTCGAGGACCTGACCCTGGATCGACTTGCCTTCCTTCGGATCCACCGCGCTCAAGATGTTCACCTTGCCGGTGTTCTCCTCGGTCGGGCCCCCGGAGGCGCTCCCTCCGCTAGAGCTGCTGCTGGTCGAACACGCAGCGGCGATCAGCAGTGCGACCGCCAGCGGGATCGACAGTCTCGATCGACGCATGTAGCCCCTCCTTCGATCTTCGTGGGTTCATTCGTGCATACCCTCATCCTGCGGTCAAATTCGCTCGTGGGGTCGACTCGGACCGGCTCATCGGTGGGTCGCGTGAGGCTTCGGTCATCTGGTCTGCACACCTCCTATCGTCGATCGCCTGATGACGAGCTCCGTGGGCAGGATCACGCGCCGCGGACCCGCGTTCGGATCCCGCAGGAGCTCGAACAAGGCGCGGGCGGCCTCCGTCCCTTGAGCGTGGACGCCCTGCCGGATGGTCGTCAGCGGCGGGTCCAGCCGGGCTGCGAACTCGAGGTCGTCGAACCCGGCGAGGGCGACATCGCCGGGGACGGCAAGCCCGCGGGCCTGGATGGTTCCAAGCGCGCCCGCAGCCGTCGCGTCGTTCCCACAGAAGATGGCGTCTACGCCGCGCTCGAGGAGCTGGGCAGCACCGGTCGCTCCCGACGCCTCGGTGAAGTCACCCTCGACGATCGACCCATCCGTGGAGATGTGGGCGCGGTCCATCGCACGGCGGAATCCGGCGATCCGATCCTCTCCCGCCACCGTTCCTCGGCGGCCCGTGATATGGCCGATCCGACGCCTCCCGAGTGCCACCAGATGAGAGGTCACGGTGTCGGCGGCACCGACATTATCGATATCGACGTAGCTGGCCGTTCGATCGGCGCTGCGGTGGCCGACAAGGACCGTCGGGAGGGTCGAGGTAAGCAAGCCATCGACGAGCGGATCGTCGCGGTTGTGAGCGGTGACGATCACCCCGTCGAGCAGACCGATCCCGAGGATCTGACCGAGCGTTTGTTCCTTGGTCCGGTTCCCGAGCCACACCATCATCCCGGTCGCTCGCTCTGAGAGGGCGTCGCTCATCCCTTGGAGCAGCTGCGCGAAATAGGGATCTGCGAACAACGTGTGGGGGTCCACGTGCATGACGACGCCGACGATCCCCGAGCGACCCGACGCGAGCGTTCGAGCCGCGGCGTTGGGCCGGAAGTTGGTGCGCTCCAGCGCTTCCAAGACTCGATCGCGGGTGGTGTCGGAAACGGAACCGCCGTTGATGACCCGAGAGACGGTGGCGCGCGAGACTCCGACCAGAGCCGCCAACTCATCGAGGGTCCGCGCCAAGCTCCCTCCATCCTCGCGCGCTCCGTTGAGAGCGCTCTCACACTAGATACCCGTGGGTCTGGCCGTGTCAAGGCAACACGGTGTACATTCCGACGAGCGACTGGAAGCGCTTCCAAGAGGGAGGGAGGGGGCCCCGATGTCCAGCAGACGGTTCCCGCCTGGCTTCGTCTGGGGGGCCGCCACGGCCGCCTACCAGGTCGAAGGTGCCGCGGGCGCCGCCGGTCGTGGAGAAAGCATCTGGGACCGCTTCTCGCACACACCTGGTCGGGTTCGGAACGGCGATACCGGCGACGTCGCCTGCGACCACTATCACCGGTATCGGGGGGACGTCGCGCTCATGGCCGACCTCGGTCTGTCGGCCTACCGCTTCTCCGTGTCCTGGCCCCGGGTGATCCCGGCGGGAAGAGGTCCGGTCGATCCGGCGGGACTGGACTTCTACGATCGTCTCGTCGACGAGCTATTGGGGCGCGGGATCGCCCCGTACGCGACGCTCTACCACTGGGATCTTCCGCAGACCCTTGAGGATTCCGGTGGGTGGCCCGATCGCTCCACCGCCCATGCCTTCGCTGACTACGCCTCCGTCGTCGCGGGAAGACTCGGAGACCGGGTCGGTCACTTCGCCACGATCAACGAGCCCCACATCGTTTCGGATCACGGGTACCGGAACGGCGAGCACGCTCCCGGTCGGGTCGAGCCGGACGCAGCCGTCGCTGCAGCCCACCACCTCCTGCTCGCGCATGGCCTCGGCGTGCAGGCGATCCGAGCCCAGGCTCCGGCGTCATCGGCCGGCATCGTCCTCAACTTCGAGCCGAAGCACCCTGCCACCCGCCACATGCTCGATCAGGAGGCTGCGGTCGTGGCGCACGATCAGTTCAATCGCTGGTACCTCGATCCGATCGTCCAACGCGGTTACCCGGAGGACGGTCTCCGGGCGTGGGGGTGGGATCAACGGGAGGTGCTCGACGGGGACATGGGCGTGATCGCCACCCCGATCGACTTCCTCGGCGTGAACTACTACTCCCGCCAGATCGTCCGTTCGCCGCTCCTGCCGCCCGTAGCGAGCGAACCAGGCGAGCGCACGGACATGGGATGGGAGGTCTATCCGCAGGGTCTCACCGAGGTGCTCCAGTTCGCGGCGTCGCGGACCGGGGATCTTCCGCTCTACATCACCGAGAACGGGGCGGCCTACGACCTCGACGGTATCGATCCGACGCGTGACCCTGAGCGGGTCG
>DATLPI010000225.1:0-2197 GCA_035535815.1 Actinomycetota bacterium | reverse complement strand
GCCGAGGTATGACCCCCTTGATCTGGATGCTACGAACGAGCCGGTGGGACCGCAAACGGCTCGCCAAGTCCTCGCGGGTGCAAGAGCGGCAGCGCCCGGAGTGAGCGAGCGGCGGCGCCCGGCTACAGTCGACGGACTTTGGCGCGCACGGAACGGATCACGCGACGGGCGCTCCTCATCGGTGCCGGCGGCGTCGCCGCGCTCGCCATCGGAGCCACCGTTGCCGAGCGGGTGTTCCACCATGCCCCGGATGGAACCTCGGCGGGACCCCCGTACGGCATCGACAACTGGCCGGGTCTCGACTGGCACCTGTTCTCGGAGACCTCGCCGTGGGTCGCACCGCTCGACAAGACCAGCGTCGATCCACGGTCGGACGTCTACATCTCGTCGCTGGTCTCGGACGGGCCTCCGGCACCTGCGGGATCGAAGCAACTCTTCGGTTGGGGGTTCCCGCTCTACTTCGGGCGGGCGACGGATCCGCTGTACCGGATCGTCCTACGGGAGACGCGCTTCACGTACGGGCAACACATCGACGGCCACCGGATCCATGCGCCGAGCGGGATGCAACCGTCCAACCTGTCCGACGGGGTCGTGTATGTGATCGACCAGGTCGACGGCCACACGTACCGGTTCCGACTGACGGTCGTCGACGACACGGCGAGGACGATCACCGCCTGGCACGCGTTCCGCCTCGAAACGTACGGCTCGGGGTTCAACACGGTCGAGGAGCCGCCGACCGGGTTGCTCCCGATCCGACCCGAGGAGCTGGCCGCCGGATACGTCAACCACACGGTGGGATTGCACGCGAAGTGCCTGTCCGGCCACAGCGTCGCGCCGTACGACGGGTCGGGAACGAAAGGGAAGCGGTGCGTGCCGACGGACGCGGTGAGCCGACTGAGCATGGGCAACGTCGTCTTCCTGGACCTCACGCACGACCAGATCGATGTCCTCTCCATCCCGACCTGGCAGAAAGCGATCTGCAAGGGACTCGCCGACCACGGCGCGCTCGTGGGGTTCAACGGGTCCGGATCGTGGACGCTCACGTTCGAGGCTCCTCAGGACCGCACCGCGTACGGCGAGCCGAACCCCTACGCGGACCTCGGACTCCCGCCGACGCTCGACTACGGGAACGCCCTCGACGAGATCGGCGGATGGGGCGCGCACCTCAAGGTGCTCGCGCCGTTCCCTCGGCCGCGCTGAGCCTCCTCTTGACACTTGCCACCAGTCCGAACAGTCTCGGTGTCGAGGAGCAGTCCCCCCGGTGCAGCACCCGCTCGAGTGGGTGCCTTTCAGAAAGGAGAGCCCATGCGGCGCGGACTCCTGCTTCTGTCGATGATCCTCATCTGCTTCGCCGTTGCGCCCGCAGCATCCGCCAAGAAGCCGACGAGGGAGACCAATCCGAGTCAGGACGACGTCGTCATCACCGACCAATGCGCCTTCCCGGTCCTCGGCCACATCGATGGCATCGAGATCGTCAAAACGTGGACCGACGATGCAGGCAACCCCGTCAAGCAGATCGTGACCTTCCCCGGCAACAGGCTGACCCTGACCAACCTGGATTCAGGCACGTCGGTCACCGTCATGGGGACTGGATCGTCCCAACTCCGAGCCGAGGCAGGCGGCTCGGTCTCCGCCCGAGCTATGGGTCACGGGCTTTTCTTCCCCAACCCGCTCACCGGGGAGCCGGGGATCTGGTACCTAAGCGGCCAAGGGAAGGCCACCATCGACGCACAAGGGAACGTGACCTCGGCCGCGCTCGCGGGCAGGCTCGTTGATCTCTGTCCATCGCTAGCGACGTAGCTCCGCTCGTAGCAACGTCCCCTCACCTCCTCCCTTCCCTCCGCAGGCTCGTCTTGACAGCCCGCGCCCGCGCGCCCTAGCGTCGAGTGTTGCGCCTCACCTCAGGAGTTGCACGGTGCGCGACGAAGACGGCGGGAACCTTCGATCGGTCCGCCGCGCCGTGACCGCGCTCGAGCTGATCGCGGAGGCCGGCGAGCTGGGCGTCTCCGAGCTCGGCCGGCGTCTCGACGTGCATAAGGCGACGGCGTCGCGGCTGGTCTCGACGCTGGCCGAACGCGGGTTGTTGGAGCGCGACCCCGTGAACGAGAAGTACCGGCTCGGCTTCGGCTTGGTCCGGCTGGCCGGCGCCGCGATGGCCGGGCTCGACATCGTGCGCGAGGCACACCCGGTCCTTGAG
>DATLPI010000224.1:0-28566 GCA_035535815.1 Actinomycetota bacterium | reverse complement strand
CGCGGTGCCGCTGGGCGTGGCCTTCGCGATCGCCCTCGACCGGTGGCGCGGTCGCGGTGCGGGCACCAGCGACTTCGTGATGCTGTTCTCGTTCATCACGCCGGAGATCGCGATCGGCGTGGGCCTGTTCCTGATGATGACGAAGCTGGTCGAGCAGATCGGCCTGGGATTCACGGCGCAGGTCCTGGGCCTGTCGATGTACGAACTGGCCTTCACCGTGATCATCGTGCGGGCACGGTTGCTGTCGGTGGGCAAGCATTACGAGGAAGCGGCCATGGACCTGGGCGCCTCGCCCACCAACGCGATCCGGCGGGTGCTCCTGCCGCTGCTCTCGCCCGCGATCTTCGCGAGCGTCGCCATCGTGTTCGCGTCGGCCATCGACAACTTCGTGATCTCCCAGCGCCTGTGTGCCGACGCCTCGTGCCAGACCATCCCGATCGTGATCTATTCGTCGGCGCGCCGGTCCCCGTTGCCGTCGCTCAACGCGCTCGCCACGATCGTGCTCGTGCTCTCGACCGTGTTGATCGGGGCGGCCGTGGTCGGCTACCGCGCGATGACGAGGGGCGAGCGCGCCCTTGCCGAGAGCGCCCTTGCCGAGAGCCCCGGCACCGAAGAGCCCGTGCTAGCGTCCGGCGGATGAGCGAAGGGCGTGTCCGCGACCTCCTGCGGGCAGAGGGCGACGGCAACGCCATCCTGCCGGGCATCGACCCGCGAGACACGCCCGGCGTCGGCGGTCGCGAGACTGCCGAGGCGGCGATCCCCGAGCTCGCCGATCGCCTCGACCACCTGCAGGAGCGCCTCTGGGTCGAGGGGAAGCGCTCGCTCCTGGTGGTGCTGCAGGGCATGGACACCAGCGGCAAGGGCGGCACGGTCCGTCACGTGTTCAGATCGATGAACCCGGCCGGCGTGGACGTGGCCTCGTTCAAGAAGCCCACCGACGAAGAACTCGAACACCACTTCCTCTGGCGGATCGAGCGCAGGCTGCCCACCGCGGGCCAACTGATGGTGTTCGACCGGTCCCATTACGAGGACGTGCTGATCGTGCGGGTGCGGTCCCTGGTGCCCGAGGCGGTCTGGCGGCCGCGCTACCGTGAGATCGTCGCGTTCGAGGAACGGGTGGCCGCCGCAGGCACCACGATCGTGAAATGCATGCTGCACATCTCCTACGACGAGCAACGCGAGCGGCTGCTGGCTCGCCTCGACGACCCCGAGAAGCACTGGAAGTTCCACGAGGGCGACCTCGAGGAACGACGTCGCTGGCAGGACTACCAGGCGGCCTACGAGGAGGCGATCCGCGAGTGCTCGACCGACACGGCGCCGTGGTTCGTCGTGCCCTCGGACCGCAAGTGGTACCGGAACTGGGCCATCTCCTCGCTCCTGGTCGAGACCCTCGAGTCCATGGATCCACAGCTGCCCCGCCCCGACCTGGATGTGAAGGCCCTGAAGGCGCAGCTGCAATCGCCCAACTGAGCCGGCCGTTGCTCCGAAGGACCTAAGGCATGGGTCGCAGGTCATGGTGTTCCTGCGTCTGCCGAGGATTCATCCCTTCGGAGTAGGACACCGACCGCCGCGTTCCCTATCCTGGGGACACCCCGTATCCCCCGAGCGAAGGAACCCCCCGAATGCGTCGATCCACCACCCTGGTCATCGCGCTGTCGTTGGCCGTCACCGGACTGACCCTGCTGCCCTCCGCGCCGGCCGTCGCGGCGGGCGCCATCAGCACCGCGCAGCCCACGCTGGTCTCCGCCGATCCGGCCGACTGGACGCCCAACATCCAGGACGGGCAGGTCAACGCCATCGTCCAGGTGGGCAACGAGGTGATCGTCGGCGGCCAGTTCCTGCAGGCCAAGAACATCGGTGGCAACCTGCTCGACGTCTCGAGCATCCTGGCGTTCGACGCCACCACCGGGGCGATCAACAAGAACTTCATGCCCACGTTCGACGGCGAGATCCTCGCCCTTGGGACCGACGGCACCAGCGTGTACGTCGGAGGCCGTTTCGCCACCGTGAACGGGCAGACCGGCTACAAGCGCCTGGTGAAGCTGGACCCGGCCAACGGACAGATCGTGACGGCGTTCAAGGCCAAGATCGGCGCCGGCGAGGCCGTGCACGACATGTCGTTCGCCAACGGCAAGCTCTACATCGGCGGGGCGTTCTCGGCCGTCCAGGGCGTCGCCCGCGAGAAGTTCGCGGCGCTGAACCCGGTGAGCGGCGACCTCGACCCCACCGTCGATGTGGCGTTCACGGGCAAGCACAACGGCGGCACCGGCCGCATCCGCAAGTTCGACATCACGCCTGACGGCACCAAGATGGTGGCGGTCGGCAACTTCACGCTGGTCGACGGCCAGGATCGCGACCAGGCCGCCATGGTGGACCTCACCACGGACACGGTCGCCAACTGGCAGACGAACCGATTCAAGTCCGCCTGCTCCTCCTTCTTCGACACCTACACCAACGACGTCGACATCTCTCCCGACGGCTCCTACTTCGTGATCGGGACCACCGGCGCCTTCATGGGCGGCGCGAACGCCGGGGTGCTGTGCGACACGACGTCGCGCTGGGAGATCAACGCCACCGGCACGGCCCTGCAGCCCACGTGGGTCGACTACACCGGAGGGGACACCACGTTCAGCGTGACCGCCACCAACACGGCGGTCTACGTCGGCGGTCACCAGCGGTGGTGGAACAACCCGTACTCTCCGAGCGGCGACGCCGCCGGCCAGGGCGCGATCGACCGCATGGGCATCGCCTCGCTCGACCCGCTGAACGGCCTGCCCTTCAGCTGGAACCCGATCCGCGACCCTCGTGGCCTGGGCGTCCAGATGATGCTCGCCACCCCCGCGGGCCTGTGGGTGGGCTCCGACACCTCGGGCATCGGCGGCGAGTACCACGGCAAGATCGCCTTCATGCCGCTGGCCGGCGGGACCTCGGTGCCGGCCCCGTACGTGGCGACGCTGCCCAACGACCTCTACACGCTGCCGCAGAGCGGCTGCCTGAGCCAGGACCCCTCCGTCCTGTACCGCGTGAACGCCGGTGGCTCCTTGGTGCCGAGCGGCAACTGTCAGATCGACTGGGCGGTGGACACCGCCGCGGCCCCGAGCCTGCTGCACAACACGGGCGCGAGCGCGGTGTCCGGCGGCACGCCAACCCTCAACGGCACCGTGCCCCCGGGCACGCCCGTCGGCATCTTCTCGGCCGCTCGCGAGGACCCGGTCGGTGGCAACGAGATGCAGTGGAACTTCAACGTTCCCGCCGGCAAGCAGGTCAAGGTGCGGATGTATTTCGCGAACTTCGCGGGCAACCTGAAGCAGGCCGGCAAGCGCGTGTTCAACGTGTCGATCGACGGGGCGACCGTGCTGCCGAACTTCGACATCAGCGCCTCGATCGGCTTCCAGGTCGGGGGGATGCGCGAGTTCACGGTGACGAGCGACGGGCAGGTCAACGTGCTCTTCTCCCATCTCGTGAACAACCCGATCGTGAGCGCGATCGAGATCATCGACCCGAGCATCGCCCCCGGCGGCGGTGGCGGCGGTCTCGAGTACCTGGCGCGCCGCTCCTTCGACGGCTCGGCGACCGGGACGGCAACGACGCTGCCCACGCCCGGCAGCGACTGGTCACACGCCCGTGGGGCGTTCGTCACCAACGGCAAGCTCTACGGAGGCTGGGACAACGGACTCTTCTACTCCCGTCCCTTCGATGGCACCACGGTGGGTGCGCCTACGCCGGTGGACCTGCACGGGCTCACCACGTCGAACTTCCCGGTCGCCAACATCACGGGCATGTTCTTCACGAACGGCCGCATCTACTACACGCTGGCCAACGACGCCCGGATGTATATGAAGTACTTCACGCCTGAAGACGACGCCGTGGGCACGCAGACCTTCACGGTCAGCGGCGCCACCGACGGGCTCAACTGGAGCGCCGCGAGCGGCATGACGTTCGCCCAGGGCAAGATCTACTTCGGGCGCACGAACGGCAACCTCTACCGCATGAACTTCGCCAACGGTGTCCCCACCCCCGGCACCGAGGCGCTGATCAGCGGCCCGGCCACCGGCGACGGCAAGACGTGGACCTCACGCGGGATGTTCATCTACGGCCAGGCCGTGGACGGGTTCGCCCCGACGACGCCCGGCAAGGCGTCGGGCGTGAGCAACAGCACCAGCTCGATCGACCTGACGTGGGCGGCGTCCAGCGACAACGTCAGCACCACCCTGAACTACCACGTGTTCCGGGACGGGATCGACGTCGCCACCGTGGCGAGCGCATCCACCACCACGGTGTCGTACACCGACGCCGGACTGGACGGTGGATCGCAGCACACGTACCGCATCACCGCGGTCGATGCCGCCACCAACGCGAGCGCTCAATCGCCCGACTCCGATCCGATCACGGTCCAGACGCCCGATCTGACACCACCCGCGGTGCCGGGAGCGCCGACCGCCACGGCCAACGGCAAGACCAAGGTGGACCTCGTGTGGCCCGCCACCACCGATGACGGTCCGGGCCAGATCACGTACCGGATCTACCGCGACGGATCCCAGGTCGGCAGCGTGACGAGCGGCTCGAACACCACCGTGTCCTTCACCGACACCGGCCTGAGCCCGGCGACGAGCTACACCTACACCGTGGACGCGGTCGACGTGGCCAACAACCCGAGCGCCCAGAGCGAGGCGTCCAACACCGTGACGACCGCCGGCGTGATCTTCGCCGACGGCTTCGACAGCGGGGACCTCACGAACTGGACGTCGAACACCCGGGTCAGCATCGACGGGACCAAGGGCGCCACCGCGATACCGAGCGCGCTGGCCAGCCCCACGTCGCAGAGCGCCTTCCTGGTCAAGGACCTGCCGGCGGAGTTCGGGTCGATCTGCATGAGCGCGGCCGTGAACCTCACCACGCAGAACGGCACCGCGCTGGACCTGTTCCGCCTGCGAACGAGCACGAACGGCGGGATCAGCAAGGTGTTCCTGAACGCGAGCGGTCAGCTCGTGGTGAAGTCCGACGTCACGAACAACACGAAGAACTCCGGCGTGGCCCTGCTCGCGGGGTGGAACACCGTCGAGCTGTGCACCACGGTCGGGACGACGGGCACGTCCGACCTCTACCTCAACGGCACGAAGATCGTGAACGGGTGGGTCCAGGACACCGGCACCACTCCGGTGGCCAAGATCAACCTCGGCGACAGCGCCAACCGAACGTTCACGGTCAACTTCGACGACGTGGTGATCGACGCCTTCCCAGGCTGAGCGAACACCGCAACGATCTCCCTGCTCGGGGAGGGGCTCACGGGGGCGCGGCCGCGCCCCCGTGATCCATATCTGGGCCCGGCCCGAAGCCGCTCAGCGGCCTCAGCCCTGACGTGACCGCCAGGCCTCGAGCAGCTCGCGTTCGCGATCCGCCGGGAGGCCGCACTCGTTCGTGGCGTCCGGGTCTCGCCGGCGTTCCTCGTCCCAGGCAAGGGTGTCGCGCACGGTCTCGGCGATCGGCCGCGTCTCGAGTCCGGCCGCCACGGCGGCCCGCGAGTCGTAGCCGTGTGCGCCCGCATCCTCGGGTTCCCAGATGGGGAGCTGGGTGTGCCGGTCGTCACCGAGCTGGTCGAGCAGCCAGGCGGCGTCGACCCACTCGATCTGGGTGTCCGCACCGGAGGCGGTCTTCGCCGCCTCGAGAACCTCTCCGATCGTCGTCGTCCCCGCCGGGTGCACGACGTTGAACGTGCCATCGGTGCGCGTGTCGGCCAGGTGCAGCACGAACGCCGCGAGGTCACGCGCGTCGACGAACTGGACGGGCTCGTCTGCCGGGCCGGGCGCCAGCATGACCCCGCCTTCGGAGGCGCGCCGCAGCCAGGACGTGAACCGATCCGTGGGGTCGAACGGGCCGACGATGTAGCCCGGCCGGATCACCGCGCCACGGTCCCCGAAGCTCTCGCGCACGACCTCTTCGCATGCCGCCTTGAGCGGGCCGTAGGACTCCCAGGTGACCTCCTCGGAGTCGGGCCACGGAGGCTGGTGCGTGGGCGAATCCTCCGTGGCGCCCGGCGGCAGCCCTTCGAGATGGGCCGAGATCGAGGAGATGTAGCCGTACCAGGCGCTGTCGGCCAACAGCCCGGTGGAGGCCCGGACGGCCCTGGGCACGTATCCGCAGGTGTCGACGACCGCATCGAAGGTCCGGCCCTGGAGGGCATCGACCCCCTCGTCACGATCCCCGTGCACGTGTTCAGCCTCCGGATGGACGTCATCGGTTCCCGAACCGCGATGGAAGATCGTCACCTCGTCCCCTCGTTCCAGCGCCATACCGGTCAGCGCCCGGCCCGAGAACTGCGTTCCGCCGATCACCAGCAGTTTCATCCCGCCCCCCTTTTCCCGCGCACTCTACGTGCCGTCCGTAACGTCCGTGTTGACAGACGCCACGGATGACGTCATAGTGACGTCATACCGACGCCATCCGTGGCGCCAGAAGAAGAGAAAGGGGAGGAACGATGAAGGCGACGATCCACGAGATCATGAACCACCACCGGGTGGAGGAGCTCCTGCGAACGGCCGCCACCGACCGGCTCGCCAACGCCCGCCGTCGCAGCCCGCGCCGGCCCGCCCGCAAGGGTGAAGGGACCGAGCACTGACATGGTCGAGACGACCCCGTTCCTCGACGCGATCCGCGGCGATCTCCAGGCGCTGACGGTCGGCGACGACGCGGCGAGCGAGACCGCCGAGCGCCTGGGCCGGACCCTGGAGTCGTCCCTGCAGCTCCGGCTGTTCGACACCCTGGGACAGGCGGCGCTGGAGGTGTCCGAGCAGCTCCCCAGCGGCCACGTCGAGGTCCGGCTCGCGGGCCGCGATGTGCAGTTGGTCTTCGTCTCGGACGAACGGACCGACGACGCTCCCACGCCCGCCTCGGACGAGACCGGCACGGCGAGACTCACCCTCCGGATGCCCGAGGCGCTGAAGTTCCGGGTCGAGCAAGCGGCCGCTCGCGATGCCATCTCCACGAACGCCTGGCTGGTCCGCGCGATCACCCGCGGCTTGGACCGAACGGCCAAGCGCCGGACAGGCAACCGCATCACCGGCTATGCACAAGGCTGAAGGAACTCCACAGAAGGAAGGACGGCACCGAGCCATGCAACCCGCCACGTACGAGACCCCCGGCACGCTGCACGTCGAGCTACGGATCCCCGCCGGCACGATCCGTGCTCGTGCCGAGAACACCGCGACCACGCAACTGGACCTCCAAGGGGAGCGGGCCGACGAGGCCACCGTGGAGCTCCGCCCTTTCTCGGGAGGGCACAAGCTCGTGATCTCGGCGCCCGAGAAGCGAGGGTTCAGCTTCAAAGGATGGGAACTCGATGTCGACCTCGTCGTGCCCATCGGCACGATCGTGGACGCTGAGACTGGCTCGGCCGACGTCGATGCGACGGGCGTGCTGGGCGGGCTCTCGATCCGCAGCGGTTCCGGCGACCTCGATTTCGAGACCGTGACGGGGGACGTGGTGGCCAAGGTCGCGAGCGGCGACGTGCACGGCGGTGAGGTCGGCGGCTCGCTCACCGTGCACGGCGCATCCGGGGACGTGTCGGTGCGCCGGGTCGCCGGTGACATCACGTGTCGCACGGCCTCGGGCGACGTCACCGTGGAGGAACTCGGCGCCGGAGGTCAAGTCACCGGCGTCTCCGGCGACATCGACGTCGGCGCAGCCACGACGGGCTCGCTCAAGCTCCGGTCGGTCTCCGGCGACATCGCCGTGGGCGTGGCGCCCGGCACCGGCGTCTGGCTCGACCTCACCTCGGCCTCGGGCGATGCGGTCTCGGAGCTGGCCGAACCCGACGGACCCTCGGGCGAGGCCACCCTGGAGATCCACGCCAGCTCCGTGAGCGGTGACATCCGGATCGCCTCCGCGAAGGCAGGCGTCTGAGCTACGACCCCGTTTAGGCGCCCCGCCGGTCGGTCGAGCCCCGCGCCATGATCGTGGTCTCCACGAAGACCGGGGCCACCGGCGGTGGCAGGCCCGCCAGCAGATCGGCAAGCACACCTGCCGCCGCCGCTCCGAGCTCCCGTGGGTGCAGTTCGAGCGTGGTGAGCGACGGTGACGCAACCTCGGCGCGGCCCCGATCGCTGATCGAGCTCACCAGGAGATCATCGGGCACACGGATCCCGCGTTCGGCGCACGCCCGGAGCAAGGCCAGCGCCATGACCTCGTCGAGGCAGTGCACGGCATCGGGCAGGTCGGCCCGGTCGAGCGCCAGCGCCACCTCGCGCTTGATCGAGGCCTCGATGTCGGTCCAATCCATGTCATGGATCAGATGCAGCCACGGTTCCTGGGTGGCGGCCATGCACCATGCGCGATAGGCCTCGACGCTGTCCTGCGCGTAGGACTCCCGGCCGCCGGCGCCCATCACACCCACCCGTTGGGCGCCCCGCTGGCGAAGATGCGCCAGCACGGCGTGCGTCCCCTCCACGAAGTCGTTGTCGACGTAGTCGGTCCACGCCAGGCCGGGATCGGGCTCGGTGATCCGGCCGATCGTGACGACCGGGACCCTGGCGCGCGCGAGTTCGTGCATCGCCGGATCACCGGGAGAAGGGTCGACGACGATCGCGCCGTCCAGCGGGAGCCGCTGCCAGATGACGCCGCCACCCGAGGGCACGATCACGAGCGCGAGTTCGCGCCGGGTGGAGGCTCCGGCGGCGCCCTCGATCACGGCGGCGTTGTGCGCGAACTCGGCCACCGGGGTGCGGACGCCCGTCGGCACCGATACCGTCAGCGCCACCAGCCCGGTGCGTCCCGACGCAAGGTGACGACCCCTCGGATCCGGGCGGTAGCCGAGTTCATCGGCGACCTCGCGCACTCGCATGCGCGTCCCCTCGGACACTCCGGGCTTGTCGTTCAAGGCATGCGACACGGTGGTGATCGACACCCCCGCGGCTCTGGCGACGTCGCGGATCCCGACGGAACGGCCTCCAGGCATTTCCTGATGATAGAACCCTTAGGCGGCGGTGCCCTCCAGGTCCGGAGCGTAGCGACCGTCGCGGGCCAGGCCGTTCATGCGGGCCCGGTGCGCCAGCGCCGCCTGAGCCGCTCCGACGTTGGCGTCCTCCCCGCCCCATGCCCGGAGCGAAGGTGCCTGCAACGCGCGCCCGTAGCTGAAGGACAGCGCCTGGGCGGTGTCCCCGAGGCCACCTTGTTCGTGCATCGCCTGCAGGCGGCTCGTGGCCTGCTCATCGCTCATGCCGCCCGACAGGAACACCACCCCGGGGACCTCGGCGGGCACGTGCGCGGCCAGGGTTCGGATCGTCGCGGCCGCGATCGTGGCGTCATCGTCCTGGATCGCGCTCCCCGTGCCGGGCACCACCATGTTCACCTTCAGCAGCGTGCCGGCGAGATCCACTCGGTGGTGAGCCATCTGGGCATAGAGCGCGTCGAGGGTGTCGGCGGTGGCCGCTTCGCAGGCGGCGAGATCGTGATCGCCGTCCATGAGGATCTCGGGCTCGACGATCGGCACGATCCCGGCCTCCTGGCAGAGAGCGGCGTAGCGGGCCATCGCGTGACCGTTGGCGATGCGGGCGAACGCCGTGGGGAGCCCGTCGCCGATGATGATCGTGGCGCGCCATTTCGCGAAGCGCGCCCCCAGGCCGTGATACTCGGCGAGGCGCTCTCGCAACCCGTCGAGGCCCTCGGTGATGGTCTCACCGGGGAAGGCGGCGAGTGGCTTGGCGCCGGTGTCCACCT
Organism: Actinomycetota bacterium; assembly: GCA_035535815.1. Lineage (GTDB taxonomy): Bacteria > Actinomycetota > UBA4738 > UBA4738 > HRBIN12 > JAOUEA01. The sequence goes on along the minus strand of DATLPI010000224.1, from coordinate 18,855 downwards.
TGATCCCGGGGATCACGCCCGCTCGTTCCAGCACCGTCACGAACGGCGCCCCGTCATCGTCGGCCTGCCTGATCGTCTCGTCGAACAGGATCACGCCGCTGATGTGCTCCCCCAGCCCCGGGGTCGTGAACAGCAGCTGGCGGTAGCGCCGGCGGGTCTCTTCGGTCGAGGCCACGCCGATCGAGTCGAACCGTTTGCCGATCGTGCCGGTGGATTCGTCGGCGGCCAGGATCCCTTTTGCGGGTGCCACCAGGGCGCGGGCCGTTTCGTGCAAGGCGCTCATGTTCCCTCCTGTCGGCCCACGGTTCGGGCCTGCGGAACCTCAGCCTAGCGGGCCGGTCCACGGGGCCGTGAGGCCCCCGTACACTCGCAGTCGTGATCACCTGTCCCCGCTGCGGTGAGCAGAACCCGGCCCACGCCCGGTTCTGCCTTCACTGCGGAGCACCGCTGTCGGCGCCCGCGGGTCAGGAACGCCGGCTGGTCACCGTGGTCTTCTGCGACCTCGTGGGATTCACGCGACGGTCCGACCGGGCCGACCCCGAGGATGTGCACGCCACGCTCCGCGCCTTCCACGCTCCGATCAAGCGGGTGGTGGAGCACTACGACGGCACCGTCGACAAGTTCATCGGCGACGCGGTCATGGCCGTGTTCGGCGCGCCGATCGCTCACGAAGACGATCCCCTCCGAGCCGTGCTGGCGGCGCGGGCGATCCAGGAGGCCATCGAGGACCAACGGACCGATCGGGAGGGTGAACCGCTCGCGGTCCGCATCGGCATCGACACCGGGGAAGCCGTCGTGGCCTACGGCGTGGGTCCTCAGATCGGCGAGAGCATCGCCGGTGACGTCGTGCACACGGCCGCGCTGCTCCAATCGGTGGCGCCGCCGGGCGGAACGGTCGTGGGCGAGGCGACGCACCGGGCCACGCGCCATGTCGTGCGTTACGAGCAGCTCCGCTCGGTGCAAGGCCCGGGCGGCCGTGGCTCGATCGAGGCCTGGCGCCCGATCGAAGCCCAGGCCAGGACCGGGCAGGAACCCAGCGGTCGCGACACCCCGTTCGTGGGTCGATCGGACGAATCGGCCACGCTGCGTCAGCTGTTCCGGCGGGTCCGCACGGCGGCCAGAGCGCCTGGTCAGGTCGACGGCGCCCTCCAGCTCGTGACCGTGGTGGGCGAGCCGGGCATCGGCAAGTCGCGGCTGATCGGCGCCTTCGCCGACCACGTCGAAGAGCTGTCCGACCTGGTCCGGTGGCGGCAGGGCCGATGCCTGCCCTACGGCGAAGGCGTGAGCTTCTGGGCACTGTCCGAAGCCGTCAAGGCCGAGGCCGGCATCATGGACGACGACGACCCGGCCGAAGCCCGAGCGGCTCTGGACGCCGCCATCGACGCCGCCGTCCCCGATGAGCAGGAGCGGGGATGGTTGCGGCCTCGCCTGGCCGCACTCCTGGGCCTGGGCGAAGGCGACGACGATGCGCCACGCGAAGAGCGCTTCCGGGCATGGGCCCGCTACCTGGAGGCCCTCGCCCAGGGCGGCCCGTTCGTCCTGGTGATCGAGGATCTGCACTGGGCCGACGACGCGATGCTGGAGTTCATCGAGTACCTGGCGCAACAAGACCGTGACTCGCCCATGTTCATCCTGTGCGCGACTCGGCCCGAGCTGCTCGACCGGCGTCCCGACTGGGGTGCATCGGTGACCGGCTGCACCACGATCCTGCTGCCCCCGCTTTCGGAGGGCGAGACCGCGAGCTTGATCGCGGCGCTGCTCGAACGCGCCGTGCTGCCCGCCGAGACCCAGGCGAGCCTGATCGAACGGAGCGGTGGCAACCCCCTGTACGCCGAGGAATTCGTACAGATGCTGACCGACCGCGGCCTCCTCGCCGCGGACGGCTCGCTGGCCGAGGCCGCGCACGGTGCGATCCCGGTTCCCGAGTCGTTGCAGGCGGTGATCGGCGCGCGCCTCGACGCCCTGCCGCTCGACCTCCGATCGTTGATGCACGATGCCGCCGTGGTGGGCAAGGTGTTCTGGTCGGGCGCCGTCGCGCGGATCAGCGGACGCGAGGAGGACGAGGTCCGTCGGCTGCTCGAGCACGCCGTGCGGCGGCAGTTGATCCGACCTGCGCGAACGTCGAGCCTCCGGGGCCAGGCCGAGTACGTGTTCTGGCACCTGTTGGTGCGCGACGCCGCCTACGGACAGATCCCGCGAGCGTCGCGTGCCACGAAGCACCTGGCGTGCGCGCGCTGGCTCACCGACGTGGTGGGCGAGCGGGCGCCCGATTTCGCCGAGGAGATCGCCTTCCACTACGGCGAGGTGCTCGACCCACGCGGCGTCCCGCTGCCCGCCGATGTGGATGACGTCGCGAGCATCCGCGGCGAGGCTGCCACCGCGTTCATGCTGGCGGGTGAACGCGCGCTCCGGCTCGACGCCCGCCGGGCCGACGAAGCCCTGCACCGCGCGCTGAGCCTGATGGACGCCCATCACCCCGATCTGGGCCGGGCCTCACTCGACGCGGCGCGCGCGGCCGGATTGCTCGGCCACGTCGAGGAAGCCGAACAGCTCTATCTCTCGGCGGTGGTGGCCACCCGCACCTCCGGCGACCGACGCGCCTTGGGCGAGGCGATCGGGTTGCTCTCCCGCCACCACTCGAAATGGGGCGATCCCGAGCGCGGTCGCCACGAGCTGGCCGAGGCGATCGAGATCCTCGAGGCCGAGGGCCCCAGTCGCGAGCTCGCGCGAACCTACAACCGCCGGGCCAACGAGGCGCTCCTGTTCGATGAGCACGACTCGTGCATCACGTTCGCGGAGAACGCGCTGGCGCTCGCGCGGAAGTTAGACATGCCCGGCGAGATCGTCCGCGCGCTCCAGGCCCGTGGCGCGGCTCGCTGCGAGCTCGGCGACGACGCCGGCCTCGACGACATGCGCGAGGCGATCCGCCTGGGGCTGGAACTGGGCCTGCTGGAAGAGACGATCGTGAGCGTGGGCAACCTCGCCTACCAACTGTGGTTCCGCGAAGGTCCCGCGATCGCGTACGAGACCTGGCGAAGCATGGAGGAGCTCGCGTCCGCCCGCGGATACGCCTCCCACGTGCAGATGGCGAGGATGGGCCAGCTGGAGACCCTGTTCGACCTCGGGGACTGGGATCAGGTGCTCGAGATCGCCCAGGAGATGGGCACGTGGGACCTGCCGCAGGAGCGGCGATCGGTGATCGGCGTGTACGCGCAGATGTTCGAGGCGTGGATCCACCTGCGACGCGGGCAACTCACCGGACTCACCGCCGCCGCCGAGACGATCGCCGAGGGAGCGCGCCGGGTCGCCTACACCGAGTACGTCACCCCGGCGCTGGTGCTCCTCGCCGAGGCCCGGCGCGCCGAAGGGGATCTGCAGGGCGCGCAGGACGCCCTGGACGAGTTCGCGACCCTGACGGCCGAGGTCCCCAACTACCGGGTGTTCATGTTGCCGGTGGCGGTGCGCGCGTTCCTGGCGATGGGCAAGCTCGAGAAGGCGCTCGCGCTCCAGCCCTTCCAGGCGGACGTACGCACGGAGCGGCACGCCCTGTCCTTCCTGACCGCGAAGGCCGCGATCGCCGAGGCCCGCGGCGAACTCGACGTCGCCGCGCGGATGTTCGCCGAGGCCGCCACGCGATGGGAGCGCTACGGCTTCGCGCTCGAGGCGGGGCTGACGTTGCTCGACCTCGCACAGTGCCAGCAGGCGCTGGGGCGCCACGAGGAGGCCGAGGCCACCGCGGCGCACGGGCGCGACGTGTTGGCCCCGATGGGCATCCCCACCACGTCGTCCCCGTCGAACGAACTACCCAGGTCGGGCTAAGGAACCCCGGGTAGCCCGCCGATACGGCGGGTATGCGGCACGACAGACTCCGCGCCTCGTGGATCGCCACCGCCTTCGCGGCCGTGCTGGCGCTCGGCGCACCCGTGGTCACCACCGTGGTCGAGCACGACCGCGCTCCCGTCGAGCACCGTGCCTTGACCGGCCCCCACGCCACCCACCATCCGTTCACCGACCGAGCCCCCGCCCCTGCGGTCCGTGCACGCGTCATGGGCGCCGCCGCGGCCGACGCGCAGACACCGAGGGCGAAGCCGAAGCGCAAGCACGAACGACCGGTGCCCCACCTGCTGGTGCGTGTCCCGAACGCGATGACGGTGCGCGCGCGTCCCGATGCCGATGCGGCCGCCGTCGGCACCATGCCCTCGGGCTCGAAGTACTACGGGGTCCCGATCACCGCCTGGGTCGCGGAGACCGCCAAGGATGGGCGGTGGGGACGCGTCGAGATCCCCTACGTCTGGCCGCGGCGCGACGGATGGATCCCGCTGCGCGGCCTCACGCACGACCACACGTTCGTCGAGGTGCACGTCGACCTGTCGCGGCACTGGGTGAGCGTCTCGAAGTTCGGCCACGTGCTGTTCGGATTGCGAGCGGCGACGGGCGCGGCCGCGAGCCCCACCCCCGAAGGGGAGTACTTCGTGACCGACCGCATCCCCTTCCCGGCGGGCGGGGCGCTCGGATCGTTCGCGTTCGGGATCTCCGGGATCCAGCCGCGCCTGCCTGCCGGGTGGAGCGGCGGCAACCAGCTCGCGGTCCACGGCACCAACGACCCGTCCTCGATCGGCACGAGCGCGAGCGCCGGATGCGTCCGCGTGAGTGAACGAGGCCTGGACCGCCTGATGCCGCTGCTACGGCTGGGAACGCCGGTCATCGTCGAACGCTGACGCGGAACGACAGCGCGTCAGCGGCCGTGCCGCTCCACGAAGGCTTCCAGGTCCTTCAGGTGTGCCTCGGCATGGCGGAACGGCCCCGCAGGCCCGCCGAGCAGGCCGCCCAGCCGTTCCCCCACGGACTTACGGGCCCGCCTCGTGCCGGGTTCGCGCCACCGCTGATCGGTCATGGCCTCGAGCCGCACGATCAGGTTGCGGTGGGTGGCCTCGGCGTGACGCCGCATCTCCGGGCCCGAGCGCGAGGCCTTGCGCTCGACCGCCTCGCGGTTGACGGTGGCGGTGGACTCGGAGCGGAAGACCTTGTCGATCTCGGGGCCGTGGCCGGCCTCCCACGCATCGAGGGCTTCGAGCGAGTACTCCTCCCAGCTCTCGAGGTGACCGACCAGGTCCTTCGGCGACCACTCCCCGCCGCCCAGTCCGCCCGTGATGAACGCGCGCTTGGGCAGGCGGTCGAGCAGCCGCCCCACCTCGTCGTGGCCCTGCTGCAGGAGGCGGATCGCCGCCTTGCGGGTGGGCCCCTTGTCGCGCTTGGTCACCACGTGCGTCCCTCGTTCCACCAGATCGCCGCGACCAGCTCCGCCACCAGCACCTCGGTGAGCAGCGCCACGTCGGCGTCGTCGTCATGAACGTATCGAACGGCGGCGACAGCGCCCTCCACCTCTGCGCCCACGGCCACCACCGTCGACCCTCGCCGTCCTACCCAGGACATGATCTGAGCGTCGAACCGTGAGCCTGCGAACAGCAGCGCCCGGTAGTCGAGCGGCTTCGTGAGGTAGACGTCGACGTGCAGCCAGTCGCCGGACTCGCACGCGTCGGCGGTGCGGCGAGGGCCCTCACGGAACATCAGCGCCGACTGCTCCGCCGAGGACAACCGCTCGGCCGGCGCGATCGCGAACGTGGCCGGACCCTCCCCGAGGATCCCGGCCACGGTGGGCAGCCAGGCGTCGCGACGCTCGAGCAGATCCTCGGTGGCCTCGGCCGCGCGCCGGATCGTGGCGACCATCCGATCGTCGGCCTCCCGTCCGCCGGTGGTGGCGTCCAGCATCAGCAACAACGCCAGCGTGTGTTGGAAGGTTCGGCACGCCACCCCGCCGGCTTCCTCGCCGGCGAGCAACGGGAAGACCACCTCGGCCGCCTTCGCGACCGGCGAGTCCACGTCGTTGGTCACCGCGATCGCGGGCCGACCGACGCACCGTTCGAGCGCGTCGACCGTCTCGGGCGTTCTGCCGCTCGCCGAGATGCCCACCTTCGTGAGATGTGGCTGCACCGACATCATCGCTCCGGTGGTGACCGCCGACGGTGGCAACGGATCGGCGGAGGCGTACTCGGCGATCACCAGAAGGCCGTGGGCTCGGAGGCGACGGGCGACCGTGGACGCGGCGAAGCGCGACGACCCCATCCCGAGCAGGACCACCGGGGGCTGCAGCGCCACCCGCTCCCTCCACGGGTTCCCCTGTCCGAGCGCGTCGGCCAGGCCCCGGAGCGCAGCGGGCTTGGCTTCCAGGTCGGCGAGGAACGGTGCAGCGTCCATGACATCGGTCCTTCGTGAACTCAGGCGAACATCGAGCGCATCGCGAGGTCGGGGACGCTCACCCACGACGGAAGGTAGCGGGCGGCGTACGCGAACTCATGGCACTCCTGCGCCACCTCCAGCGGGAAGAGCAACCGGGGGTCGTACAGGGATCGTTGCCGCCAGGCATCCAGCGCTTCGAGGTAGGCCCGGAGCAGGTCCTCGCGCGACCGCGCGATCCAACGCTCGATCGCCTCGAGCGGACCTGCGTCACGACGCTGGGCGATCCGCCCCAGATGGTCGATCGACCGCAGCAGGGCGGCGACGTCACGGACCGGCGTGTCGAGCGCCATCCGTTCGTCGGCCGGCGCGAGCGGGTTCCCGTCGAAATCGGCCACCGTCACGCCGCCGGACCATCGGAGGAACTGCCCGACGTGCAGGTCGCCGTGGATCCGCATCGTCGGTGCCGCCTCTACCTGGTCGAACACCTCGAACACCGAACGCACGCGGCCCTGCCGCGCCCGCAGGCCCTCACCCGCGGCTCCTTCGGTGAGCGCGACGGCCTCATCGAGCCAGCGCTCGGCCCGGCGACGCCATCCGGCGATCACGTTCCCATCCGCCATCCGCACCGGCGACGGGAGCATCTGCGACGGCGTGGCCAGGGCGGCGTGAAGTTCGCCCGCGAGCCGGCCCAGCGTCGGCGCGGGCGCGAACGTCTCGTCGTCCCCGACGTCACCGCGCAGCCACGCCAGCACCAGCTCCAGATACCAATCCCAGCCGTCGGTCGCCTCCGGCAGGAACCTCGCCGCGGTCGCCACAAGGACCGATCGACCGTCGTCGGTACGCCAGGTCACCGACCCGAACGGGGTGGGGATCGAGGCGAATCCCACCGCCGCCAGATGCACCGGCAGGTCCAGCCCCGGCTGCGGACCGGGATCGATCCGCGGGTAGAGCTTCACGACCGCTCGCTCCCCCACCACGACGGACTCGTTCGACTGGTCGACGTCGATCGCGCGTTCGCCGCCTGTTTCGGGCACTGTCCCGATGGGCTCGAACGAGAACCGGCCTTCCGTGCCTCCGACGGCGAGCCGCCGCACCAGCTGATCGAAGGCCCCGTCTCCCGGCTCGGCACGGTGGATCGTCTCACCGGCACGCGCCACCAGCGGTGCGACGACGTATCCGTCGCCCTCGGCGAACACCGCCAGCACCAGATCCTCGCGCAGGACCAGCGCGTCACGGACGGCGACCGGCCCGAGCGGCGAGGAGTCCAACCGGCGACCGGGAACCAGCGTGGTGGCCTTTACATCCGCCAGCCGCGAAAGCAGGTCGTCGCCGTCGTTCACGGCAGCGGCCGCACCATCAGGACCGGCGTGTCGCCGCCCTCGCCCCAGTAGCCGGCGAAATCGCGGGCCTCGACGAACCCGGCCGACCGGTAGAAGGCTCGGGTGGCGTCGTAGCCCTCCCCTTCGATGTCGTCGGGCCCGTCGCTCGAGGAGACCGTGAGCGCGATCAGCAGGCGCCGGCCCTCGGCGTGCATCCGGGTCGCGAGTTCCTCGACCAGCTTCGTGCCCACCCCGCCCCCTCGCCGATCGGCGTGGACGGCCAGCCAGGTGATCTCCGCCGACCCGTCGAAGCGGCGGGCGAACGTGCAGAAGCCCACGACGGCACCATCATCTTCGGCCGCCAACCCCGGCTCGCTCCGTACCGCGACGGCGCAATCCGCGCGTCCCTGCTCCTGACCGAAGTGGTACGGCAGGCTCAGGACGATCGCGTCGCACGCATCGGCGTCCCCGGGCGCGAGGTCGCGGATCCGCATCTCACCGCGTGACCGGCTCGCCGGTCACCGCCACGCGCTCGATCAGATCGGCGCCCTTGACCCGCCCGGGGTCGGCCCGGATCACCTCGGCGTTGCTCGCCATCGTGGCGTGCAGCGCGTCGTCACCGAGCAACCGGTTCACCGCGGCCACCAGCTCCTCGACGGTCCAGTCGTAGGTGGCGAGCCGCTCCCCGAACCCGGTCTCGCGTAGGCGTTGGGCGTTGTCATACTGGTCCCAGAACAGCGGTAGCCCGATCATCGGCAGGCCGAAGTGGAATCCCTCGCACACGGTGTTGTTGCCGCCGTGGGTGATCAACAGATCGCACTGGGGCAGGATCGAGGGCTGCGGCAGGAACTGGTCGCCGTACATGTTCGGGCCCAGCGCCATCTGGTCCTTGAGCGGGCCCATCGAGACGATGGTCCGGTGCTCGGTCGTGGCCATCGCATCGATCAGGCGCTGCATCAGTCCGACGTCCATGCACCCGAGCGAGCCCAGCGACAGGTAGACGACCTTGCCGTGTCCGGGCACCATCGCGTCGACATCGAACGGCTCCTCGGTCGTGCGCACCGTCGAGTTCAAGCGGTGCCAGGTGGGATCGAGCGGGACCGACCGCGGATAGTCGGCCGCCTCGGGGAACAGGTAGAGGTTGCACCACGGCGAGTTCGTGTTGAACTCGTCGGGCGGACACGGCGCCACGCCGACCGAGGCACGGAAGTCGTTGTGCTCGGCCAGCAACGACTCGTGCTGGCGGTGGTATCCGTCCTTGAACGCCTGCCACTCGCTGCGATCGTCGATCGGCAGCCCGCTGAGCACGGGCGGCAGGTCGGCATCGCGCATCTCCAACGGGTTGGCCGAGACGAACCGCACCCACGGCGCGCCTGCCAGCTCGACCGATGGGTAGCCGGTGACGTTGTCCGTGCACACCACGTCGGGCCGGATGTCGTCCCAGATCTCCATGATCCGCCCGTGCGAGTACTGCTCGCCGGCCACCAACGCCTCCCAGATCGGCTTCGTCACCGTCTCGATCTGCTCGATCGTGGGCTTGCGGAACTCCGGTGCCGTCACCCGGATGAACTCGGCCCATGGGTCGGCCGTGGGGTCGGCGTTCTCCTCGGGCGGCGCCATCCGCATCATGCGTTCTTCGAACCCGCGCTTGACCAACTCGCCTTCGAACGACTCGTCCACGACGAACACGATGCGATGGCCGCGTTCGGCCAGCACGTTGGCGATCGCGACGCAGTTGTTGGTGGGGCCCCAGGCGCCGGGTTCGGGGAAGAAGGCGACGGTCTTGGGGTCGCTCATGCGGGTGGCTCCTCTCGTTCGTCGAGGCCGATGCGCGGCTTGCGGGACTATGCCACAGGCGGTGTGAGGACGCCGCAGCCTTCGGTGGTGGGGCTCATGCTCCGGCGAGGATCTGCGCGGCGGCTCGGCGTCCGCTCTCCACCGCACCTTCGACGTAGCCACACACGGTGGCGACGTGTTCGCCGGCCAGCCGCACCCGGCCGTGCACCTGCCGCAGCGCACGCCAGTAGGCCGTGACCTGGCCCGGGTTCCAGACCGAGAACGAGCCGCCGATGAAGGGCTCCAGGCACCACGCCTGCGAAGACCCGTCGCCCAGCCCCGGGGCCATGGACGGCACCATCGCCGCGACCTCGCGTCGGACCTCGGCCACGCGATCCTGTTCGTCCGGGGCTCTGCGGACGAGCTCGCGAGCCGCTTCGCCGCCGACGTACGCGTCGAGCACCGCCGATCCCCCCGGTTGATCCTCGGTGGCGTCGTAGAGCCGCTGCAGGGACCGAGGCGACACCGCCCACACGAACGGGGGCCTCGACGAGGCCCGAACGAAGGTCTTCACCACGGCACCGAGCCCGACCTCGGCGATCCCTCGTCCGAACGCGCCGTCGAACGCCGGCGTCACCTCCACGTCACGCAGCGACGGGAGGGGGCAGGCCAGCACCGCCTGGGCCGCCTCCACGGTGCCGGCGGAGGTGCTGACGCGTACCGAACGATCGTCCTGCTCCAACCGCACCAGCGGTTGATCGGTCCGCAGGACCTCGCCCAGGTCGCCGGCGATCGCCTCCACCAATCGCGACAAGCCACCATCGACCCGTTGGGAGCGCACCTCGGCCACCCGGGCCTCGTCGGCGAGCGCCACGGCGTGTTGCTGTGCGATGAACAACACCGACGCCTCGTCGGGTCGGCACGTGTATTCGAACGCCATCTCCCGATCGAGCAGGAACCGGGCGGTCTCCCCCAGTTCGGCCTCGTCGAACAGGTCGGCGATCGACCGGGCGTCGACCGCCGCTGCCTCGGGGTGGGCCGCCGGATCCGCTGGGTCGGCGATGCCCGCCGCCACCGTGTCGATCAGTTCGTCGAACCGGGCGAGCTCGGCCGTCACCCGATCGTCGGCCGCCCAGGCGTCGACCGCAGGATGCAGACCGCGGTCGTCTTCGACCCAGCCGGCCTCCCTGGCCCACCAGGGCGCCCCGTCGCCGATCGTCTTCAGGCCGAAGCGCGCCAGGAGACCGTGCACCTGCTCGTGCGACGTGTCGATCCACTCGCCACCGGCCTCGACCCACCGTCCATCGGGGAAGGTCAGGGTGCGGACCCGGCCGCCGGGGCGGGAGGAGGCCTCCACCAGCACGACGTCGGCCCCGGCGTCGCGGAGGTCGAGCGCGCACGAGAGCCCCGCCATGCCCGCGCCAACGATCACCACGTCCGCCATGTCGGCGCACTGTATCGGAGCCGCAGCCTCGAACGACGCCTTCACGCACCGCCCCGCGAACCCTTACCATGGGCGGGTCGTTGCCCACCCCCCGTCCCCAGCAGGAGGCTCCGTTGCCCGCATCCGTTCGTGCCCTCACGCGTCGCCGTGGTCCGTTGGCCCTGTCGGTGGTCCTGGCGACCCTGGCGATGTACCTCACCCTTCCCCAGGCGGGCGCCCAGACCGCGGCCACCGCGGTGGTGGAACCCGCCACCCCCGATCTGATCGCGTCGGCCGTCGACCGCGGCGAGATCACCGAGGCGCAGGGCGCGCTCTTCCTGTCCTACGCCTTCACCGCGCCCGATCAGGTTCCCGAGGCCTACCGGAGCAGCACCCCGTGGAGCGGCACCCTTCCCCTGTTGGAGCTCAAGCGGACGCTGAAGCGACTCGGTGCCGTGCCGGCCGCGGCCGAAGCCCGTTCCGTGTTGCGCGCCACGTCGTTCGATTGCTCAAACTTCCGCGCGAGCAAGCCCAACACGAAGTCCACCGCACACTTCTACCTGCAGTACAAGAACTCCTCGCTTCAGGGCCTCACGGCGAACCAGTACGGCTCGGCGCTCGAGACCACGTGGAGCACTGAGATCAGCGGCTTCGGATGGGCCCGTCCCCCGAAGGACCCGGTCTCGAACCCACCCGGCGGACGCTACCCCGTGCGCATCGAGAGCCTGGGCGTGGGCCTGTACGGCTTCGTCACGGGCACCCACTACGCCGCGCACAAGAACAACCCCGCCACCCCCTGGAACGACCGGGACGCGATCGCCTCGTGCATGGTGCTGAACCAGAACTTCGGCCCCTTCCCGGGCACCCCTACGGACGCGATGCGGGCCACGGTGGCGCATGAGTTCAACCACTCGATCCAGTTCGGCTACGGTGCGCTCGGCGGCTTCGGCAGCGTCGACTCGGTCTTCGTCGAAGGCGGCGCCACGTGGATGGAGGACGAGGTCTTCGACACCTCCAACGACAACTACAACTACCTGTGGCCCAGCTTCACGACCCCGATGGGCAAGTACGCCAAGTCCCCTTACCCCTACTGGATCGTGTTCCGCGCCATGACCGAACCGTTCGGCACCGGCAACGCGAACGGCGGGGAGAAGATCTTCCAGACGTTCTGGGAGCAGCTCTCCAAGGGAGACTCGACGAACCTGCAGGCGATGAACAAGGGCTTCGAAGCGAAGGGTTCCTCGCTCGCCGAGGCCTATCACAACGCCTCGATCGCGCTGCGCTTCCTGCGGAACTGCTCGAGCACCGCCGAGCCGTACTGCCTGGAGGAAGGCCCCGCCTACGCCGCGACCTTCGCCGGGCCGAACGACGACCTGTTCAACCTCGGCGCCTCCGACAGTGCCACCGGTCGTCAGATCGCCAACGACTTCGCCCTCAACTGGGTGGGCTTGCCGACCGTGAGCGGTCTCGACCTCGCCGTCACCCACCAGGGCGGCACGGGCATCCTCGAGGTCAGCATCGCGTGCCGGACCGGCAACGCCGTGACCGTGACCCATGTGGGGACCGCGACACCCGCCCATCCGAACCTGACGGAGGCCGCCTACGACGGGTCGGGGTGCGACGAGGCCTCCGCGGTCATCTCGAACGTGAAGATGACCTCGGCCTCACCCTCGTCGGTGACCAAGACCACCTACGACATCGAGACCAGCTGAGGGTCGACGTTCGCCTCAGGCCTGTCCGAGGGGATCGTTGGACATGTCTCCGCGGATCGGCCCGAGCGGTTCGCCGAGCCTGACGGCGACGCGATCCAGCCGTTCGAGGTGCGTGTAGATGTCCTCGCGCTTCTGCTTCGCCTCGTCGCTGAGCCCGTCGATGTCGGCGAGCCGCCAATGGTTGTCCAGCACCGGTCGCAACACCTGGTCGAGGTGGATGCGCAGGTTGTAGATGCCGGCCGAAGCCATCGCCTTGGCCTTCTCTCGGAACCCGGGGATCCCCGCTCCGGGCATCGCGAAGTTGGTGATCTGACGGTGCATCGCCTCGACCATGGCCGAGGGGTTCATCTGGATCGCCTGCACGGCCATGTCCCGATAGAAGACGTAGTGCAGGTTCTCGTCGGTGGCCACCCGTGAGCACAGCTTCTCCGCCGTCTCGTCGTCGGTGATGGCACCGGTGTTGCGATGGGAGATGCGGGTCGCAAGCTCTTGCAGCGTGGTGAACACCACGCCGTCGAGCGGACCTTGTTCGGCGAACTCGGGGTACCAGCCGCGAAGCGCCTGATCCATGCGCCCCTGTTCCAGCGCCTTGGGATCGCACCCGCGCGTCACGGTGAGGTAGTCGCGGATCACGATCGCGTGACGCCCCTCCTCCGCGGTCCAGCGCCGGACCCACTCGCCCCACGCCTCCTCCTGGCCGAAGGTCCGCCACAGCGCCAAGTGGTAGTAGGGCAGGTTGTCCTCGGTGAGCAGGTTGATCTCGAGCGCGGTCTGCGCGATGTCGGGCAGCCGCGAGTCCTCGGGACGCCACGGCTCCTTCACGAAGTTCCGCCCTTCTTCGTACGGGACGTAGTCGTGCGGGAACCATTCGTTGGCGGCCCCGACATGCCGATCGAGGGACTTCTCGACCAGCGGCATGAGCTCATGGAGCACGACTTCGTCAGAAACGGGGCGGGATCTCGTCATGTGCAGATCTCCTCGGTATGTCCGACCCAAGGTCGGTCCGGTTGCACAGGTTCTGCACCGGAACCTCTGCGCGTTGTCTGGCCGGCTTCCGGCCACTTGGGCCAAGCTGCGCCCCTTCCAGGGTACCTTGCCGGAGAGCCGCGCGCCGCCCGCGCGGTCCGTGCGCTTCGGCGGTGACCGAAGGGGCTACCGCGCAAGTCCTCTCCAGCGGTAGGGTTCGGAGATGAGCGGCACGCTGGGCGGCGCCCTCGAGCGCCGGTTGCTCTCCATCGTCGGCGGCACGATCCGGGTCGGCCGGCTCACGGTGAGCCTGCCCGACGGCTCGGAGCGCGAGTTCCGCGGTCGCTTCGACGGGCCCGAGGCCCACGTCGATCTCCACGACTTGCGCCTGCTTCGGCGGGTCACGTCCACCGGGGCGATCGGCTTGGCCGACGGTTACGTCGCGGGCGAGTACGACTCCCCCGACCTGTCCGCCTTCCTGGAACTCGCGGCCTGGCACCTGGAACCCGCCTACCGCTACGAGGTGCCGGGATGGCTGCACGCCGTCGGCCGGACCGCGTGGCGGCTGCTCGGTGCATCGTCGAAACCGCGTGGCCCGTTGCAGGACATCGTGCAGCACTACGACCTGGGCAACGACTTCTACGAGGCCTGGCTCGATGAGACGATGACCTACAGCTCGGCCGTCTTCGCCGACGATCGCATGACCCTCGCCGAGGCACAGGCCGAGAAGTACCGGCGGCTCGCCGCCGCGACAGGGATCGGGCCCGGCGACCATGTGCTCGAGATCGGATCGGGCTGGGGAGGGTTCGCCGCGATGCTGGCCGACGAGATCGGCTGCCACGTCACCACGATCACCGTCTCCAAGCAGCAGCATGACCACGTCGAGAAGCTGATCGCCGATCGGGGGCTCGCCGATCGCGCCGAGGTCCATCTCCGGGACTTCCGGGACGTGCGCGGCTCCTACGACCACATCGTCTCGGTGGAGATGATGGAGTCGATCCCCGCATCGTTGTGGTCACCTTTCTTCGGACAGCTCCGGTCCCTCACGAAGCCGGGCGGCACGATCGGCCTGCAGCTGATCGAGGTGGCCGAGCATCACTGGTCGATCTCGGACACGAACCTCGACTTCGTGCGCCGCTACATCTTCCCCGGTGGCCAGGTGCCGTCCGAACCGGTGCTTCGCGACCTCGCTTCGGCGTTCGGTCTGCGCTGGCGCGCGAACCGGGAGTACGGCCGTGACTACGCGCGCACCCTCCGTGCCTGGCTCGCGGGTTTCGACGCCGCGTGGCCCTCGATCCGAGGGATGAGCGCCGGCTTCGACGAGCGGTTCCGACGCATGTGGCGCTACTACCTCGCGTATTGCGGCGCAGGGTTCGCGGTGGGCAGGGTCGACGTCAGCCAGATCGTGCTCGAACACCCCTAGCCCGAACGGACCCACCCGGACGGCCGAACGGCAGTAGTCACCCCTGGGGGGTCAAGTTGGACCACCCCGGCAACCGATAGAACCGTCCATGAGGGGGACATCCGCACCACCTGCTGGTCTGGCTGCTGGTCTGGCTGCGGGTCTGGCGACCACGACCTATCCACGCCGTACGTTCGTGCGCACCGCCGGGATCACGGCGGCGCTCGCGAGCACCGGCATCGCCGCCGACCTGTTCCGGGCGATACCCGCCTCCGCCGGCGGCACCGTTTCGTACGTGCCGACCGATCCCGATCTGCACCTGCTGCGACGGGCGACCTATGGCATCACGCCGAACCTGCAGAAGGACATCAGGCGCCTCGGCCGCAACCGTTGGCTGGAACAACAGCTCGACCCGACCTCGATCAACGACGCCTTCGTCGAGGACTACATCCACGACCGCATGCCCAACCTGAACATGGGGCTGCAGGAAGCCTGGGACACCCTGGGCGGGTCGTGGGACCTGATGGTGGACCTGGGCAAGGCCGCGATCCTTCGCGCGGGATGGAGCAAGCGCCAGCTGTACGAGGTGATGGTCGACTTCTGGTCCAACCACCTCAACATCACGAACCCGCACGAGTCCTGCTGGTGGTCGCGCCACGACTACGACCGCAAGGTGATCCGCAAGCACACGTTCGGCAAGTTCTCGAACATGCTCCGCGACTCCGCGCTGCACCCGGCGATGATGATGTACCTCAACAACGCCGAGTCGACCAAGGACAACCCGAACGAGAACTACGGCCGGGAGATCCTGGAGCTGCACTCGGTGGGCGTCGACGGCGGCTACGACGAAGACGACATGCGCCAGTCGACGTTGGTGCTGACGGGCTACGGCATCGACTGGGACACCGGGGCCTACGAGTACCACGACTGGGCGCACTACACGGGTCCGGTCACCGTGATGGGCTGGTCGCACGCGAACGCCAGCGAGAAGAAGGGCTACGACGTCGCCCTGAAGTACATCGACTACCTGGCCCACCATCCGTCGACGGCCACTCGGATAGCCACGAAGCTCTGCCAACGGTTCGTCTCCGACGTGCCGCCCCCCGCCTTGGTGGACGCATTGGCGGACACCTACCTCGCCCACGACACCGCGATCGTCCCGGTGCTGCAGAAGCTGTTCGGCTCGTCGGCCTTCAAGAACTCGGTCGGACAGAAGGTTCGCCGTCCCTTCCAGGACGTCATGGCCACGGTCCGCGTGCTCGGCATCAAGACCGAGGCACACGGAACGGACGGCCTCCAGGCGATGTACTGGATGCTCGACGGCCTCAGCGACCTGCCGATGGGCTGGATCCCACCGAACGGCTACCCCGACTACGCCGATGCCTGGCGCTCGGCCGGGATCACGCTGGGCCGATGGAACATGCATCGGAGTGCCGCCGGGGCAGGCTGGCCGTTCAGCGAGCTGCGGGTCCCCGACATGAAGACCTACTTCTTCGGTTCGAAGCTCCCGAAGACCTACGGCGCCCTCGTCGACGTGATGGCGAAGACGGTGCTGTTCCGCAAGCTCGCACCCGCGCACCGCGCCGCGGTCCTCGAGTTCGTCGAGAAGGCGGACACCGACATCGTCGATGCGGACGATTCCTTCCTGCAGGACTGGCGCTTCCCGTATCTGGTGGCGCTGATCCTCGACACCCCCTACCACGGGATCCGGTGATCACATGACGACGCTCGACGCCACGCCAGCCACGAAGCCGTGCGGCTGCCCGGAACTCCCCGAGATCTCCCGCCGGTCGTTCATCAAGCGGGCGGGTGCCGCCGGCGTCGTCGCCGGCCTGGCCACCGAAGGGATGTTCACGCGTCTCGCCTTCGCGGGCGGCGCGTACTCGGGTGACGTCCTGATCGTGCTCTCGATGCGGGGCGGCATGGACAGCCTGCAGGCATTCGTGCCGACCGGCGATCCCGACTACGAGGTCTGGCGTCCGAACATCAAGATCCCGCAGGGACAGCTCTTGCCCATGGGCGGCATCTTCGGGATGCACCCCTCGATGGGTTCCCTCAAGCCCTTCTACGACGCCGGTGACTTCGGCGTCGTGCAAGCGGTCGGCATGGCCGAGCCCAACCGATCGCACTTCTCGGCGATGGAGGAGATGGAGCGGGCGGCGCCCGGCTCGTCATTGAGGACGGGATGGCTCGACCGCGTCCTCGGCCTGCGTCCCGACGGCGAACCGTTCCAGGCCACGCAACTGGGCTCGAACACGGCAGCGAGCGCCTTCCTGGGGCCGGCGCCGGAGCTCGCGATGTGGTCGATCGACTCGTTCAACCTGGATGGCGCCTGGAACGACACGGAGCTGACCCGCTGGGATACGGCGTTGCGAGCCGTGAACGACGGGGCGCCGGGCGTGATCGAGGCACCGGCGTCGACGGCGTTGAGCGCGCTGTCGACCGCCGAGACCCTGGGCGATGCCGGCGACTACCTGCCGGCCAACGGGGCCGTCTATCCCGACGCCGGCCTCGCCGACGCGCTGCGTGACGTCGCGCGCTTGATCAAGGGGAACGTAGGCCTGCAGGTCGCCGCGATCGACTACGGCGACTGGGACATGCATGCCGACCAGGGATCGGTGGACACCGGGTGGATGCACGATCACCTCGGAGAGCTCTCGGACTCCCTCGCCGCCTTCGCGACCGACCTCGGCCCGTTGATGGGCGGCGTGACCCTGGTCTCGCTCACCGAGTTCGGCCGCACGGTCCGGGAGAACGGATCGGGCGGAACCGACCACGGTTACGGCCACGCGGTGATGATGCTGGGCGGGGGCGTCAAGGGCGGTGAGGTCCACGGTCCCTGGCCGGGCCTGGCCGACGACGACCTCGTGGACGGCGACCTCGCGGCCACCACCGACTACCGGAACCTGCTCGCCGAGGTCCTGGAGAAGCGTTGTGGAGCGAACGCTTCGGATATCAACGGGATCTTCCCCGGCATCACGAACGACCGACCCGACGTGGTCGACACGCTGACCTGAGTTCCCCTCCCGAGCATCTCCCGTTGACCGCGGGGCGCCGGTCCGCCATTGTTTGCGGCGTCCTCCGCGAGGGCGGAGGAGGAGAGGGAGGCAGCATGTCGAGCAACCGCAGCAGCGGAGCCGTCGGGATGACGTACTTCGCCGCGTTCATGTTGATCATGATCGGCTTCTTCCACGCGATCGCAGGGCTCTCGGGTATCTTGAAGGACGAGTTCTACGTCAAGACCCCGAACTACCTCGTCAACCTGGACGCATCCGGGTGGGGTTGGACCCATCTGATCATCGGCATCATCATCCTGCTCGCCGGATTCGGGCTCTTCAGCGGCGCGGTGTGGGCACGGACCGTGGCCGTGATCATCGCGCTGATCAGCGCCATCGCGAACTTCGTGTTCATCCCGGTGTACCCGTTCTGGGCGATCACGGTCATCGTCATCGATGTCCTCGTGATCTGGGCGCTGACGGCGCACGGACGCGACGTGGTCGAGTAGACCCGTACAGTACCGGTCGACCGAAGGATCCATGAGCACTCGCAGAGCGGAGCCCGCCTCTCTCAGTGAACGGCGGGCACGGGGGAAGGAAGCCCGCGCGCAGACGCCTCGCTCCAGCCAGGAAGGCTGGACGGCGACGGCCGAGCGTCCCGACCCCGTCGCTCTGCTCGAGCAGCAGAACATCACCCGCGAACAGGACCTGGTGCCGGTTCGTCACGGCCGCATGATGGTCTCGCCGTTCACGTTCTACCGGGGTGCGGCCAAGATCATGGCCGCCGACCTCGCGGGCACCCCCACCGCCGGGCTCGACGTCCAGCTGTGCGGTGACGCGCACCTGTCGAACTTCGGCGTCTTCGCCTCGCCGGAGCGGACGCTGTTGTTCGACCTGAACGACTTCGACGAAACGCTCCCGGGTCCGTTCGAGTACGACGTGAAGCGGATGGCCGCCAGCTTCACGATCGCGGCGCGCAACAACGGGTTCTCGAAGGCCGACACCCGCGCAGCGACGATGACGT
>DATLPI010000223.1:0-15190 GCA_035535815.1 Actinomycetota bacterium | reverse complement strand
CCCGGCCTCGGCCGCGACGAGGCCATCCGCACGGCGGTGGAGGCCCTCGTCGACGCCGCCGAGGACGACGTGGCGACCGGCGGGCCCGACCCCGTGCGCGGCATCTACCCGATCCTGCTGACCGTGACGGCCCAAGGCGCCGCCGACGTGGCGGAGTCGGAGGTGTCGGCCGCCACCGCGTCCGTGCTGGCCGACCGCTCGGAGCCGCGTACATGAGTTTCATGCCCTACGTCGCGCCCGAGCAGATGATGAAGGACCGCTCGGAGTACGCGCACAAGGGCATCGCCCGCGGCCGGTCGGTCATCGGCCTCGAGTACGCGGACGGCCTGCTGTTCATCGCCGAGAACCCCAGCTCGCTGCTGCACAAGATCAGCGAGATCTACGACAAGATGGCCTTCGCCGGCGTCGGCAAGTACAGCGAGTTCGAGGATCTGCGGATCGCCGGCGTGCGCCTGGCCGACCTGCGCGGGTACTCCTACGGCCGCGAGGACGTGAAGGCCCGCGACCTGGCGAACGCGTACTCGCAGTCGCTGTCCACGATCTTCACGCAGCAGATGAAGCCCTACGAGGTGGAGATCCTCGTCGGCGAGGTCGATGGGGACTCCGAAGGCACGGTGCTGTACCACATCCTCTTCGACGGGTCGGTGACCGATGAGCACGGCTTCGTGGCCATCGGCGGCCACGCCGAGGACCTCACCGACACGCTGAAGGACCGCTACCGCGAAGGTTGGGACCTGGGCACCGCGGTGAAGCAGGCCGTCGGCGTGCTCGGCTCGCCCGACAGCCGCACGATCGACGTCGAGACGATCGAGGCCGGCTTCCTGGACCGGTCGCGTCCGCAACGCCGCAAGTTCCGGCGCCTGGCCGACGAGGAGATCGCCGGCTTCCTGTCCGCCTGATCCTTCGGCCCCAAGGTCGAGGTTCACTTCAAGGAACGCGCACGTTCGGCCGACCTTCCTTTCATCGCCGCGTCGAGGGAGGCACCGCTCGTGCGTCATGTCCGTGGGATCGTCGGTCCGTTGCTCTGCGCCTTGACGCTCGGCGCCTGTGGAGGTGGCGCGGCTGCCGACGACGCTCCTGCGCCGGTCGAGCAGCCTCAAGCAACGGTCGAAGCGCCAACCGCTGCAGCTGATCTCACCGAGCGGCACTTCACGGCGTGGTTCGATCACGGTGGGCGGGACGAGGCGATCGCGGCGTGGGTGCATGGAGCGTTCGGACCGGGATCGGTGCCGTCGAACGTGAAGGACGGCGCGACCGCCGCCGAGCGGCACGACGCATTCGCCGACTGGTTCGCCGAACCCGCGCATCGATCCGCGGTGGTCCGGGCGTGGCTCCGGACCGAGCGGAGGAGTGCCCAGGCCCGCCTCCGCGACGCTCTCGCCGCATCCCGCGTGTATGCCGCCGCGCACGCCGAGACCTTCGACGGCCTGAGCATCGGAGCGCTGAAACGGATCGAGCCGGGGCTGCGGTACGGGGTCGGTCCGGGCCGGTTCGGCGTCGTCACGCTGCGGGAGAGCACCCCCGCCTCGATCGTGCTCGTGACGCGCATGCCCGACGGCGCGCCCGTCTGCATCTCCTTGAACAACGGGGGCGACGTCGGCTACGGATGGGCCGACCCGCAGACCTATGCCGAGTGCACCGACGAGGCATGGTGACCTTCCGCGCCGGTGCGGCTCCCGGGCTTCGCGCGGTTCGGCCGTAGGCTCTGCGTATGGAACGGCGGATCTTCGGCCTGGAGAACGAGTACGGCGTGACCTGCACCTTCCGCGGGCAGCGCCGCCTCTCGCCCGACGAGGTCGCCCGGTACCTGTTCCGACGGGTCGTGCACTGGGGTCGATCCTCGAACGTGTTCCTGGAGAACGGCGCTCGCCTGTACCTGGACGTGGGGTCCCACCCCGAGTACGCCACGCCCGAGTGCGACTCGATCAAGGAACTCGTCGCCCACGACAAGGCGGGCGAGCGGATCCTGGAAGCGCTGCTCGGCGCCGCCGAGATGCGGCTGCACGAAGAGGGCATCAGCGGCGAGGTCTACCTGTTCAAGAACAACACCGATTCGGCCGGCAACTCGTACGGTTGCCACGAGAACTACCTGGTGGGCCGCCACGGAGAGTTCGCGCGCATGGCGGACGTCCTGATCCCGTTCTTCGTGACGCGCCAGATCTGGTGCGGGGCCGGCAAGGTGCTGCACGGACCCCGCGGCGCGCAGTTCTGCATCTCCCAACGGGCCGAGCACATCTGGGAGGGCGTCTCGAGCGCGACGACCCGGTCACGCCCGATCATCAACACGCGTGACGAGCCGCACGCCGACGCGGAGCGCTTCCGCAGGCTCCACGTGATCGTCGGTGATTCCAACATGAGCGAATGGACCACCTTCATGAAGGTGGGTATCACCGACCTGGTGTTGCGCATGGTCGAGGGCAACACCGTGATGCGGGATCTCTCGCTCGAGAACCCGATCCGTGCGATCCGCGAGATCAGCCACGACACGGGATGCACACGGACGGTCAAGCTCGCGAACGGGCGCGAGCTCTCGGCGATCGAGATGCAGACCGAATACCTGGAGAAGACCGAGCGCTTCATCGAGCGGCGTGGGGCCGACGAGACGTCGAAGGTGCTGCTGCGCGAGTGGCGCGAGGCGCTGGATGCCCTGCGTGACGGCGAACCCGAGCGGCTGGTGCGGAAGGTGGATTGGGTCACTAAGCGCAACCTGATCGAGCGCTACATGGTCAAGCACGACCTCGCGCTCGCCTCACCCCGGATCGCCCTGCTGGACCTCGCCTACCACGACGTGAACCGGGGCCGCGGCCTCTACTACCTCCTGGAGAAGGCCGGCAAGGTGGAGCGAGCGGTCACCGACGCCCAGGTCAACCGGGCGATGCGCGAGCCACCGCAGACCACGAGGGCCAAGCTCCGTGGCGACTTCATCCGCCAGGCCAAGGCGAAGCGTCGCGACTACACCGTGGACTGGGTCCACCTCAAACTGAACGACCAGGCCCAGCGCACGGTCCTGTGCAAGGACCCGTTCCGCAGCGTCGACGAACGGGTGGACCAACTGATCGCCCACATGTGACGCTCGCTGCCGCGCCCGAAGCCGGGCTCAGCGGTCGAGGATGATGATCGCCGCGGTGGCCAGCCCGAGCACGATCGTCAGCAGCCCCAGCAACACGGCGGCTCGCTCGTCGAGTGGACCGAACTCGCCGCGTTCCAGCGCCTGGGTCACCTGCCGCATCCGCTGGATGCCGACCACCATCATCAGGATGCCGAGGAGGCAGAAGCCCGCCCCGAGGGCGACGTATGGCCACGTCGTCCCCGCGTCGGCGAGATCGGGCAGGAACTTGGCGACGCCGAGCCCGACGGCCACGGCCGTGAGCCCCGATCGTAACCACGCCAGGTACGTGCGCTCGTTCGCCAGATGGGTGCGCCGGAAGGCGTCGATGCGGCGTTCGGGCTTCGGTTCGTCCGGCCGCTCATCGACATCCATGCGCGCATCCTGCCACACCGTGCGGAGCGAAGGTCTACTCGTCCAGCTGCGCGTTCCACCGGCGGTTGCCGGCCACCATGCGTCCGGCCAGGACCCCGGCCGCTCCGGCCGCCAGCAGGCCCACGAGGTCACCCTCGACGACGGTGCCGCGAGCGCTGAGTTCGTCCAACGCCGGGTGACCGTCGACGTCAACGAGGTGATGACGCTCGTCCAGCCCTGCATCCCGCAAGGACTGCCAGAGCCGCCACCGTTCGTCGTCATCGTCGATCGAGGGGACCGGGACGTTGAGGGCCCCCGGCAGTTCGCCGAGCAAGCTCAGCGAGGCAGGCATCACGCCGACACCCAGGGCTGCCTCGAGCGCGGGGACGGTCCTCGCGCCCTTCGCCTGGAGCCGGCGCACGCTCTCGGCCATGCCGGGGAAGGCCCCAGTCATGATCACCACCGCCTCCGTGTCGGTCCCGCGCTCCACCAGCGATGCGAGCTCCACGGTGGTGGCGACCATCGCGATCGACGGAGCACGCCCGGCGCGAGTGATGCCCGCGAGCAGGGGCTCGAGCATCCAGGCCGCGGGGACTAGGACGATCGGCATCATCCGAAGGCGCGCCGGATCTGCCGGCGGGACTTCGGCGCCTGATGCGGGGTCGGGGAGCACGTCACCGATATGATGCCGCACGTGGCGGGCCAGGACAGGATGGAACCTCTCGAGCGGCTGCTGAACCTCGTCGGTCTGCTGCTGGAGACGACGACGCCCCTGTCCTTCGAACAGATCCGGGAGATCCTCGAGCCGTACCGCCAGCAGAACGTCGATTCGGCCAAGCGGATGTTCGAGCGCGACAAGGACCAGCTCCGCGAGTTCGGCGTGCCCCTGCAGCTGGTCGACACCGATGCCTGGGGAACGGAGCAGGGCTACCTGATCCCCAAGGACGAGTACTACCTCCCCGAGATCGCCTTCGCCCCCGAAGAGCTCGCTGCGCTCCTGGTGGCGGCCCAGAGCGGAGGGGAGGGCACGCCCGCCGAGATCGGCGCTCGCAAGCTCCTCTACGGGGCCGAGGGGGGCGTGCTGGCGAGCCTGGCGGGTGGACCCCTGGCCTCCGGATCGGACGCCCGCAGCGACCTGGTGCTGTCGGCCACCGACGCCGCACAGGGGCGGCGAGCGGTGACGTTCGGATACCGGACCTCCCAGGGCAAGGTGGGGGAGCGCACCGTGGACGCGTTCGCCATGGTCTTCCGGCGCGGACACTGGTACCTCGTGGGGCATGACCGCGACCGCGCCGAACTGCGCGCGTTCCGGTTGTCCCGGTTCACCACCGAGATCACCGATGTCGGCGAGGGGCAGGAGCCGCCCGACGGGTTCAAGGCCACCGATCACGTCGAGGCGGGCCCATGGGCGGCCGCGGGAGAAGACACCGCCGTCGTGACGTTCTCGCCGGCGGTGGCGTGGTGGGCGACCGGGTCCTTCGCCGGTGCCGAACCCGACGGCGAGGATGCCGAGGGGTGGGTCCGCGTCCGCGTGCCCGTCGCCGACGAGGACAGCCTGGCGGGCATCGTGCTGCAGTTCGGCCCCGACGCCCTCGTGCACGAGCCGGCGAGCCTCCGCGACGAGGTCATCCGACGCCTGGAGGCGCTGGGTGCCTGAGCGGCGCCGCGCTGCACCCACGACCGCCGAGCGGCTCGGGCGGATGCTCGTGGTCGTTCCCTACCTCGTGCAGCATCCCGGCTCGAACCTGGACGAGGTCGCCATCTTGTTCGGAGCCCAGGCGGATCAGCTGCGCCGCGACCTCGACCTGTTGTTCATGTCGGGGCTGCCGCCGTACGGGCCGGGCGATCTGATCGACGTGGACGTCGACGAGGACGATCGGATCTGGATCACGATGGCCGACCACTTCGCCCGCCCGCTGCGGCTCACCCGCAACGAGGCGTTGGCGCTGCTGCTGCGAGGCACCGAGCTCTCGGCGATCCCCGGCGTTCCCGACGCTCCCGCTCTCGACTCGGCGCTCGACAAGCTCCGCGGATCCCTCGGCCCCGAGGTCGTGGGCGCCTACGAGTGGGCGGTGGAGGCTGCGACGAGTGGCCACGCGCCCGCCCACCTCGATCTCCTCCGCGAGGCCGCACGGGACCACGCACGCCTGGAGATCGAGTACTTCGCGGCCTCCACGCGAGACTGGAGCACCCGCCGCGTCGACCCCGAGGCCGTGTTCGCCGACCTGGGGAACTGGTACGTCGCCGCGTGGGACGTCGATGCGGACGCCGAACGGCTCTTCCGTGCTGATCGCATCCGGGCGGCGACTCGCACCGGTGAGACGTTCGAGCCACGGGACCTGGAGGGGGCCGGACGCGCGCTCTACACCCCCTCGCCGTCGGATGTCCCCGTCCGGCTGCGGCTCCGCCCGGCGGCGCGATGGGTGGCCGAGTACTACGTCACCTCCGACCACGTCGAGCTCGATGACGGCTCGCTCGAGGTGACGATGCCGGCCGGCGACGTGGAGACGGTCGCGCGGATCCTGCTCCGAGTGGGCTCAGATGCCGAAGCACTGGACCCGCCGGAGCTCGCCGAGACCGTCCGTGAGCTCGCATCCGTCACCCTTGCTCGGTATCGCTGAGTACCCATTCTCGGGGGTCTTTTTCGCCGTTCCGAGCCTCCCTCGAACGGACCTCGGTTGACTGGCCCAGGTTGGGTAGTCCTCATCGCCGGGAGGGCACTCAAGCCTCACCAGAGCAGGGCCGATAGCTCGGGTGAGATGACAACCATCCGCACAACGTGCCCCCGATGTGGCGAAGTGGACATGGGTCCCGAAGCCATCCTCCTGTCCGTTCGGCAGAACGGGAAGGAAGGCAGCTACCGGTTCACGTGCCCCAATTGCGCCGACGACGTCGAGAAGCGAGCCGACCGCAAGATCGTGGCGCTCCTGGTCTCGGCGGGGGTCGACATCGATCAGGGCGCCGGCGAGATCGACGGAGGACAGCTCCTGTTCGACGAGGACGAGGCCGAGGATCCGCGAGGTCCGCTCCCGCAAGGCCCGCCGTTCTCCATCGACGACGTCATCGAGTTCCACTACCTGCTGGAAGACGATCGGTACATCGCCGAATTCGTCGCCTCCAGCGGCGGCAACTGAGCACCGCCTGCCGCCTCCTGCACCCCGTTCCCGCCCTCCGCCCGTGTAGCATCGCGGCGTGACCGATTGGCTGACGTGGTGGTTCATCCTGGGCGGCGCCGTCGCGGTGGTGCTGGTGGCGTTCCTCGTCGCGTTGATCCGACAGGTGTTCCTGCTCGGCCGGACGGCCCGGCGCATGCAGGAGGAACTTTCTCCCATCACGCGGGACATCTCCTCCCAGGCGGCGCGGGCGAGCTCGCGAGCAGGGTCGTTGAAGCCTCCGTCGCGATCCGGACGTACGTCCTGACCTGCAAGGACGCCTTCGTCGGGGCACCGCGACGGTAGGATAAGAGCCCTGACCCCGAGGATCCGACGCCAATGCTGAACATCGGACCGCCTGAGCTGCTGCTCATCATCGTCATCGCGTTGGTCGTCGTCGGCCCGCAGCGCCTGCCCGACCTCGGACGAACGATCGGGCGAGGCCTCAGGGAGTTCCGCAAGGTCCAGGACGAGGTCCGCGACATGGTCGACACGGGCATGGGCGAGGACTTCAAACAGACCACGGCCGAGCTGCGCAAGACCGCCGCCGACCTGCGTGGCGCCACCGATGTCACGTCGGCCTTCCGCAACACGCCGCACAAGGCCCGACAGCGCGCCGCCGAAGCTGTGCGCGCCGCCACCACACCCGACGACGATCCCACCCCGGAGCTCGAAGCGAACGCCGCATCGAGTGCCGAGCCCTTGTCGGCTGACCCGACCTCCGGGCAGACGCCCGCGCCCGAACCGGCGCCCAGCCCGAACGGCTCCGACCCCGCCGCTCAACCGCCGACGGAGCCCAGCGCCTGATGCGGGTCATCTCCCGGTTCCGGCGCCGCTCCGAGGAGGAGCGGACGGGCAGCATGACCGTGATGGAGCACCTCGAGGAGCTCCGTCACCGGCTCATCATCGCCATCATCGCGGTGGCACTCGGCTCGATCGTGGGGTGGTTCCTCTACGACCCGTTCATGCGCCTGATCCTCGAGCCGTACTGCGACTTCGTCACCAGCCATCCCGATCTGGCGCCGGCGGAGGGCTGCCGGCTCAACTTCCTGGGGATCGTCGACGGCCTGGTGGTGAAGCTCAAGATCGTGCTCTACCTGGGCCTGGTGGTATCCCTGCCGATCGTGCTCTATCAGCTGTGGGCGTTCATCACGCCGGGATTGACCGCCAAGGAGAAGAAGTGGTCGGTCCCGTTCATCGTGTCGGCCACGGTGCTGTTCCTGATGGGCGCCGTCTTCGCCTACGTGACGTTGCCGAAGGCGCTGGATTTCCTGTTGGGGTTCGCGGGGGAGTTCGCCGTCCCCTTGATCACGTTCGATCGCTACGTGGGGTTCGTGACGCTCGTCACCCTGGCGTTCGGCCTGTCGTTCCTGTTCCCCGTGGTGCTGGTGTTCTTGGAAGCGGTCCACATCTTGTCGCCACGCCTGCTCTCGTCCTGGCGGCGATGGGCGATCCTGGGGATCGCGATCTTCTCGGCGGTGATCACGCCGTCCAGTGACCCCTACACGATGATGGCGATGATGATCCCGATGTATCTGTTCTACGAGGGCTCTATCATCATCGGTCGCATGATGAAGCGCTGAGCCGACGAAGGAGCGTCCGTGGCGATCAAGGGCAAGGGCAGGTCGAAGAGCAAGCCGGCAGCGCGAGCGCCGAAGCGCGCCCCGGTGCCGGTGCCCACCCCCTTCCTCCAGCGCCGATGGGTGCAGCGCACGGCGTTCTTCATCCTCGGCGTGCTGGTCGTCAGCGGGTTCGTCTGGCTGATGAACGGTCTCCGCAAGGACGACGCCGAGTCGGCGGCGACCGATGTCGCCTCCTCCAAGCGGGCGGCTGCCCAGGCCTACAAGTCCGCCGTGGAGGACGCGGTGAGCACGGTCGCTGTGGTGAGCCCTGGGGTGCCTCCCGCGGCGTTCGCCGACATGGGTGACACCCTGCAGCAGATGAAACAGGGCACCACGCCCGATGACGCCGCCGACGTCTTCGCCACCGCCTCGAAAGACGCCGCGGCCGCGGCGGCGGCGATCACCAAGTACGACGTCGGCACGAAGATCGACGACAAGGGCTTCGTCGCCACCGAGACGATCGCCTTCACCGACTCGAGCCAGCAGATCGTGCAAGCGCTGCGGCTCTACCAGCACGCCGCAGATGTGGGGGAGGTCGCCGCTGAGGCCTCGGGGCCCGACGCCGCCCAACTCACCGACGTGGCGCAGGGCCTCTTCGACGACGCGCAGACGATGATGACCCAGGGATGGTCATCGTTCCTGTCCGCCCAGTCGGCCGGGGGGGTCGTGGATCCACCGGCGAACGCCGGGATCCCGGGACTCCCGACCGGCAGCTAGCCGGACGTCCCGTGGAGATCACCGCTCCCGTCGTCGTGGTGGCCAACCCCACCGCGGGGCGGGGCAAGGCCGGGAAGCTCATCGGCAAGGCGGACGCGACGCTGCGGCAGCTCCGTGTGGAGCATCAGGTCCTGGTCACGGAATCGCCCGCCGACATGGAGGCGACGTGTCGGCGTGTCGCGGGTGAGGGTGCCGGGATCGTCGCCGTGATCGGCGGGGATGGCACCGTCTCGTGCGCCGCCAACGGCCTGATCGGGACCGACACCGCCCTCGCCGTCCTGCCGGCCGGGACCGGTGACGATTTCGCCAAGACGATCGGCGCCGGAACGTTCGATGCAGCGGTTCGCCTGCTTGCCGCCCCGAAACCCGTCCGGATCGATGTCATCCGTGTCACCACGGACGGCGGGAGCCGGCACTTCGTCAACGTCGCGGGGGCAGGGTTCGACTCGGAGGTCAACGAGACCGCGAACGCCATGACGGTCAACCTGGGCGGGACGGGCACCTACGTCGCGGCGCTGATGAGGACCCTGTCGAGGTTCAGCCCTGCGAGCTACGCCCTGAGGCTCGACGACGAACCGCTGGACCTGGACGCGATGCTGGTGGTGGTCGGCAACGGCATCTCCTACGGTGGTGGGATGAAGGTGCTGCCCGACGCCTCGCTCGTGGACGGCCGCCTCGACGTCTGCATCGTCGAGGCCTTGTCGAAGGCCGCGTTCCTGCGCGCGTTCCCGAAGGTGTTCACCGGATCGCACGGAACGCATCCCAAGGTCCGCCTGACGACCGCGACCTCCGTCTCCGTGCGAGCCAACCGCTCGATGCAGGTGTATGCCGACGGGGAACACGTCGGCCCCCTGCCGGCCACGTTCGAGATCGTTCCCGGCGCCCTTACCGTGGTGGCCGGGCCTCAAGCGAAAGGGATCCGATGACCGAATCTGCCGATGGTGTGCTGTTGATCCACGCGTTCCCGTTGGATGCAGGTATGTGGGAGCGACAGGTGGGGACCCTCGAGAACGCCGGGTGGCCGGTGGCGGCGCCCTCGCTGCCCGGGTTCGGCGGCGCCGACGGCGTGGGGCCCACGATGACGATGGGCGCCGCCGCCGACCGCTGCTTGCAGGCCGCCGATGCCGCGGGGATCGAACGGTTCGTGGCCTGTGGCCTGTCGATGGGTGGCTACGTCGCCTTCGAGCTGTGGCGGATGGCTCGCCAGCGGATCGCCGGGCTCGTGCTCGCGAACACCCGATCTGGCGCAGACACGCCGGAAGCCGCCCAAGGCCGGCGCGCCCTCGCGGATCGCCTGGACGCCGAGGGCAACGGCTTCCTGGTTGAGCAGCCGCCACCGCTCCTCAGCGACCAGGCCTCCGACGAACTGTGGGACCAGGTTCGAGGCGCGATCCGAGCGCAGCCCGCGACCTCGATCGGGGCGGCCGCGCGCGGCATGGCCGAGCGGATCGACTCGACGCCCGACCTCGGCGCGATCGACGTCCCCATGCTGATCGTGACCTCCTCGCTCGACACCTTGATCCCGGCCGCGGTTTCGACCGAGATGCGCGACCATCACCCGGACGCGGGCTTGGTGGAGATCCCCGGCTCCGGGCATCTGTCCAACCTGGAGGCCCCGGAGGCCTTCGACCAGGCGTTGCTGGCGTTCCTCGCGACCTTCGATCGCGCCTGAGGTTCTCACCTGGGGTTCTCAGGGGGCAGCGCCGGGCCGGGAACCGGTCGCCCGTAGACTGACCGGGTGACCACCCCCCAGGCGTTCGCCGCCCAGTTCCCGTTCGCGCTGGACACGTTCCAGTTGGAGGCCGCAGCAGCGGCCCACGAAGGGCTGTCCGTCCTGGTGGCGGCTCCCACCGGGAGCGGCAAGACCGTGGTGGCCGAGTTCGCGATCGAACGCGCGCTCGCCCTCGGCGGGAAGTGCTTCTACACGACACCGCTCAAGGCCCTGTCCAACCAGAAGTTCGGTGATCTGGTGGCCAAGCACGGCGCGCAGACGATCGGGTTGCTCACCGGCGACAACACCGTCAACCCGGACGCGCCGGTGGTGGTGATGACCACCGAGGTGTTGCGCAACATGCTCTACGAGCGCAGCGACTCCCTCTCGTCGCTGGTGAGCGTCGTGATGGACGAGGTGCACTACCTGCAGGACCCCTACCGCGGCGCCGTCTGGGAGGAGGTCCTGATCCACCTGCCGCTGTCGGTCAACGTGATCTGCCTGTCGGCCACCATCTCGAACGCGGAGGAGTTCGGCGAATGGATCGGCACGCTGCGCGGCGAGACCCGCGTCATCATCGAGGAGAAGCGTCCCGTTCCCCTGGAGCATCACTACCTGGTCGGGCACGGCATGCATCCCATGCACGTGGAACAGGACGGCGTGCCGTTGCCCAACCCCTACGTCGTCTCGCTCGATCAGCGTGAGCTGCGCACGAAGACCTATTACCGGCGGGGGAGCGGCACGCCGCAGCAGCAGCGGATCTCACGGCCGCGCGAGGGTCACCGGCGGGTGTACGTCCCCAAGCGCGAGGAGGTCGTCGAGGTCCTCGACGAAGAAGGCATGCTGCCGGCGATCTACTTCGTGTTCAGCCGCGCCGGCTGCGACAAGAGCGTCCGGTGGCTCCGCGAGTCGGGCATCTCGCTCACGAGCCGCGCCGAGGCCGACCACATCCGGGAGCGAGCGGAGACCCGCGCGGCCTGGATCGACGAAGCCGATCTGGTCACCTTGGGGTTCTACGAGTTCCTCGACGGGCTGATGGCGGGGATCGCCGCCCACCACGCCGGCATGCTTCCCGTGTTCAAGGAGACGGTGGAGGAGCTGTTCGAAGCCGGCCTGGTGAAGGTGGTGTTCGCCACCGAGACGCTGTCGCTTGGCATCAACATGCCGGCCAAGACGGTGGTCATCGAGGACCTGTGGAAGTTCCAAGGGGAGCGACACGAGCTGCTCACGCCTGGGGAGTACACGCAGCTCACCGGGCGGGCTGGCCGGCGCGGCATCGACGAAGTGGGACATGCGGTGGTCGTCTATCAGCGTCAGGTGCCGTTCGAGCGTGTCGCCACCCTGGCGTCGACCCGGACCTACAACCTGACGTCGTCGTTCCGTCCGTCCTACAACATGGCCGTGAACCTGGTTCGCAACTACACCCCGGAGCAGGCGCATCACCTGTTGAACTCCTCGTTCGCGCAGTTCCTGGCCGACCGAGGTGTCGTGGCGCTCGAGCGCACCCGGCAACAGGACCACGAGGCGATCGAGGGGTACCGGCGCAACATGGCCTGCCACCTCGGGGACTTCGACGAGTACTGGGCCCTCCTTGCCCAGGCGAATGAGCTCCGTGAGCAGGACCGGCTGGGAAGGGACAAGGCTCGGCAGGACGCGATCAAGGGCGCCGTCGCCTCGTTGCGACCCGGTGAAGTCATCCAGGTTCCATCGTCCAAGCGGGGCGGCTTGGCCGTGGTCGTCTCCTCGCGGGACGGCAAGCCGAGCGTGCTGGGCCAGGATCGTCGCTCGTTCCGGTTGCAGGTCCGCGACTTCTCGGAGCCCCCGCAGGTCTTGACGAGGATCGCCCTGCCACGGTCGGGGAGCACCCGTAGCGCGCGCTACCGTCGCGACGTCGCGGCCTCCCTCGTGTCCCTCCGCGTCAAGCCGTCCAAGGACACCTCCCGGCGGACCGACCCGAAGGTCGAACGCGAGGCAACGCGGCTGGAAGCGCTCGCGGCCGAGCATCCATGCGCTTCGTGCCCCGAGCGGGCCAAGCACGAACGGTGGGCGGTGCGGGTCGATGAGAAGCGCCGCTCGCTCCGGGGTGTCGAGCGCAGGATCCGCGTACGGACCGAGACGCTGGCCCGTCAGTTCGACCGCGTGCTCGAGGTGCTGCGGGACCTCGGTTTCGTGGAGGACTGGCGGGTGACGGACAAGGGGCGCACGCTGGCCAGGATCTACGGGGAGGCCGACATCCTGATCGGCGAAGCGCTGTCCAAGGGCGTGTTCGACGACCTCGCTCCGGCCGAGGTGGCAGCGCTGTTGTCGTCGGCGGTCTACGAGGGCCGCGAACGCGTGCCGTTGTCAGGGGAGATGCCGACCGAGGCCACCGTGGCGCGATACGAGCGGTTCCAACGCCTGTGGCGGCAGATCCGCCGCACGGAGGACGAGCACCAGGTACAGCTGTGCCGCGAGCTCGAACAGGGATTCGCCACGCCGATCTATCACTGGGCACAGGGCCTGCCCTTGGAGGCGGTCCTGGCGGAGACCGATATGGCGCCGGGCGACTTCGTCCGCAACTGCAAGCAGCTCCTCGACCTGCTGCGACAGGTCGAGGACGTGGCGCCGCCGGACGTCGCCACGCTGTTCGCTGCCGCGCGGAAGGCGGTCCTGCGCGGCGTCGTGGCCTACACCGGGGTGTAGCTACGATGCCCGGCGTCGTGACCAGTCCCTTCGGAACCCTCGCCGTGATCGCCGACCCGGCCGACGGTGATGGGCGTGTCGGAGCCGAGCTCCCCGCCCTGGAACGCGCGCTGGGGGAAGGGGATCTGGACTACCGGCTCACGCTCGCGGATCCGACCCGAGGGCTCGGACAGCTCGCGTCGGCGGCGCTCGACGACGGTGCGCGGTTCGTGGTGGCGGTCGGGAGCGACGCCACCGTCCAGGACGTGGTGAACGGCATGTTCCGCGACGGCCGGCCGATCGTGGAGGAAGCAGTGCTCGGTGTCGTGGCGGCGAACACGGGCAACCAACTGGTGCGGAGCTTCGGCCTGCCCGGTGACACCGAAGGCGGCGTGCGACGCCTGGCCGGCGCGGACACCTACCCCTTCGATGTCATGAAGGTGACCTGCGCCGGTCCCGACGGCCCGGTTACCCGCTACGCCACGAACCTGGCGATGATCGGCCTGGCCGCGCGGGTGGAACTGCACCGCCAACGGATGCCCGGCTGGCTGGGCGAGCGCGGCCGAGCCTTCGCGAGCTTCTGGCGCGGCTACGTCGGTGCCCACCGCCAGCAGGTCTCGATCGCCTACGACACGAAGCGCTGGGACGGGGAGACCTTCCAGATCATCGTGGGCAACGCGCAGTACGGGCCCGACGGGCTGCGTCTGTCGCCCCGGTCATGGCCCGGCGACGGCGTGCTCGATGCACTGGTCTTCACCGGTCAGAAGTCCGACGCCTACACGATGATGCCCAGGATCATGCGGCACGGTGACCACATCCCCGATCCCAACATCCACGAGCTGCGTGCGAAGATCCGGTTCGCGATCGATGCCGAGCGCCCCATGACGGTGGTGGCGGACGGCCGCGAGTTCGGCACCACACCCGCCACCTTCCAGGTGGTCGCCCACCAGTTGCTGTTCAAGTTGTGAGGGGATGGAGCGACGTGAGGAACGGGGAACGCCCATGAACGAACGGCTGAACGACCGGTTGCGCCGGGCCACCGCCGAGGCAACCGCACAGGGCTTCGCCGCGATGGTCGTGGCGCCCTCACCCGATCTGGCCTACCTCACCGGCTACGAGCCGATGCCGATGGAGCGGCCCACCCTGCTCGTGCTCCGGAACGATCGCGACCCCGTGATGCTGGTGCCCGAGCTCGAGCAACCGCTCGCCGCCGCATCGTCGGCCGGAGCGGTCGTGGAACTGGTTGGGTGGAGCGACGGCGACGACCCGTACACCGCCGCGGCCCATCTGCTCGAACCACAGGGCCGGGTCGCGGTGGGAGACCGGCTGTGGGCCTCACACGTGCTGGGGCTGCAAGAGGTGTTGCCCGGGCTGACGTTCGAACCCGCCTCGCCCGTGATCGGCCGGCTGCGTGCCGTGAAGGACGACGACGAGCTCGCCGCGCTGCGCCGAGCCGCCCGTGGGGCCGACGAGACCTTCCGACAGATCTGCTCCTCGACCTTCCTGGGCCGTCGCGAGGAAGAGATCGCCGCCGACCTCGCCGACCTTCTCGTCGAGCACGGCCACGCCTACGCCGACTTCACGATCGTGGCGAGCGGACCGAACTCGGCATCGCCGCATCATGAGCCCAGCGGTCGCACGATCCTGCCTCGCGACGTCGTGGTGATGGACTTCGGCGGCGAACTGGGCGGCTACTTCAGCGACACCACGAGGACGGTGGTGGTGGGGGAGCCCCCGAACGGGTTCGAACGGGTCTATGACACCGTTCGTCGCGCCCAGGAGGCGGCCTGCGAGGCCGTGCGACCGGGGGTGCCCTGCCAGGACGTCGACCGCGCGGCCCGGCAGATCATCGACGACGCGGGGCTCG
>DATLPI010000222.1:0-10385 GCA_035535815.1 Actinomycetota bacterium | reverse complement strand
GGTCGACGGCGTCCATTTCGCCCAACACCGTTCGATCGGCTTCAGGGACCTGGGCGCCGACATGGTGACCGTCTCGCCCTACAAGGTGTTCGGACCGCACCTGGGCATGGTGGCGGCGAAACCCGAGATCCTCGACGTGTGGGACGCCTACCGCGTCCGGCCCGCCGAGCACTACCCGTCCCCCGAACGTTGGGAGACCGGCACCCAGAACCACGAGGGGTTCGCCGGGTTCATCGCGGCCGTCGACTACCTCGCAGGCCTCGGTCGGGACCCCGGCGCCGGCGGCGAGACCGTGCGCGCCGACCAGGTCACCGCGGCGTTCGACGCGATCGGCGCGCATGAACGCACGCTGGCCACCCGGTTCCTGGAGGGCCTGGCGTCGATCCCGCAGGCGCGGCTGTACGGCGTGCCCGGCACCGACCGGCTGGCCGAACGGACCTCCACGTTCGCGGTTCGGCTGGGCGACCAGCATCCCCGGGACACGTCGAAGGCGCTCGCCGAGCGCGGGATCTTCACGTGGGACGGGCACTACTACGCGATGGAGTTGTTCGAGCGGCTGGACATCCTGGAGACCGGCGGCGCCGTCCGGATCGGCTTCTGCCACTACCACACGCTCGACGAGGTCGATCGGGTCCTCGACGCGTTGATCGAGCTCGCCTGAGTCTCAGAAGGCCCTGGTCGTATCCATCGGATCGACGGTCGTCGGCCCCTCGACCCGCACGCGCGACGCCGTGGCCTCGAGCAGGGAGATGATGACCAGACCCACCACGACGTGCATCGCGCACAACCAGATCTTCGCGGTGTTCGTGACGTGCAGCGACAAGGGCGCGAGCAGTGACGCGATCATCGCCAGGAACGCCAACCAGAAGAAGAACACCGTGGGACGCGGGACGAACCGCAGGAACAGATGCAGGACGCCGGTGGCGACGATGCCGACGAGGAAGGCGACGACCATCACCTGCACGACGCTCAGATCCTCGTACGGGCTCGACGAACCGGTCCGCACACGGAGCGTGACATCGAAGACCTTCGTCGCGAACAGGAACACGACCGCGCCGGCGAGCGCCGCGATGGCGGCGGTCGCGACCCCGGCTCCCCACAGCCGGCGCCCGTCGATCCTGACCTCGGTCCGCATGCCCCCCATACTTCGGCCACCCTACCCTGGAACGTGACCGGCCGGTCGTCGCCGCCGGCCGCACCCCGCCGGTAGGATAAGCCGACCTTCGCACCCAACTCTCCGAAAGGACCACCATGCGCATCCTGATCCTGGGTGGCGACGGGTACCTCGGATGGCCGACCGCGATGCGGTTCTCCCAAGGCGGCCATGAGGTCCACGTCGTCGACAACTACCTGCGTCGCCGCGCGCACCAGGAAGCCGGCACGGACTCCCTCACGCCGATCGCCGCCGGGCTG
Source organism: Actinomycetota bacterium (assembly GCA_035535815.1). Taxonomy (GTDB): domain Bacteria; phylum Actinomycetota; class UBA4738; order UBA4738; family HRBIN12; genus JAOUEA01. The sequence goes on along the minus strand of DATLPI010000222.1, from coordinate 8,972 downwards.
CCCGACCGCGTCGCCGCCTGGAAGGACGTCACCGGTCAGGAGATCGGGTTCACCGAGGGCGACCTCACCGAATGGGACGTCACCGAGCGATTGTTCCGCGAGTTCGGGCCCGAGGCGATCGTGCACTACGGCGAGATGCCCAGCGCACCCTACTCGATGAAGGACCGCGAGCACGCCGTCTTCACCCAGACGAACAACGTGGTCAACACCCTGAACGTGATCTACGCGATGCGGGACCTCGCACCCGACGCTCACCTCGTCAAGCTCGGCACGATGGGCGAGTACGGCACGCCCAACATCGACATCGAAGAGGGCTACCTCGAGATCGACCACAACGGCCGCACCGACACCCTGCCGTTCCCGAAGCTGCCGGGCTCGATGTACCACCTGTCGAAGGTCCACGACTCCCACAACATCCATTTCGCGTGCCGCGTCTGGGGCATGCGCGCCACCGACCTGAACCAGGGCGTCGTCTACGGCATCCAAACCGACGAGACGGTGCTCGATGACCGGCTGATGACCCGGTTCGACTACGACGACGTGTTCGGCACTGCGCTGAACCGATTCTGCCTACAGGCGGTGATCGGCCATCCCCTCACGGTGTACGGCAAGGGCGGCCAGACCCGCGGCTACCTCAACATCCTCGACACCCTGCAGTGCGTCGAGCTCGCCGTCACGAACCCCGCCGAGCGCGGCGAGATGCGGGTGTACAACCAGTTCACCGAGTCGTTCTCGATCCTGGAGCTGGCCCAGCTGGTGCAGAAGGCGGGCGCCGAGGTGGGCCTGGACGTGCAGGTGGAGTCGATCGACAATCCCCGCTTCGAACTCGAGGAGCACTACTACAACCCGGTGCACACCAAGCTGTTGGACCTGGGGCTCAAGCCGCACATGCTGTCGGAGACGCTGATCGAGTCGATGTTCTCGACGATCCAGCGCTACCAGGACCGGGTGATCGCCGAGCACATCCTCCCGCGCGATCGCTGGCAGCCGAGCGCCACCACGAACGTCTGAGCCCATGTGGGCGCTGCGGCTCATCGTCGGCCTCGCCGCCGTGGCGTTCTTCCTGTCGGCCGTTCGCGCCTATCAGCACCGAAACCTCAGCCGCCTCAGCCTGATCACCGCGTTCGTCGTGACCGTGGTGGTGGTCCTGCTGGCCGCCCTGCCCGACCTGTTCGATCCGGTGTTCGACACGTTCAACTTCGACAAAGGCAACAACCGGCGGATCATCGCCGTCCTGGTGGCGGCGGTCGTGGTGCTGTTCCTGATGCTGTTCCGCCTGCAGGGCCACTCCGACCAGAGCGAACGCGCGATCCGGCAGCTGGTGGAGGCGCTGGGCGTGGAACGGTTCGACTGGGACGAAGCGGCCGCCCGCGTGGCCGGGGGGCCGAAGATCGTCACGATCTCCCCGGCCTTCAACGAGGCCGAGAACGTCGGCGCGGTGATCGATGCCATGCCCAAGGAGGTCGCGGGCTATCCGGTGATCCCGATCGTGGTGGACGACTGCTCCGACGACGGCACCGACGAGGCTGCGCGTGCGGCCGGAGCGATGGCCGCCCGCCTGCCGATCCGCCGCGGCGGTGGCCTCGCGCTCCGTGTGGGCTACGACATCGCGTTGAAGCTGGGCGCCGACATCGTCGTCACGCTCGACGCCGACGGTCAGCACCTCCCCGAGGAGATCCCGATCCTGGTGGCGCCGATCATCGAGGATCGCGCCGACCACGTGAACGGCTCGCGCATGCTGGGCGACTACGAAGGCGGCCACTCGGTCCGATCGGCCGGCGTGCATTTCTTCTCGCGCGTCGTGACGATGCTCACCGGCCAGCGCATCACCGACATCTCCAGCGGCTACCGCGCCACGCGGGCCGACACGCTTCGCAAGCTGATCCTGGTCCAGGACCAGTTCTGGACCTCGGAGGTCACGATCGAAGCCTTGCGCCAGCACGCGCGCATCGTCGAGGTGCCGGTGACGTTCCTCACCCGCCGCGGCGGCGAGTCGAAGAAGCCGAAGACCGTCCGCTACGCCTGGAACTTCTCCAAGGCGATCGGCAAGACCTGGCTGCGATAGGACCGGCGACCCCTCAAACGGCGGCGGGTTCCACGTGCCGCGCGGGCTCACGGTGCGCGAGCCACCCCGCGACCGCGCCCGGCGCCGTGATCCCCACGACGTAGGTCACCTTGGCCCAGCCGTGGTCGAACCCCGCCGCCATGCCGACCAGCGTGGCCACGAACGGGATCCACGCCACCGTCCGCCAGGGCTTCCACCAAGGCCGGTCCCGCGTGGCGATCGTGACCCCGGCCACCGCCACCAAGGTCGCGATCGTCACGACGATCACGCCGGCCAAGTGCAGCGTCCCGTGCCAGGACGTGCCCGCGCCGGGTCCATCGGTGGGGAAGGCCAGCAAGCCGTCACCGACCGCGATCACCAGGTACCCGACCGCCGCGGCGGTCCATCCGAACAACGGCCGCAGGGCGCCCAGGGCGAACACCGTGTAGCAGAGCGTGAGCCACAGGAACGTGCCGATCTGGACGAGCGCCACCGGCGGCCCGCCCAGCGCCATGCTGCTGGGCCAGCTCGCCCATCCCTGCGCTCGGATGATCTCGGGGCGCAGCGCCGCCATCAGGAACGAAAGCGCCAGGAACCCCACCGGCCCCGCGATGCCGCCCCAAGCGGCACGTCGGATGTGCGCGGCCGCTGCCGAGGTCACGACCGCGCCGCTTCCACGGCGACCTCGCCGGCCAGCCGGGCGTTCGCCTCCAGGAGCGCGAGGTTCGAGTCCAGGCTGCGGCCGCCGGTGATCTCGGCGAGCGTCGCCAGCAGGAACGGGGTGCGGGCCTTGCCGTCGATGCCGGCGGCGTCGGCCTGCGTTTCGGCCTCACGGGCGGCGTCGGCCACTTCGGCGGCGTCCATCGCCATCGACACGGGCACCGGGTTGCACAGGAGCACGGTCGAGTCGGTCTCGAGCCCGATCGAGCTGCGAAGGATGGCCGCGGCCTCGGCGGCCGAATCCACCCGGTGCTCCAGCGTCACCGGCGCCCCCCGCGCCAGGAAGAACGGCAGCCGATCCACCCCGAACCCGACCAGCGCCACCCCGAGTTCCTCGAGCTTCTCCGCGGTGGCGACCGGATCGATGATCGACTTCGGCCCCGAGCACACCAGCATCCCCGGCGTCCGCGCGAGCTCCCACAGGTCGGCGCTCACGTCGGGATCGCTGCCGGGATGGACGCCCCCGATGCCGCCGGTGGCTCCCACGGTGATGCCCGCCTTCGCGGCGGCCCAGATCGTGGCGCTCACCGTGGTGGCACCCGCGAGCCCCCCGGCCACCGCCACAGGGATGTCGCGACGAGCCACCTTCGTCGCCGTTCCGGGTTCGGCGAACCGCTGTAGGTCCTCGGCACCCAGCCCGACCACCACCGCGCCGCCCACCACGCCGATCCACGCCGGTTCGGCACCGGTGGTCCGGACGGCATCGCTCATCCGCTCGATGCATTCGCGGTTCCGAGGCACCGGCAGGCCCTGGCCGATCACGCTGGTTTCGAGGGCGACGACGCCGCGCCCTTCGCGCAGTGCCGCCTGGATCTCGGGGGCCACCACGAACGACGGCGCCATCAGGCGTCTCCGCTGGGCCAGGCGTCGAGACTGGCCGCGACCATGGCGCCGGCCCGGCACCCGAGGGCGAGCGCCTCGGCGGGATCGGCGCCGCGCGCCAACGAGGCCAGCACCACACCGTCGAACGCGTCCCCCGCGCCCGTGGGATCGAGCTCGGTGATCGGCGCGGTCTCGGCGTCGTGGCGCACGCCGTCGACCACGAGCACGGCGCCGCGGTCGCCCGACTTCACCGCCGCCAGCCGGTAGCGCTCCCCCAGCCGCTGGGCCGCATCCGCGCCGTCACATCCAGTCAGGGTGCGCGCCTCCTGATCGTTGGCGAACACCGCGTTCGCCGAGGCGGTCGCCTCGAAGAACCGCTCCACACCGAACGCCTCCACCAGGGGCCACGACGCCGCCTCGACGCCGACCCACGGCGCCTCGGCCCGTTCCAGCGCCGCCATCGCAGCGTCATGACCCTCGGGATGCAGCAGGAGATAGCCGGACACCAGCACGGCGCCCGCCTCGATCCCTGTGGGCAGGTCGCCGGGTGCCAGGCGCGCGTTCGCCCCGCGGTCGGCGACCATCGAACGCTCCCCCGGTTCGTGGAGCACGAGCATCGTGCCGGTGGGCGCGGCCGGATCGACCGTGACCGCGACATCGACGCCGCGATCGGCCAGGGCAGCGCTGATCGTCCTGCCGGGGAGGTCGTCGCCGATGCGTCCGTGTACACGGGACGAAGCCCCCGACCACGCCGCCCAGACGGCCGCGTTCGACGACGTGCCGCCCGGTTGCAACAGCACCCGGCCGTGCACGTCGCCGCCCCGCTTCAGCGCATCGGCGTCGACACGGATGTCGAGCATGACGTCGCCCACGCACACCAGGTCCACGGCGCACACCCTACCGGTGGACCGGCTGGGCGCTCAGGCCCGCGCGGCGCCCGAGACGGGCTCGGTGGCGCGGCGCCGCACCCGCGCGACGCCCTTCTCGCGGGCGAACTTCTTCCAGTCGCTGCTCTTGGTGCTGAGCGTGAGGTCGGTGACGATCTGCAGCACCCCGAGGGCGATCAGGACGGCCGCCGGCCACCCTGGAGCGCCCGAACCGGGCCAGAAGGCCAGCGCCACGAACGGCGCGAGCTTGGTGGCGATCGCCCCGCTGGCGTGCATCCAGGCCCGCGAATCGGGGTCTGCCCGCAGGTACGTGCCGTAATCGGACTTCAGCCCGGGCCGGGGCGGCGGAGGTCCGCCCAGGAAGTAGTCGGTCCACCGGATCCCCACGAGGCAGCCCACCAGCCAGTGGGTCGGCGAATGCACCGCCACGGTCCAGATCGCCCCGGCCGCGACCAGGGCGAGGCCCTTCCACAGCGGTGTGGTCCACGCGTAGGCGGCCCAGACCGCGAGTCCGCCCACCACCACACCCAGCAGCAGCAGCGCGTTCCCCACCCACACGGGCACCCTGAGCCTCACCCGGGCGCGGAAGGCGGCGGTGTCGATCCTTCCGATCTGGTCGGCATATCGGTAGATCAGCAGCCGATCGGGCTTGACGGTGGCCACCACCCGCCAGAAGCCCAGTTCACGCAGATCGGTGCTTCCGGCCGCAACGGCGGCCTCGATCCGGTCCAGATCGGACCCGAGATCGTCCGGTGCAGTTTCTCGAACCTCCACGGTTCAACCCCTTCTCGGCCCTATCATCGGCGCCGGAACGCGCTCTCCCTCCGAGCGCTTCCCCCAACAGGAGGAGAGCACCACGGCTCGAAGTATCACCCAACCGGCGCCTCCGGAGGGTTCCGGAGGCCATGCATTCGTCACCCTCGACGGGCGTTACCACGTGGTGGAGCGCGTCGCGTCGGGCGGCATGGGCGAAGTCTTCCTCGCGCGCGACACGGTGCTCGACCGTGAGGTCGCGATCAAGGTGCTGCACCGGTCGCTCGCGGGCGACCAGGCGTTCGTCGACCGGTTCCGCCGGGAAGCGCGCGCCGCGGCGGGTCTGTCCCACCCCAACATCGTGGCCGTCTTCGACTGGGGCTCCGTCGACGGCATCTACTACATGGTCATGGAGTACGTGCGCGGCCGGGCCGCTCGCGCGCTCCTGAACCAGTACGGCCGACTCGAACCTGCCCAGGCCGTCGACGTCGTGCGCCAGACCCTCTTGGGCCTGGAGCACGCCCACCACCAAGGCATCGTCCACCGCGACATCAAGCCCGAGAACGTGCTCGTCACGACCGAGGGCGTGGTGAAGGTGGCCGACTTCGGGCTCGCCCGCGCCTACGCCGACGGACGTCAGACCCAGGCCGGTACCGTGACCGGCACGGTGCAGTACCTGGCGCCCGAGCAGATCCGCGGCGAACCCGCCGATCCTCGGAGCGACCTCTACTCGCTGGGGATCGTGACCTACGAGCTGCTCACCGGAAAGCTCCCGTTCACCGGCGAGACCGCCATGTCCATCGCCTACAAGCACCTGTCCGGCAGGGTGCCCCGGCCCAGCGCCGTGGTGCCCACGATCCCCGCCGATCTGGACGGGTTCGTGGTGAGCGCCACCGACCGAGACCGCGAGCTCCGGCCCGAGTCCGCCACCGTGATGCGCCACGACCTCGAGGCGCTCGCGCCCGAACTCCCTGCGGCGAAGCGGCTCGAGAGCATCGTCGACGCCACCTCCATCGAAGCCGGCGAGGACGTGGCCCCGACCGGCGTGGTCAAGGTTCCCGACCTGCCCACCGGTGAGGCCGGCCTCAACACCCAGACGATCCCCCGCTCGAAGCGGGTGCGCGAGCATCGCTGGCGCCGGCGCTTCGGCGTCCTCGCCCTGGTGGCGGCCCTGGCGGCCAGCGCCTGGGGAATCTGGACCTACGTGATCCCCCATCACGCCGACATCCCCGCGCTGGCGGGCGACTCAGTCGCAGCCGCACAGTCGCAACTGGACGAGCTTGGGTTCGCGGTGCGGATCGCCGACGGGCAGTACTCGGAGAAGATCGCCGCCGATCACGTCCTTCGCGTGCAGCCGTCCTCGGGCACCAGCCTGGAGTTGGGCGAGACCGTCACCCTGGTCCCCTCCTTGGGGCCGCCGCCCGTCGCGATCCCCTCGATCGAGGGCAAGACCCTGGAGCAGGCGAGGCATCTGCTCCAGAAGGCCGGCCTCACCCTGGGCGAACAGACCCTGCGACACGATGACTCGGTGCCGGAAGGTTCGATCATCGCGACCGTGCAGAACGGCCAGATCCCCAAGGGCAGCGCGGTGGACGTGATCGTGAGCAAGGGCCCGGCGCCCCTGCCCGTGCCCAGCGTGGCCGGCATGACCGAGGACGAGGCGACGGGCGCCCTGCAGGACGCCGGATTCGTCGTGGCCGTCGAGACGGACTTCTCGAACACGATCGATCGCGGTGAGGTGATCAACGCGGCGCCGAAGTCCGGGACGGTGGCCCCATACGGCTCGACCGTCACGATCATCGTCTCGCAGGGGCCGGAACAGTTCGCGGTGCCCAGCTTCTCCGGCCTGTCGAAGTCGGGAGCAGAGTCGAAGGCAGCCGACTACGGCCTGAAGGTCTCGTTCTTCATCATCCCGAACACGCAGGGCGCGACCGTGATCTCCCAGAGCCCGGGAGCGGGCTCCACCGTGACTTACGGCGACACGATCACGCTGTATCTGGCCTGATCGCTCAGCCCGCTAGGGCTGCATCTCCGCGCGCGGGCCCTCCTGGTAGCTGTAGCGCTCCTCCGCGAAGGGCTCGGCGTGGATGTGGTAGCCCCGGACCTCCCAGAACCCGCGGCTGTTCTTCGCGGTGAACTCCAGGCCGGTGAGCCACTTCGCGCTCTTCCAGGCATAGCGTTTCGGCACCACCAGTCGGAGCGGCCAGCCGTGCTCTGCGGTGAGGTCCTCGCCGTGGTTCCGCCATGCCAGCAGGACGTCGTCGTCGTCCATCGCCTCGAAGGACAGGTCCGAGGTGTAGCCGTTGGCTCCGTGCGCGATGACCCACTTCGCCTCGTCGGTGGGCTTGGCTCGCTCGACGATCGTTCGGAACGACACGCCCTCCCAGGTGTTGTCCAGCGTGGTCCAGCCGGTGACGCAGTGCATGTCCGCATCGACCGTCACGCGGGGAAGGTCCAGCAGCTCCTGATACGTGAGCGTGAAGGGCTCCTCGACCAGGCCGGAGACCTCCAACTCCCAGTGCTCGCCGTCGAACCGCGGGATCGACCCGAAGTGCAGCACCGGCCACGACTTCACGAGGCGCTGACCCGGCGGCACGCGCGCGGCGATCTCGGGCGGATAGTTCTTCGTGAACAGGCCCATCTCGAAAGGCTACTACCGCGTTCTCAAGATGGTCATGCCGATGACGATCCGTCCCATCCGACCGACGATGGCTGCGATGAACGACCGGGCGAGCAGCGCGAACACCTTGCGGGCCGCGACCATGGTGTTCCTCAGGGGCACTCGGCAGCGGCGTGGCTCATGGGCACCCCTCGACGACGTCGCCCGGATCGGTGAGACACACGTCGGCGCCGCCGCCTCCATGGACGGCGTCGTTACCAGAGACGCCGTCGCGGGAGGAGAGATGGTCACGACCGTGCCCACCCCACAGCGCGTCGATCCCTGCTCCCCCATTGATCACGTCGCGACCCGTTCCTCCGATCGCGACGTCGTCTCCTTCGCCGCCGACGATCGTGTCGTTGCCCCCGCCGCCCCGGATGACGTCGTCGCCCTGCCTGCCGCAGACGACGTCGTCGCTCGTCGTCCCGACCAACACGTCATCGCCCCCGGTACCGGTGATCGTGCAGATGGGGCCGCCAGTCAGGGGCTGCCAGTCCGGATGTTCGCCCGATGTCAGTGGGCTCACATCTGACCCATCGGCGTCCATGAGATCGATCTCACCGTTCAAACTGAGCACGATTCTGGTCCCGTCGGGAGACCAGCGTGGGTCGCTCACGAAGTCCCCGTCCATCAGTCCGCTGATGTGGTGCAGATCGGTGCCGTCGACGTTCACGGCCGCCACGTCGTCATGCCTGCCGATCTCGTTCCTCTGGAACGCGATCATCGTGCCGTCCGGAGACCAGGTGGGATCCCGGTTTAACGCCTGGTCCATCACGATGCTTCGAGGATCCGAGCCGTCGGCATCCATCAGGTAGATGTCGCCTCCGGTGGTGAACGCGATCGTTGACCCATCGGGAGACCAGGCGGCGTCGTTCCCGACGCCGAGAGCTTCGGTGAGGTTGCGTTGATCGGTGCCGTCCGCATCCATGGCCCAAACGTCGGATCGGCGGGTGAAGGCGAGCTTTGTGCCGTCCGGAGACCAGGCGGCGTCCGTGTCATCCGTGCCGTTGGTCGTGATCCTCCTCTGATCCGAACCGTCCGCATCCATGACCCAGACCTCGAAGTCACCGTCGCTCCGGGAGAATGC
>DATLPI010000221.1:0-5035 GCA_035535815.1 Actinomycetota bacterium | reverse complement strand
CTCCCTGGGCTCGACCAACCGGCGGATCATGTTCCGCGAGGTCCTGCCGAACGTGGCGGCTCCCATCATCGTCTACACGACGCTGATCATCCCGAACAACATCCTGTTCGAGGCGGCGCTGTCGTTCCTCGGCATCGGGGTCCCGCAGGAGACGCCCTCGTGGGGCCGCCAGCTCTCGGACGCTGGTCCGGTCTTCACCTACGCCTGGTGGATGATGCTGTTCCCCGGGCTGTTCCTCTTCTTCACGACGCTCGCTTTCAATCTGGTCGGGGACGGGCTCCGCGATGCCCTCGATCCCAGGACGGGCGGCTGACCGTATCTAGACGGGAGGCAGCTTTCCTGAAGGGAGGTGGAGGGAAGGGCGTGCCTGAGGCATGGCAGCGGTTTCCCGGGCACGGCCCGGGTGGTACACGGGAACTGATCGAAGAGAGAGGGGGGTTACGTGAGGCGATATCTCAGCGTATTGGCGCTCGTCGCCGCGCTCGGCCTCGTCGCCGCGGCATGTGGCGGCGATGACGAGGGTGGGACCGGTGCGACCGGAGCCACGGCGACCGGCACGACCGGCGAGCTTCAGCCCGGCGGCACCGTCGAGCTCGGGATGCTCGGCGACGTGAGCGCATCGCTCGACCCGCAGAAGGAGTACTACAGCGTCACCTGGTCGTGGTACCGGTGCTGCTTGCTCCGGACGCTCCTGTCGTACACCGGCAGGACGACCGCCGAGGGCGGGACGGAACTGCAGCCCGACATCGCGAGTGCCTTGCCGGAGATCTCATCGGACGGCCTGACGTACACGTTCACGCTCAAGAGCGGGGTCAACTACGGAGACCCGTTCGGGGATGTAGAGGTGACGTCGGGCGACATCGTCCGGGCGCTCGAGCGCGAGTCGGACCCGAACGCATCGGTCGGCGGCTACAACTTCTACTACAACGTCATCGACGGGTTCGCCGAGTTCGGCGAGGGCAAGGCCGACAGCATCGCCGGCCTCGAGACGCCCGACGACAGCACCCTCGTGGTGACGCTCACGGAGCCGGCGGGCTACCTGCCCTACCTGTTCGCGATGGCGGCAACGGCTCCGATCCCACCGTTCAACGACGAGCCACTGGGTGTGGCGACGGGACACACGAGGGACTACGGCCGGTTCCTGGTGGCGAGCGGGCCGTACCAGCTCGTAGGGTCCGAGAACCTCGACTTCTCGCTCCCGCCCGACGAGCAGAATCCCGTCGCTGGCTACGAGCCCGGCAAGTCGATCCAGCTGGTGCGCAACCCGAACTACGACCCAGCGACGGACGGCCTGCGTCCCGCCTATCCGGACGGGTTCAACATCACGATCGGTGGGGACAACAACGACCTGTACAACAAGGTCCAGGCCGGCGAGCTCGATGGTGTCGTGGACGGCATCGTGCCTCCACCGGTCCTGCGCACGTACTCGACCGACCCGACCCTGCAGCCGCGGCTGCACATCAACCCGTCGGACGCCGTTCGGTACATCTCGTTCAACATGGCGATCCCGCCGTTCGACGACGTGCACGTCCGCAAGGCAATCAACCTCGCCCTCGACAAGGCGGGCATGCGCACGTTCCGTGGTGGTGAGTCGGTCGGCGAGATCGCGGGTCACATCATGGTGAACGCGCTTGAGAACAACCTCCTCGCCGACTACGACCCATACGCCACGCCGAACTCGGCGGGCGACCTCACGGCGGCGCAGGCGGAGATGGCTCAGTCGGCGTACGACTCCGACGGCGACGGTGTGTGCGACGCGCCGGAGTGCTCCGACATCCTCGCGGTGACCGACGAGGCCGATCCCTACCCGGACCAGGCCGCGTTGATCCAGCAGAACATGGAGCCGCTCGGGCTGACGTTCGACGTGAAGTCCTTCGAGCGCACGACGATGTACGCGAAGTGCAACGAGCCGGAGGCGCACGTCGCCATCTGTCTCGCCCCCGGATGGGGGAAGGACTTCCCGGACGGCTACACGTTCGCCGATCCGCTGTTTGGATCGGCGGCCATCTTCCCGAGCTGCTGCAACTACGGACTGGTCGGAGCGAGTGCCGATCTGCTGTCGAAGGCCGGCTATGACATCACCGAGGTCCCGTCGGTCGACGACCAGATCAAGACCGCCAACCAGCAGACGGGCGATGCCCGGTACCAGGGTTGGGCAGACCTCGACACCACGTTGATGGAACAGGTCGTGCCCTGGGTGCCGTACCTGTTCGACAACAACGTCGACGTCTACTCGGAGCGCATCGTGAACTACTCGTTCGACCAGTTCTCGGGCCTCGCGGCCTGGGACCAGCTGGCGATCGCTCCCGAGGCCCAGTAGAAAGGAAAGGGCAGGAAACCGGAAGGACGAGGCAGGATCGCGAAAGGAGGGGGGCCGCTCCGAGGGGGCGGCCCTCCTCCCCGAGTGGAGTAGACTTCGGAAGGCGCGATGGGCAGGTATCTGATCCGGCGGACGCTGTTCATGATCCTGGTGCTGTTCATCGTGTCCCTGATCACGTTCATCATCTTCGTGAAGCTGCCCGCCTCCGATCCGGCCAGGCGTGCGGTCGGCAAGTCGACGAGCCCCGAGAACGTCGAGGCAGCTCGCCACGCATTCGGGCTCGACAGGCCGCTGTACGTCCAGTACAGCCGGTTCGCGAAGGGCCTGATCCCCTGGCCTGGGCTGTTCCTGAACGAGGACGTCTACTACTCGTACGCCAACTTCGTCCCGGTGAAGGAGGAGATCTTCAGCCGCCTGCCGGTGACGATCGCCCTCGCGGTCGGGGCCGCGGTCCTATGGACCCTGGTCGGGATCCCGATCGGCATCATCTCCGCGGTCAGGAAGGGGAGCGTCTGGGACCGCAGCGCCATGGTCTTCGCCCTCATCGGCGTCTCGGCGCCCGTGTTCTGGCTCGCGTACCTCTTCTTGTACATCTTCTGGTTCAAGTTAGGCTGGGCCCCGCCATCGGGGATCCCGATCGGGGAATCGGTGACCGAGGCCGTGCTTTCGGGTCGTTTCATCCTGCCCTGGATCGTGCTGTCGATGACGTTCGCCGCCTTCTACGCGCGGATGGTCCGCGGGAACCTCATCGAGACCATGAACGAGGATTACATCCGGACCGCTCGCGCGAAGGGGCTCTCGGAGAAGCGGGTCATCTACAAGCACGGGCTACGGGCCGCGCTCACGCCGGTCGTCACGATGTTCGGGCTCGATCTGGCCGTCCTGCTCGGCGGTGCGTTCATCACGGAGACCGTCTTCGGTCTGCCGGGCGTCGGGCAGTACGCGGTGCGGAGCATCTTCCTGAACGACTTCCCCGCCGTGATGGGTGTCACCCTGTTTGCGGCGTTCTTCATCGCCGTCGCGAACCTGTGCGTCGACGTCGCCTACGCGTTCCTCGACCCGCGGGTAAGGTACACGTAGTGGCGGAACCGCTTCTCGAGGTCAAGAACCTCACCGTCCACTTCCCGACCGACGACGGATTGGTGAAAGCCGTCGACGGCGTCTCGTTCTCCTTGCTGCCGGGCGAGACCCTGGGCGTGGTGGGCGAGTCCGGATCCGGCAAGAGCGTCTCGTTCCTCACGGTGATGGGTCTCATCGACAGCAAACAGGCCGTGATCGACGGCGAGATCATCTTCCAGGGCCAGGACCTGCTGACGCTCCCGGCCGACGAGATGCGCACGGTGCGGGGCGAGAAGATCTCGATGATCTTCCAAGACCCGATGACCTCGCTCCACCCGTACTACAAGGTCGGCGATCAGATCGCCGAGGCCGTTCGCGTCCACCAACGCGTCTCCAAGCAGGAGGCTCACGAGCAGGCGGTCGAGATGCTCCGGCGTGTCGGCATCCCTCGCCCCGACGAGCGGGCGGACCAGTATCCGCACGAGTTCTCCGGCGGCATGCGGCAGCGAGCGATGATCGCGATGGCCCTGTCACTGAACCCGGACCTGCTGATCGCCGACGAGCCCACGACGGCGCTCGACGTGACCGTGCAGGCTCAGATCCTCGACCTGCTGGACCGGTTGAAGCAGGAGTTCAACGCCGCCATCGTGATCGTCACGCACGATCTGGGCGTCGTGGCCGAACACTGCGACCACATCCAGGTGATGTACGCGGGCAAGATCGTCGAGGCGGGCGATCGCCGCGACATCTACTACGGCGCCCACCATCCGTACACCTGGGGATTGCTGGCATCGATCCCGCGGCTGGACGAGAGCGACACGAAGGAGCGCCTGGTCCCGATCCGAGGTCTCCCACCGTCGCTGATCTTCGTGCCGCCGGGCTGTGCGTTCCACCCGCGCTGTCCCCACGTGTTCGACAGGTGCCGGACCGACGTGCCCGAGCTCCTGCCGGCCGACGGTCACCACGCATCGCGGTGTCATCTCTCGCTCGCGGACAAGGAGCGCATCTTCCAGGAAGAGGTGATGGCGCGCTCGTGAGCGTCGAGGTGACCGAACGGCCTCAGCCCGGACCGGCGGCGACCGAGACGCCGCTCGTACGGATACGCGGCCTCCGCAAGCTGTTCCCGATCACCCGGGGGATCCTGTTCCAGAAGCGGATCGGCGACGTCCATGCCGTCGACGGCGTCGATCTCGACATCCACAAGGGCGAGACGCTCGGCCTGGTGGGGGAGACTGGATGTGGCAAGTCCACGCTCGCCCGCGTGCTGATGCGGCTGTACGACGCGACCGAGGGCTCGATCGAGTTCGAGGGCCAGGACATCACCCACGCGAAGGGGGGCGACCTCCGCGGGCTGCGTCGCGAGATGCAGATGATCTTTCAGGATCCGTTCGCCTCGCTGAACCCGCGCAAGACCGTCGGGTCGATCATCGGGGCGCCCTACCGGCTCCACAAGGTCGTCCCGCGCAACAAGATCAAGTCCGAAGTGCAGCAGCTGATGGAGCTGGTGGGCCTGAACCCCGAGCATTACAACCGCTACCCGCACGAGTTCTCGGGCGGCCAGCGTCAGCGGATCGGGGTCGCGCGCTCGCTCGCCCTTCGGCCCAAGCTGATCGTCTGCGACGAGCCGGTCTCGGCGCTCGACGTCTCGATCCAGGC
>DATLPI010000220.1:0-5320 GCA_035535815.1 Actinomycetota bacterium | reverse complement strand
CGGCGGCGTTCGCGCGTTCATCGAGGTGTTGGAACCGCCGCTGCGCTTGCTCGTGTGCGGGGCCGGCCACGACGCCATCCCGCTCACCCGCGCCGCGGCCGGCCTCGGCTGGAACGCCATCGTCGTTGACGACCGTGCCGGGTTCCTGACCGCCGAGCGTTACCCGCACGCCGGCGGGTTCGTGCACGTCGACGCACCCGAGCTCACCGCGAAGACCACTCCGATCGATGCGCACACGTTCGCGGTCGTGATGACCCACAACTTCCTGCGGGACAAGGAGTACCTGCGCTCGCTGCTGGGTTCGCCGGCCGCCTACATCGGCATGCTGGGTCCGGCCGCTCGCACCGAGCGACTGATGATGGAACTCCGCGACGAAGGCGTCACGATCACCGATGAGGATCGGGGGCGCATCCATGGCCCGTCCGGGTTGGACCTCGGCGCCGAGGGTCCGGAGGAGATCGCGCAGTCGATCGTCGCCGAGATCGTCGCCGTCAAGCGTGCCCGCGGTGGAGGCTTCCTCAAGGAGCGGCCCGGTCCCATCCACGACCGGCCCGCACCGGGAACGGAGGCACGCATGACGGGCGACGGGCTTCGTCGCTTGTCCGGGTAGGCTGCCGCGATGCTGATCGAGAACACGTTCACCGTGGCCGCGCCACCCGACGACCTGTGGGACTACCTGTTGGATGTCGAGAAGATCGCGCCGTGCATGCCGGGTGCCGAACTGACCGAAACCATCGACGACACCCACTGGAAGTGCAAGCTGAACATGAAGCTCGGCCCGGTTTCCATGTCGTTCGCCGGCGAGGTGATGATGGCCCAGCGCGACGACGAGGCCAAGCGGGTGGTGCTCACCGCCAAGGGCATGGAACAGAAGGGCAGGGGCGCCGCCAACGCCACCGTGACCTCCTGGCTCGAACCAGGCGGGACAGACGCCGAGACCACCGTGAAGATGACGGCCGACATCGCGCTCACCGGCGCTGCGGCGCAGATGTCCCGTGGGCTGCTCCCCGAGATCTCCAAGAAACTCACCCAGCAGTTCGCGGATTGCCTGCAGGCGTCCATGGCGGCGGAGCAGACGGCGAAGGCGACTCCCATGGCGTCTGGTGATGACGTGGGTGACGGCGGTGCTCCCGCCCCTGGGGAAGGAACGCCCGATGTCGGGATCACCGCCGCCGAAACACGTGCGACCCAACCGCCGGCGGGTTCCTCCGCGCCGGTGGCGAAACCAGTCGCCAAGCCCGTCGGAGGGATCTCGCTGGGGTTGGCGGCGGTGTGGGCGTTGATCAAGAACTTCTTCCGGCGACTGTTCGGGGGCGGGTCGAAAGCGTCGTGATCTCGGGGGTCGTGCTGGCGGCCGGGTTGGGCTCGCGGTTCGGGAGGACGAAGCAGCTCACGTCGATCGCGGGCAAGCCCATGGCGCAGCATGCCGTGGACGCGCTGAACGGAGCAGGGGTGGACGAGCTCATCGTGGTCACGGGCCATGATGCCGAGGCCGTCGAGGCGGCGATCAACCTTCCGAGCGGTGGACGATTCGTGCGGAACGCCTCCTATCGCGACGGGCAGGCCACCTCGTTGGCGGCCGCGTTCCACGACATCGCCGACGACAGCGAGGCCGCCGTGATCCTGATGGGCGACCAACCCGGCATCACGCCCGAGGACGTTCGTGCCCTGGTGGATGGGTTCCGGGCCACGCGCAACCAGATCGTGCGCCTCCGGTTCGAGGACGGGCCGGGCCCCGCGCTCCTGTCACGCGAGATCTACGCCGAGGCAGGTCACCTCCACGGGGACGTCGGCGCGAGGGTGTTGATCGCGAGCCATCCCGAGTGGGTCCATGAGGTGACGGTGCCCAGGCTGGTTCCACGCGACATCGACACCCCGGACGACGTGCCCTCGGGCTGAGCTTGCACCCGAGCCCCTGCGAGGCCAGCCGCCGATACCTCAGGGCCGGGGCTGGCCGCGGCGAAGCATCTGGCGCTCGAGGTCGGGCGGCCCGAACCCGAACCGCTCGTAGAGGCTGTGGGCATCCTTCGTTCCGAGGTGCCACGAGAGATCGGCGTGCGGACCGAGTTCAACGGCTTCACGCACGAGCTCGACGCCGAGCCCGTGCCCGCGGTGCTCGGGCAGCACGTAGACATCGAACAGGTGCGCCATCGTGGTGTCGTCGCTGAGGATGCGACAGAACCCCACCGTCGCTCCGTCCGAGTACAGGCCCACCACTCGCGTCGCCTTTCGGATGAGCCGCTCGACGGTTCCACGCGTCCGTCCCATCGCCCAGTACGACCCGGTGAGGTAGGCGTGCACGGCGTCGACATCGACGCGCGCTGGATCGTCGTCGAGCTCGTAGCCGTCCTCGAGCGTCCGGCGCATCAGCAGCTCGCTCCCAGGCGCCGGTGTTGCAGCGCGGGGAACCGCTGCCGGAGGGACCGAAGCGCCGCCAGGTCCAGGTCGGCGATCCACACCCCGGTGCCTTCCTCGGGCGCCTCGACCACGATCCGGCCCCACGGGTCGACGACGAGGGAATGCCCGTAGGAACGCCTCCCTTCGGCGGGATCGCCGAACGGTCCCCATTGTCCGGGCGCCACCACGTAGCACTGGTTCTCGATCGCTCGCGCGCGCAGCAGGGTGTGCCAGTGGTCCTTGCCCGTCGCGAACTGGAACTGCGAAGGCACGCAGAGCACCTCGGCGCCCGCGGTCATGAGCCCGCGATACAGCTCCGGGAACCGCACGTCGTAGCAGATCGACAGACCGATCCGTGTTTCCTCCACCCGCCTGGTGACGAGTTGATCGCCCGCCGCGATCGTGGCGGACTCGCGGATCGGCGGCTGGTCGGGTAACTCCACGTCGAACAGATGGATCTTCCGGTACTGGGCGACGATCTCGCCCATGCGGTCGAAGACCACCGAGGTGTCGTAGACCTTCGCGCCATCGGCCTCGAGGATCCCGCCGGCCAGCACCCAGATGCCCCGATCGGCGGCAACGGCCGAGAGCCGATCCGCCGTGGAACCCGGCACCGGCTGGGCCACCGCACGGCGGTCCGCGGCCGGACCCAGGAACTCGAGGTACTCGGGCAGCGCCGCGAGATCGGCGCGCTCGTCGGCGGCGGCACGGACAAGCGCCTCAGCCTCGTCGAGGTTGTCCCCGACATCGGGACCGGAATGCATCTGACAGATCGCTACCCGCATGCACCGATGCTAGCGGGCGTGCCGCGGTCAGTGCTCGTGACGAGCGCGGCGCCAGATCGGGATCGCGAACCACAGGAACACGATCACGACGATCGAGATCACCCCGACGACGTTGGCCGCCTGCTGGCTCAGCACCTTCTCGCTCACCAACCAGATCCCCGCCACCATCGCGACGGCGAGCAGCCCCATCCCGGCCAACGTGAACTGCGTCGCCAGGCGCAAGAGGGCTTCCTTGTCGCCCTGACGGAACCGGATGCGATGGAACGTGGTCGGCGCCATCAGCAGGACCGACGCACCTGCCGTGGAGAAGAACGCCAACAGGTACGTGAAGCGTTCGATGCTGTCGATCGTCTTGAACGCACTGCTGAAGGCGAGCGTCAACAGGAACGCGAACAGCACCTGGACGCCGGGCAGCACCACCCGGACCTCGTTGAGCAGTTCGATGAGCTCGCGGTTCTCACGTTCGTCTTTCGACTCGTCGTCGTTGGTCACGGGGCCCACCTTACCCACGGTCGCTCGGGGGATGCCCGAGCGCCGCCGCGATCGCCTCCAGCGACGAAGGGTTCTCCACGGAGGAGAGGTCGCCGGGCTCCTCGCCGGTGGCGACCGCCCGGATGGCCCGACGCACGATCTTGGCGCTCCTCGTCTTCGGCAGATCGGGCACCAGCACCACCCGTGAAGGCGCGAACGACTTCCCCAGGTGCTCGGCCACGACATCTCGGAGCGATCGCTCGAGGTCGCCGCTCTGCGGATGGCCGGGCTTCAGGACGACGAAGCACCAGATCGCCTCTCCTTTCACGGGATGTGGCACCCCGATCGCGGCCGATTCGGCGACATCGGGATGCGCGGCGATCGCGGATTCCACCTCCGCCGGACCCAGCCGCTTGCCGGCCACGCTCAGCGTGTCGTCCGAGCGCCCCAGCAGGAACCAGGCGCCGTGCTCGTCGATGCGCGCCCAGTCGCCGTGCACCCACACGCGGGGGAACCGCCGCCAATAGGTGTCCAGGTAGCGCTCATCGTCACCCCACACCCCGCGCGTCATCGACGGCCACGGCTGCCTGCAGACGAGTTCGCCTACCTCGCCCGCCGGCACTGGGGTCCCGTCCGGACCCCAGACGTCGATGTCCATGCCGAGCGCGGGTCCGCCCACGCTGCACTCCGTGATCGGCGTCACCGGCGTGGGCGAGACGAAACACGCACCCACCTCGGTCCCCCCGGACAAGTTGATGACCGGGAGGCGTCCCCCGCCGATCTCGTCGGCGAACCAGCGGTAGGGCGCCGGGTTCCACGGTTCCCCGGTGGAGGCGAGGATCCGGAGCGAGGAGAGGTTATGTGCCTGCACGGGTTCGACGCCGTGGGGGATCAGCGCGCGGATCAGCGTGGGCGAGACCCCCAGCGTGGTCACGCCGTGCCGCTCCACCGTTGCCCACAACCGGTCCGGCCCGGGGTGCGTAGGCGCGCCTTCCGTGAGCAGCACCGTCGAACCCAGCGCCAGCGCGCCGACGATCTCCCACGGCCCCATGATCCAGCCGAGGTCGGTGACCCAGTGCAGCACCTCACCGGGATGCAGGTCCACCTGGTAGGCGACCTCCTCGGCGATCTTCACCACGAACCCGCCATGGACGTGGACGACGCCCTTGGGCCGGCCCGTCGTCCCGCTGGTGTAGCCGATGAACAATGGGTGTTCCGATGCGAGTGCCGGGGTCTCGAACCAGGGCTCCTCCCCGGCGATCAGCTCGTGCCACCATCGGTCGCGGCCGGGCGTCATCGGTGTCGGATGGTCCGGAAGGCGGTCCCACACCACGACGTGGCGCATCCCCTCCACCTGTTCGAGCGCGCGGTCGACCACCTCCTTCATCGCCACGGCCGAACCCTTCCGCAGGGATGCGCCGGCGGTGATCACCACCTGGGCGCCCGCGTCGGCGAGCCGGGCCGCGACCGCATCGGGGCCGAACCCGCTGAAGATCGGCACCCAGATCGCGCCGATCTTCGAGCACGCCATCACGGCCGCCACGGTCTCGATCGCCATCGGCAGGAAGATGCCGACGGTGTCCTTCGAACCGACGCCGAGCGACCGCAACCCGTTCGCGAGCCGGTCGGTCATGGCGCGGAGCTCCGCGTACGTGGCGCGGCGGACC
>DATLPI010000219.1:0-4631 GCA_035535815.1 Actinomycetota bacterium | reverse complement strand
CGCGCGGTGGTCTTCTTGCGCGCGGTGGTCTTCTTGCGCGCGGTGGTCTTCTTGGCGCTCGACTTCTTGGCGGCCGGCTTGCGCGCCGTCGACTTCTTCGTCGTGGACCTCTTGGCGGCAGGCTTGCGCGCAGAGGCCTTCTTGGCGGAGGTCTTCTTCGCGGCGCTCTTCTTGGCGGTCGGCTTCTTGCGACCGGCCACCTTGGCGGCCTTCACCTTGATCGCGTCGGCGGCGTCGTCGGCCTTGTCGACCGCGACATCCTCGAGCGAGTCGACGACCGCGCCGATCACGTTCTGGGCGGTGTCGGTGGCCAGCACCTTCTTGCCGGCATCCTTCACCGGCTCAGTCATCTTCCGAACCTTCGGCATGGTGGATCCCTTCTGTTGTCCTGTCAGCCGCCTTACCCGCACGGCGCCGATGCAACCCTCATGCCGCGATTGCGCCGAGCGTCGAACGGGTACGAAGGCGAGGTCACGATGATCAGATCATCCATCCAGTGAGGATCGAGGACCCCATGACCCACCCCAACGATGCACCTGTGATCGAGGCGTCGACGCCCATCGGCGCTGCGCCGGAGGCGGTGTACGCCCACCTGGTGAATGTGGAGGGCATCGGTTTCGTCGATCACATCGCCCAGGACACCGGGCGCCGTGCGATGGCGTTCGTCTCGCCCGATGCACAAGGGGAAACCCTGTTGACCGTGATCGTGGAGTCCTCCGAGGACCCCCGGGTCGCCGCGAGGCTCGAGAGCGTGGTCCGAAGCGAACTGAACCGGCTCGCCCGCATCCTGCACGAGCAGCGGGTCCCGGCCGGAGCCGACGACATCGGGCTCGACGCCATCCGACTGGACCTCGAACACGGCGCCCGCGAGGCGCCGGCCGACCAATCGCTTTAAAGGAGGCACCATGACGAAGACCGCAGACCGTATGGTCGATGTCGGCGAAGCCGCACTGACGGGCTGGCGTGGCACGGCCGGTCGCGCGATCGCCAAGCCCGTGGCCAAGCGCACCCGGTTCACCCAGGAGCAGGTGGAGGCCGCCATCGGGTTCGCACTGCTCGCGTACGCCACGTATCGCCTCGCCAGGCCGTTCATCGCCGCCATCCGGCACAGCGACTGACCCCACATCCCGCGTTCCTGCAAGTCGCCTTCCGTTGCCCTCCGGGGGACTTGCGCGGGCAGAACACACCCCCCTAGGCTCGCCGCATCGGGGCGCGCCGGCGGCATCGGCGCACGATGGTCGACTGGAGGGGTGTGCGATGCGGACGGACGGGTCGTTGTCGTCCAACGGTGGGGTTAGCCGCCGACAGTTCCTGCGCGGCGGGGCCGCGGCGGCCGGGGGGTTGGTGGTCGCCAGCTCGGTGCCCGCCTGGGCTCGAGGCTCGAAACCCGCCGACACCGTCCTGGTGAACGGCGCGATCTGGACCGTCGACGCGTCGATGCCGTGGGCTTCGGCGGTCGCGATCCGCAACGGCAGGATCGTGTTCGTCGGCAAGGATGCCGACGCGCGCGCGTTCATCGGCGCAGGCACCGAGGTCATCGACCTCCGCGGACGGATGGCGATGCCCGGGATCCACGACGGGCACATGCATCCACTCTCGGGCGGTCGCACACTCACGGCCGCCTCACTGAACTACGCGCAACTCACGCTGCCGCAGTTCCTCGATCGGATGGCCCAGTTCCTTGCGGACACCGTCGATCAGGAACCCGACACCTGGCTCACGGTGGGCCAGTGGGACGCCATCGTGATGGCGAATCTGCCCGACCGGCACGACCTGGACAACCTCGACACCGCGAGGCCGATCTTCGTGCGCAGCCTTGACGGCCACATCGCGCTGACGAACACGCGCGGCCTCGACATCGCCGGCATCACCGACAGCACGCCCGACCCGAGCGACGGGGAGATCGACCGCGATGCGAACGGTCACGCCACCGGCCTCCTTTACGACGGCGCGATCGGCCTGGTCTCGAGGCACATCCCGCCGCCCACGGTGGCGCAGAACACGGCTTCGCTGAAGGCGGCCTTCGCCGTCATGGCCAAGCAGGGCATCACGACCTACCTCGACGCGTCTTCGGGACCGGACCAGCTCGCGGCCCTCGCGGCGATCAGCGACGCCGGTGACCTCACGGTGCGTCCACACGTGGCGCTGTTCGCCGGGCCGGACCGCGTGGAGCACCCGAACGCGTTGCTCAACCACCTTGACGACCTTCGCAACCAGTACGCGAGGCCCGACATCACGATCGAGACCGTGAAGCTCTTCTTCGACGGCGTGATCGAATACCCGACCCAGACGGCGGCCATGATCGACCCCTACAAGGTCAACAACGGCACGGCGGAGGATCCGCACTGGGTGCCTGGGACCTCGAACGGCCCGACCTACTTCCCGCCGGAGATCGCCAACGCCGGCATGGCCGCACTCGATGCCGCTGGGTGGCAGGTACACGTCCACGCGATCGGCGACCGCGCCGTGCGTAGTGCCCTGGACGCGATCGAGTTCGCGCGCGGGGAGAACGGCGACCTGGACCACCGGCACACGCTGGCCCACATCGAGGCGATCGACTCGGCGGACTACAAGCGGTTCCGTCAGCTCAACGCGATGGCCAACATGCAGATGCAGTGGGCCGAACGCGACAGCTACACGATGAAGCGGCTCAAGCCCTACATCGGGCCGGACCGCTGGCACCGGCTCTACGCGGCCGGCGGCCTGGAGGCCGCGGGCGCCCGCCTCTGCGGCGGGAGCGACTGGCCGGTCGACCCGCTGCTGCCGTTCCGACAGATCGAGATGGCGGTCAACCGCACCGCGGACGAGATCTACAAGGGCGGCGACCAGCCGCTCAACCGCGAGCAGTCGATCTCGTTGCGGTCCTCGATCGCGATGCACACGCGGAACTCGGCCTATCAGTTGCATCAGGCCGGATCGACCGGGGCCATCACCCGCGGACGCCAGGCCGACCTCGTGGTGCTCGACCGCAACCTGTTCGACGTGAAGCTCACCGAGGTCTCGACCACGAAGGTCATGATGACCATGGTGGACGGCGACATCGTCCACCTGAAGTCGTCGCTGGTGACCTAAGGCGCATGAAGAAGGCGGCGTGAACGCGGCCAGCATCGGCAGCGCGAGCTTCACGCCGGATTCCGAAGGGGTGTGGCCGCCCAGACCGGGCCGCTACGTCGTGGGTCTGGTTCGGGCGACCTTCTGCGGGCGGGTGTCGAAGTTCCTGCCCACCGTTCGTCGTTGGGGTGGAAGCGCGCACAGGGAGTGCCGCGCCGAAGGGAGGAACGATGAGCGACTACGTGCTGATCTACGAGGGTGGGTCGATGCCCGAAACCCCCGAGGCACAGAAGCGGTCCATGGACGAGTGGGCGACGTGGTTCACCACGCTGGGCTCCGCGGTCAAGGATCAGGGGAACCCGTTCGGGGAGGCAGCCAAGACGGTGGCCTCCGACGGCTCCGTGTCCGACGACCGCAGCGCCGCAACGGGGTACAGCATCCTGACGGCCGACTCCGTGGACGAGGCCGCCACCCTGGCCAAGGGCTGCCCGGTGCTGCAGGGCAAGGCGAGCATCAGGATCCACGAAGTCTTCGAAGTGATGTGAGAGGCTGAGGGCAAGCCCGCTGCGGTTCGCGATCCTCGCCGATCGCGCGTCGCGGCGGGCTTTTCCTTTGGGCGGGTTCGGCGCCTACGCCGCGGCGGGCCGAAGGGCATCGGTGCGGGCGTTCCCGATCCAGCGCACGGCAGCGATCACGACCGCGATGAACAGCGCGATGCCGACCATCGTCACCGCGATCTCCACCGGACCGTGCAGGCGTGGATCGAGGAACGGGTAGGGGTACCAGTCGACGATGGCGCCGCGGATCATCGTGTAGACGGTCCAGACGATCGGGAAGGCGAGCCACCAGGCCGCCTCGCGCATCGAGATCGTGCTCGAGGGCGGCACGATCAGCCAGTCGAGGAACACGACGATCGGCATCACGCGGTGCAACACCGTGTTGACCCACGGGAGCGTCACCTGCACGTCGGCGTTCGACAGCAGGAGGGCGTAGACCACGCCGGTGGTGACCAGATAGACGACCGCCGCGCCGCGCAGGACGTCGGTGCGATGCGAGCGTTCACCCGTCGGTGTGAGGCCCAACGCCAGGAGGAGCACGGCCGCCAGGATGTTGCTGTCGATGGTGAAGAAGCTGACGAAGTTCACGACGCTGTTTCCCGCGTCGATGGTGTGCGCGAGCTGCACGCCGATCGCAGCGAACGTGAGCAGCGCGAAGGCGAGCCGCAGCGCGGCGATGACGTACCTGGTGGCCATGGCGGGAGCCTATCCCGCCACGTGGACCCTGCCGGCTACGGCGTCTCTTCGCTCAGCAGGTCGTAATTGCCGAAGGTGGGCGGCCCGTCGCAGAGCTCGGCCATCTTCTTGGCGAAGGCATCGGTCTCGGGACGTCCGGAGTTCTCCATCGCCTTCTCGTAGGACACGAACTCGGCCACCACTACGTAGGCGTTCTCCCGGTCGCGGTCCTTGAGCACCTGGTTCCGCACGAACCCGCCGTCTCCCGCCTGGCTCGCCATGCTCTGCTCGCCGAACTCATCCATCAGCTTCTGCATCTCGTCCATGCGCGTGGACGTGAACGAGATC
>DATLPI010000218.1:0-2397 GCA_035535815.1 Actinomycetota bacterium | reverse complement strand
GATCGGTTGGCCGGTGAGCGCCTGATGGATGAAGTTCGGCACCGCGCGCCCGTCGTGCCGCCGCATCCGGGGCCCGTACGTGTTGAAGATCCTGATGATCCGCACCGGGAGGCCGTGGACACGGTGATAGGCCATGGTCGCGGCCTCGGCGAAGCGCTTGGCCTCGTCGTAGACCGAGCGCGGCCCGATCGGATTCACGTTGCCCCAGTAGCTCTCCGGTTGTGGGTGGATCTGCGGATCGCCGTAGACCTCTGAGGTGGACGCGAGGAAGAATCCCGCGCCCTTGCGTTGCGCCAGGTCCAAGCCATTGAGGCTTCCGAGGGCGCCGACCCTCAGCGTGGCGATCGGATGCTCCTGGTAGTCACGGGGCGAAGCGGGAGAAGCGAGATGGAAGACCCAGTCGAGGTCGCCATCGACGTCCAGCTCGGCCGTGACGTCAGCTTCCACGAAGCTGAATCGACCGGTCGCCGTGGATGATGCGATGTTGTCCCGGTTGCCGGTCAGGAGCGAATCCATGCAGACCACGGACCAACCTTCGGCCAGGAGGCGATCGCACAGATGGGAGCCGACGAATCCGGCTCCCCCCGTAACGACGGCGCGGCCGGTCTTCACCGCAGTGGGGTTGGCTGCCGCGGCGCCGGAGCACCCCGGCTGCCGTCATCGGAACCGCCCTCCGGTCGTGACGTCTCAGGGATCACGGGCGGACGTCCCGTCGGGTAGTACCAGAAGCCCGAGCCGACGAGATCCGCCGGGTCCAGCAGGTTCCTCCCGTCGACGATCAGCGGGTACGTCATGACCTCGCGGAGGTGGGAAAGCTCCAACCCACGGAACTCCGGCCATTCCGTTCCGATCACGAGCGCATGGGCCCCCGTGGCGGCCTCGTAGGGGTCGTTCGCGAGTTCGAGCTCGGGCAGCTCATCCTTCGCTCCGCCGGCCGCTCGGGGATCACAGCCGACCACCTGTGCACCGGAAGCCAAGAGCAGCCGGGCGAGGGAAAGGGCGGGTGAGAAGCGGACGTCGTCGGTGTCGGGCTTGAACGCAAGCCCCAGGATCGCGATCCGCTTGCCTTCCAGGTTCCAAAGTGCCTCCCGCAGCTTCGCGGCGACCGCTTCGACGGCTTCCTCGTTCAGCCGCTCGACCTCGCTCAGCAAGGGGAAGGGGTACCCGAACCGCTCCGAGAGATGTTTGAGAGCGGCGACGTCCTTGGGGAAGCAGTAGCCGCCGTACCCGAGACCCGCGTTGAGGAAGGCACGCCCGATTCGGGGGTCTGCTCCCATGATGTCGGCGACCGTGGTGACGTCGGCACCGGCGTGCTCGCACACCCGAGCCAGCGCGTTCGCGAACGAGATCTTGAGCGCCAGGAACGCGTTGCTGGCATGCTTCGCGAGCTCGGCGGTCCGGATGTCCGTCACGATCAGTGGAGCGCCGGCCTCGAGCAGGGGAGCGTAGAGGCGGCGCAGGACGTCGAGACCTCGCGCGGACTCGACGCCGACCACGATACGGTCAGGTTCGAGGGCATCGTGGATGGCCATCCCCTCGCGGAGGAATTCGGGGTTGGAGGCCATGTGGAACCGCAGGCCACCTCCTTCTCGTTGGAGGGTGGTCCGGACCCGATCCGCCGTCCCTGCGGGAACGGTCGACTTCTCCACGACGACGACGTCGTTCTGCGCGTGGCGCGCGATCTGACTCGCGGTTTGTTCCATCGCCACGAGGTTGGCCTCGCCGTCGGCTCGCGCAGGCGTCCCTACGCAGATGAACACGACCTCCGCTTGACGCAGTGCACTTGCCGCATCGACCGTGAAGGCCAGTCGGCCCGACGATGTCTCTGTATGCATCGCTTCCTCGAGCCCAGCCTCGTAGAACGGGCTGATCCCCCTGGTGAGGAGCTCGATCTTCTCCGAGTCGACATCCGTACCGATGACATCGTGCCCGATGCTGGCGAAGGTCACGCAGGTGACCAAACCCACGTGGCCGGTTCCGATCACTACGACCTTCAAGGCAACCCCTTCCGTCGAGGTGAGCTTATGTGGAGCGAGAAGCGTGGCCGACCGGCGGGGGCAGTACGTTGCCTACGCCTATCGACGTATCCAGACCGAGCCTGGGCACGCCCAGCAGCGTCCCGTCAGGGGCGGGCGGTCATCTCGGAGATCCTGTCGAGGTCCGAGTCCTTCCCAGGTCCGTGCCGACCGAGGAGGCCACGCCATCCATGGTTGGCGTCGTAGCCGTTGGCGCCCCACGAGGTCGGTACCCGGTTGAGGATCCCGCCGAGGATGCGCCCTCCGACCTGATGGATCTGACGTCGTGACTGGGCGACGCTCGCTTGGGTGCTCGACTGCGCATCCGTCACGAAGAGGACACCATCGACTAGGTCCGCGAGGACCAGGCTATCCGCGACGG
>DATLPI010000217.1:0-7482 GCA_035535815.1 Actinomycetota bacterium | reverse complement strand
GGCGGATTGGCACACAGCGTTCCATCCCGACCTCGATCACGAGGTGACGGTCGAGGGAACGGTTCGGAAGATCTCAACGGTCGAGCCGATCTTCGAACAGACCGGAGATCGAACCTCCAAGGTCGTGGGCTATGATCCGGTCCAGGCTGAAGCCTGGCCACCCCGATTCCAAAGCCCCAACGTGATCGTGGAGCTCGAGATCCCGACCGGCTGAATAGCTCCTCCGCAAGCTCAAGCGAGGCTTCCGGGCCGTCGAAGCTTCCAACGTGATCGAACCTACGCCCGCACAGGGTGAGGCGACGCACGCGTTCCGTCGGTTGGTCGACAACGTCGAGCTCGTCATCGCCGGCAATAGCGAAGCCGTCCGCACCGCAGCGATCTGCCTGCTGGCAGACGGCAATCTGTTGTTGGAAGGGGTGCCGGGGGTCGGCAAGACGACGTTGGCCCGAGCATTGGCGCGATCGATCGGCGGGGAGTTCAGCCGCATCCAGGCCACGCCCGACCTGCTGCCCAGCGACATGACCGGTATCAGCGTGTACGACCAGGCGAACGGGGTGTTCCGGTTCGTGCCGGGGCCCGTGTTCGCCAACGTGGTGTTGGTCGACGAGATCAACCGCACCACGCCGCGGACCCAGTCGGCGTTGCTCGAGCCAATGGAGGAGCGCCAGGTCACCGTCGAAGGCACGACCTATCCGCTGCCCACGCCGTACGTGGTGATCGCCACCGAGAACCCGGTGGAGCAGCACGGGACCTACCCGCTGCCCGAAGGCCAGCTCGACCGGTTCGCGATGACCGTGCAGGTGGGCTACCCGCAGGGCGCGATGGCCAGCGACATCGTGCGTCGTCAGCTCCTCGATCATCCGCTCCGCGATCTCGAAGCCGTGCTGACGCCCGAGGACGTGCTCGCGGCGCAACGCGCAGCGCGAGCCGTGCACGTGGACGACGCGGTGCTGGAATACGTGGTCGACCTGGTCGATGCCACCCGGCAGGCGCCCGAGGTGGCCCTGGGTGCGTCGCCACGCTCGACCGTTGCCCTTACCCGCTGTGCGCAAGCAAGGGCGGTGTCCGAGGGCCGTGACTTCGTGCTGCCCGACGATGTGAAGTCGCTCGCCCCGGCTGTGCTGGCTCACCGGCTGATCCCGCGGCAGGCTCGCAGCGGCGCCGAGGTGGGACGCCGCGTGGTGGGCCGCATCCTCGACGAGGTCGCGGTCCCGCTGCACGTGGCCGGGCAGCGCTCCGGGCGAGGCTGACGTGCCACGCCTGCGCAAGCGGGCGTGGAGCCTGCTGGCCGGAGCGGGGCTCCTGTTCTTCATCGGGACCAACGTGCAGGCGGGATGGTTGTTCGTCCTGGCCGCTTTGATCCTGGGCACGGTGGCGGCCGGATGGCTCCTGCCGATCCGGGCCACGAGCGGCGTGACGATCTCGCGACGGGTATCCGGACGCGTGCACCAGGGTGAGGAGACCCTCGTCGACCTCGAGATCGAGAACGCCGGGCGTCGGGGCCGCCGTGGGCTCATCGTCCAGGACCCGCACCTCGACGCGGTCAACCTGTGGGTCGGGCCGGTCCGCGCCGGCGAGCGCACCGACATCACCACCCTGCGGGTCGCGCAGCGGCGGGGTCGTCATGGGCCGGACCGCGTTCGCCTGAAGTCCTCCGCTCCGTTCGGCGTCGCCGAGCGCCGGCGATGGGTGCCGGTGGAGGGTTCGACCCTCGTGCTGCCCAAGGTGGAATCGCTGGGGGCGCTCCCGTTCATCGAACCGGCCGCCACGACCGACCACGCGATCCACAGCGCGCCGCGTCGAGGCCAGGGGCCCGAGTACCTGGGGATCCGCGAGTACCGCCCCGGCGACAGCATGCGCCACGTGCACTGGCCCTCGACCGCACGCACCGGTGCGGTCATGGTCCGTGAGTTCGAACAGGAACAGACGCGGCGACTCGCCATCGTGATGGACACCTCGCGGGATGCCGGCCGCTCCTGGACACCGCTCGACCGGGCGTGCTCGGCCGCGGCCTCGTTGGCATTGGCCGCCCTGGCGCAAGGACACGGGGCGCGGATCGTCACCGGTTCGGACGGGGACGCCGACGTCCTGTCCCGAGCCGATGAGGAAGAGATCCTCGAACGGCTGGCGCTGGTGGAGGCCGGCAACGGTGACGGGTTCGCCGCGATGCTTGCCGAACTCGGCCCGGCGCTCCGGGGGGTGCAGACGGCGGTGGTCGTGTTCCCGACGTGGTCCGCGAACGGTCCCGAGACGCTGCCCGAGGCGCTCGAGAGCCTCTCCGAGCAGATCCCGCGCGTCGTGGCGGTGCCGGTCGTGGTGGATGCGCGCGACACCACCCGCGGCAGTCTGGACGAGGTGGCGATCGCCGGCCTGGAGCAGCGGATGCGTGCCGCCGGGGCCTCGGTCTATCCCTGGCGCGTCGGCGAGACCCTGGCCGCGGCGCTCGGACAAGAACGGCCGGCGCCGTGAAGCTCGAGATCCGTAGGCCGTCGGGCCCGACCGAAGACTCGGTCGCGATGCGCGTGGTGGTCGCCGTGGCGGTCGAGGTGGCCATCCTCGCGGTGGTGACCCAGCCGGGGGCCGTTGAGCCGTTCACGGCGATCGCCGCGATACTGCTGGCGCCGCTGGGCTACCTGTTCTCCTATCACCGCCGAGGTCAGGCGAACCTCATCCTCAAGCTCGTGCTCTCCGTGGCGTTGCTGGCGGCGCTGGGCCAGTTCATCGCCGAGGTGCGCCTCGCGACGTCGGTGGATCAGGCGCGCCTGCCGCTGGCGTCCCTGTTCCTGTGGGTGCAGGTGCTGCACGCGTTCGACGTCCCGCGTCGCCGCGACCTGGCCTTCTCCATGGTGTCGAGCCTGATCCTCATGGCCGAAGCCGGCTCCCTGTCGCTCTCCACATCCTTCGTGATCTTCCTGGTGCCGTGGGCGGTGCTGGCGGGGGTGTGGCTCTCGCTCTCTTCGCGGCCGAAGCCGGATCAGGTGACCTCGCCGATCTCGGTGCGCCGTGTCGCGCCACCGGTGAAGCCACCGCGCCTGGCGCCGGTGCGATCGGTGGCGATGACCACGACCGCGGCGCTGATGGCGGCGTTCCTGCTGTTCCTCGCGATGCCGAGGGTGCCGGGATCGCTGGTGAAAGCTCCGCCGTTCTCGTTGGCCGGCGCCCCCTCGCCCGTGGATGGCTTCGACGGCAGTGTCGACAACCCGGGCCTGCCCGCGGATCCGGGCGACGGCGTGGTCGATTTCGCCTCCGGGGCCTATCCGGGGTTCAGCGACGTGGTCGATCTCCGGGCCCGCGGGCAGCTGAGTGATGAGCTTGCGTTCCGCGTGCGAGCCACGCAGGCGGCGTTGTGGCGCGCCGAGGTGTTCGACACCTACGAGGGGAGCCGGTGGACGATCGAGGACGACGAGACCGAGACCCTGCCTCCGGACGGCGACGGCAGCTCATACCTGGTGCCGCCCGAAGTGGTGCGGCGCAACGGCGCATACGGCCAGGGAGCGGCGCACCTCACCCAGACGTTCTACATCGACACGCCGCAGCCCAACGTGCTGTTCGCCGCCCAGGGCGCCTCGCAGGTGTACTTCCCGTCGGCGGGACTTCGGGTCGACGCCGCGGGGTCGATCCGTTCACCCATCCTGCTCGACGAGGGCATGGTCTATTCGGTGATCTCCGATGTGCCGGTCACCACACCGGGACTGTTGCGCCACTCGGGGGCGGTGCGTGCCGACCGGATGGCTACCTACCTGCAGGTGCCGGACTCCTTGCCCGACCGGGTCCGCGACCTCTCGCAGCAGATCGTCACCGGCGCCCACACCCAGTACGACGGCGTGATGGCGATCCAATCGTGGATCCAGTCGAACACCCGGTACAACCTGAACGCACCACGCGACCCCGACGGCGTGGACTCGATCGACCACTTCCTGTTCGAGTCGCGCGAGGGGTTCTGCGAGCAGATCGCCTCGTCGATGGCGATCATGCTGCGGACCCTGGGGGTTCCGACGCGTCTGGTGACCGGCTACGGGCCCGGCAGCCGGAACCCACTGACCGGTTACTTCGAGGTGAAGCAGTCGGACGCACACGCCTGGCTCGAGGTCTTCTATCCGCGGATCGGGTGGGTGCCTTACGACCCCACGTTCGGCGTGCCCGAAGCGGCGCCGTCCGTCGCGAGCCGGTTCATGGCCGGACCGGTCCTGTCCGCGATCGGCCGGTTCCTCTCGACGGCGGTGCCCGAGCCGGTGAAGGCGGCACTCGGTGCGACGGCTCGGGGCGTGATGACGGCGGGCGCCTTCGCGCTCAAGATCTGGCCGTTGGCACTGGTCATCGCCGCCATCGCGGCGGGGGTCGCATGGGAGCTCCGGCGCCGACGCAAGGTGATCCGGTCGGAGGCCGCCACGGTGGGGGAGACCGCCTTCCTCGAGCTCGTCGACGCCTTGGTGTCCGCCGGTCATGATCGTGACCCCTCCACCACCCCGGCGGAATAGCTGGTGGAGGTGGCTGCCGATCGCGATCTCGCCGGCGAGGTGATCGAGTCGGCCGAACTCGTCGTCCGGACCTTCGAACAGGAGCGGTACGCGCCTGCTGCCGCCAAGCCGTCCGAAGCTGACGTGTTGCGTGCGCGGGCGGCCTCGGCGCGGGTTCGCCAGCTGGTCGGTCGACACTAGTCCATCATGGACTAGCACGCGTTCGACGTTGACGCCGACCTCGCGGTAGCGTGGAGGCATGTGCAGAAGCATCAAGACGCTGCGGCGTCCAGACGAACCCGCGACCGACGATGAGATCTATGCGGCGGCCAAGCAGTACGTGCGCAAGGTGAGCGGCTACCGCGAACCCTCGCGCAAGAACACCGAGGCATTCGAGTCCGCCGTGGACGAGATCGCCCAGGCCTCCCGCAGACTCCTGGAAGCCGTCGCACCGTCCGCGTAGCACGCCTCGCGACGTTCTTCGGCGCTCGGCTACGCTGAGGTCATGTCGTTTCCGCTCGATCCGGCGCCTCAGGACATGCAGGCGATGGGAGAGGCCGCGGTCTCCTACCTGATCGCGTTCATCCAGGGCCTGGACGAAGCGCCGGCGGAGGCGACCGAAGGCGCGCTCGACCTCGCGCACCGGCTGCGCGCCGCGCCTCCCGAGCACGGCGGCGAGTTCGCACCGGTGTTCGCCGAGGCGCAGGAGGCGATCTCGCGCACGTTCGAGTACGCGGGCCCGGGCTACCTGGCCTACATCCCCGGCGGCGGGCTCTACACCGCCGCGCTCGCCGACTTCATCGCGCAGGGCGTGAACCGATACGTCGGCTTGTGGCAGCCCAGCCCCGCGGTCGTGCAGATCGAGGAGAACGTCACCCGATGGCTCTGCGACCTGTTCGACTACCCCGAGGGATCACAGGGGCTCTTGCTGTCGGGCGGGTCGATGGCGAATTTGTCGGCGATGGTGACCGCGCGCCACGCAAAGCTCGGCGAGGACTTCACCGACGGCGTCTACTACGTGAGCGAACAGGCGCATGCCAGCGTGCCGAAGGCCGCCACGATCGCGGGCTTCTCGAAGCGGAACGTGCGGATCGTCGTCACGGACGACGAGCTGCGCATGGACCCGGAGGCGCTCCGGACCCAGATCGCGCACGACCGCGCCGACGGCCTGCGTCCGTTCCTGGTGGCGCCGAGCGTCGGCACCACGAACACGGGCGCGATCGACCCGATCGCGGACATCGCCGACATCGCCGAGGCCGAGGATCTGTGGCTGCACGTCGACGGCGCCTACGGCGGGTTCTTCCAGCTCACCGACCGTGGACGGGAGCGGTTCCGGGGCACCGAGCGCAGCGACTCCGTCACGCTCGATCCGCACAAAGGATTGTTCCTTCCGTACGGCACCGGCGGCTTGGTCGTGCGGGACGGGGCCGCCATGCGCGACGCCCACTACGAGGGCGCCGCCTACCTCCAGGATCTGCCGCCCACCGGCGAGCTGCCCAACTACAGCGAGCACTCGGCCGAGCTCTCCCGCGACTGGCGGGGATTGCGCGTCTGGATGCCGCTGGCGCTGCACGGGGTGTCGGCGTTCCGCGAAGCGCTCGACGAGAAGCTGGATCTCGCCACCTATCTCGCCGACGCGTTCCGAGATGACGACCGCATCGAACTGTGCTGGGAACCGCAGCTCACCGTGATCCCGTTCCGGCTGGCCGGCGCCGACGACGACACGCAGCGCGAGTTCCTGGCTCGCATCAACGCCTCGAAGCGGGTGTTCCTGTCTAGCACGATGATCGCCGGACGCTACGTGCTCCGTGTGTGCATCGTGAGCCACCGCACCCACAAGGATCGGATCGACGAGTGCATCGAGATCGTCGGTCGCGCCGCCGACGAGCTGCGGGCCTGAGGAGCGGACCGTGCCGGAGATGCCGGAGATCCGCGCGCTCGCCGAACGACTCGATCAGGTCATGGCCGGCGGGACGCTCGCGAAGCTCGACCAGCTGCAGTTCTCGTCCCTGAAAACGTTCGCTCCGCGGCCCGACGAAGCGATCGGTCACGCGATCGAGTCGGTGCGGTCGCTGGGCAAGTACGTGGTGATCGGGCTGGACGGTGGGATGCGCCTGCTCGTGCACCTGTCTCAGGGCGGGCGCGTCGACGTCGAGGCACCGCCGAAGCAGACGAAGCCGCGCGGCGCCGTGCTGCGGATCCGCATCACCGACCGGCCCAGCGTGCTTGTGAAGGAATTCGGCAAGGAGCGGAAGGCGGGCTGGTGGATGCTGGCGCCCGGCGACGTGGGACCGCTGGACAAGCTCGGCCCCGAGGTCCTCACTGAGGCGGCCGACGTCCTCCTGCGCGAGAGTGACGACGGACGCCGGGTGCACACGATCCTTCGAGACCAGCGCACGATCGCCGGGGTGGGTCGCGGCTACAGCGACGACATCCTGCACCGCGCCAAGCTCTCGCCATACGGGGTGCTCGCCAAGCTCACGCCCGAGGAACGCGAACGCCTGATTGCCGCCACCCACTCGATCCTGGACGAGGCGCTCGAAGCGGAGCGGCGACGGAACGGTGGCCTACCCACGAAGCTGGGCGACCATTTCGTGGTGCACAACCGGGCGGGCGAGCCGTGCCCGGTGTGCGGCGACGACCTCCGGCGCGTGAGCTACGAGTCCCACGAGGTCGTGTACTGCCCGACCTGTCAGACGGGAGGCAAGGTCCTGGCCGACCGCCGGATGAGCCGCCTGCTCCGCTGACCCTCGTCGCTAGACCGCCTCGGCGAGGACGGTGAGCCACTCCCGATTGGTGGTGACCACGTCGTCGATGAGTAGACGGAAGCCGGCCTCTCGGAGCTGCCGGCCGAGCCGGTCGGCGCGTCGATAGGCGAACCATCGCTGCTCGCCCGGGGCGTACGGAACGTCTTCCAGCCGATGCCCTTCGCCCAGTGCCGTGACGAGTGCGAGGCTTCCGTCCGGCTTGAGTACACGCCGGAACCCGTGCAGGACCCGCGGGGTGTCGATGAACCGGGAGCATC
>DATLPI010000216.1:0-5739 GCA_035535815.1 Actinomycetota bacterium | reverse complement strand
TCATCGCCAAGGCAGCCTTGGGCCCTTCCAACAACCCGATCCACTCGCAGAGGTAGGAGTAGGACGTCACCATGTCCAGGGCGTTGCCGGAACCCCGAGCGACGTCGAGGGCGTGATGGAGGTCCGCGATTCCGTCCAGATCGCCCAGTTCGCAGCGAGCGTTGCCGCGCAGGTGCAGCCCCATCAGTGTCACGGCCTCGGTGCGGGGCAGCTGGAGCGCGCGTTCGGCCCAATCGAGCGATTCCTGCGAACGCCCGGCGAACATCTCGGATTCGGAGCGGCAGGCGTACAGCTCGGCCAGCGTGAGGCCGGGATCGTCCGCCGTCTCCAGGAGCTCGATGGCCTGGTCGAGCGTGGTGCGCGCCGCCGCGGTCTCGCCCTGCAGGCCCAGTTGGTAGTACAGGCGTCGCATCGTGCGCGCGGCGGTCTCGCGGTCGCCCGCGGCGAGCGCGATCGCGACGGACTCGCGGTAGGCGGCCACCGCCTCGTCCGACGTGAGCCGCCCGGCGCGCCACGCCGTGCTGGTGGCTTGCCGGACCAGCTCCGCCCGCTGAGCGCCGTGGGCAGGAGCCAGCTCTGCCGCCTTGGCGAAATAGTCGGCCGCCCGGGCGGTGTCCAGGGTCTTCTGGCGACTGCCGGCCATCACGAGGAACCGCAGGGCGGCGTCCTGAAGGGCGGGCAGCTCGTCGGTGAGGCTCGCGGCCCGAGCGAGGTCCAGGGCCCGGGTAGCGTGGGAGGCGAGCAGGTCCGCGCGCTCGCTGACGCGCTCACCGGCCGTCTCTTCCAGCCAGACCGTGACGGCCAGGTGCATCCGGGCCCGAGCGGCCCGCGGGAGCCGGCCGTAGGCGACATCGCGGATCAGTCCGTGCGTGAACGCGAACTCGGTCTGTTCCGGGATCGTGCTGAGTGGGGAGCGCCGGATCATGCCCCGTCGCTGGAGCTCGCGGAGTGAACCGTCGAGGTCGTCGGGGTGATCGAGGGCGGCGAGCACTCCGGGCCAGAACCGGTCGCCCACCACGGAGGCGGCCTGCAGGAGCGAACGTTCGGATGGCTCCAGCGAGTCGAGGCGGGCCGCGATCAGCGCCTGCACCGTGTCGGGCACCCGCACGCCGGAGCCCGAGGCATCGGGATCGCGTTCGACCTGTCCGTCCGCGCCACGGTCCTCCAGCATGTGCACGAACTCGCGCGCGTAAAGCGGGTTGCCGCCGGCGCGGCGCATCAGCGGCTCCCGCGCTTCGGCGGGCAGGATCGAGTGCAGCAGCAGGGCGCCCAGGAGCACCTGCATGTCCTCGTCGGACAGGGGCGAGAGCGAGATCGTGGTGACCTCGGCGCTGCCCGAGCCCCACGACGGGTGCTGGGCGAACAGTTCGGGCCTCGACGTGCAGAGCACGAACATCGGCACCTCTCGCGCCTCGGTGACGAGGTGGTCGAGGAACTCGAGCATGGCGGGGTCCGCCCAGTGCAGGTCCTCGACGACCATCGCCAGGGGCGCGGTGTCGGCCACCAGCTCCAGGAACCGCGTCCAAGCCGCGAACGATTCGGAGCGATCGGCGGGTGCATCGTCCGGGTTCGAGGTGCCCACCAACGGTGCGAGACGGCTGCTGAGCCAGTCGCGTTCGGTGGGCCGCGGTTCGAGTTCCTCGAGGGAGCGTTCGAGGGCCTCGGCCACCGAGCGGCGGTCCTGTCCGGGCCCCACGCCGATCAGGGCGCGCACGATCTCCTCGAGGGCCGTGAACGTGATGCTCTCGCCGTAGGGCAGGCACCGTCCGCGGTGGAACAGGACGTCCTGGCCCTCGGCGCGGACGTGCTCGCCCAGGTCGGAGACCAATCGGGTCTTGCCGATGCCCGGTTCGCCCACCACCGTGGCCATGTGCGGGCGGCGCGCCTCGACGGCGTGCTCCATCAGGTCGTGCAACTGCCGTCGCTCGCGATCGCGACCCACGAACGGCGGCGGGTCGTCTTCGTCTCGCTCGGGCACCGTGGGCCGGATCGAGGTGGCGAGCCACATCGCCAGCGGTTCGGCCTTGCCCTTGACCGTGACGGCGGGCAGCTCGCGATAGGCGATCACCCCTCGGGTCGCCCGGTGGGTGGTCTCGCCCACCACGACCATCCCCTCGGGCGCATGGCCCTGCAGCCGCGAGGCGGTGTTCACCACGTCGCCGGCGACCCGTTCGCCGACCTGAGGCCCCTCGCCGAACGTGACGAGGGCCTCGCCGGTGTTCACCGCGATCCGCACTGGCATCCCACGGGCCGTGACGCGCTCGCAGATCGACAACGCGGCGCGCACCGCACGTTCGGCATCGTCCTCGTGCGCCACCGGAGCGCCGAAGACCCCCATCGCGGCGTCGCCGATGAACTTGTCCAGGGTGCCGCCGAACCGCTCGATCTCGTCCTTGGCCAGGGCGTGGAAGGGGACCAGGATCCCGCGCACGTCCTCCGGATCGGCCTGATCGGAGCGCTGCGTGAAGCCGGCGAGGTCGGCGAACAGGATCGAGAGCCAGCGCCGTTCCTCGAGTGGTCCGGCGTCGTCGGCTCCCAGCGCCGAGCCGCATTCGGAGCAGAACCGTGCCTTCGCGGGTGCCGAGGCACCGCACGACGGGCACACCTGTGCCAGCGCTGTTCCACACGCGGAACAGAAGCGGGCGGCGTCGTCGTTCGACGCCCGGCAGGAGGGGCAGGAGATCACGAGGCGAGTCTATCCGGGGGGTCGCCAACGGCGGAGGGCGAGTGACGGCCGGCCATGGCGCGGCCACGAGGCCACGCCACGAGGGCCACGCCACGAGGGCCAGGTAGCCTTGGGCCCGTGTCCGAGCCAGTGCGATCCGTCGACCGCCTCGTGGGCGTCTACCACGCCGACGGTGGGGTCCGCGGCGAGCTGGCCTACCTCGCCGGCAGGGCCCGCGGCACGGCCCACTGCACCCTCATCGACATCACCCACGGGTTCACGCTGAGCGGCAAGCGCGCGTTCAAGACGATGGCCGCCCAGCTGCCGGTGCCGTTGCGATTGGTGCACCGCAACGAACAGCCGCCGACGCTGGCCCAGCTCACCGACGGCCGGACGCCGTGCATCATCGCGGAGGTGGGGGCCGAACAGCTGATCGTGCTGGGGCCCGCCGATCTGAAGGCATGCGCTGGTGACGTGGCCCGGTTCGAACGGGTGCTGTCGGCGGGCCTCGCCGACGCATCGCTGCGGCTGCCGGCGAGCTAGGAGCGAACGATCGCGGGCTCGGCGGCGGTGTCGACCGTCACCAGGTCGCCCGTGGCGAACGCCGCATCGGGGGCGACCACCACCGGCAGGCTCGTCCCGTACAGCTCCGTGGCCACCAGCGCCCCGAGCGCGATGATCGCGTCGGGCTCACCCAGCACGATGGCGGCAGGCGCCGTGCCCGAGCGCACGGACTCGGCCAGCACGTAGGAACTGGAGCTGGATCCGCGCCCGGCCGGCATCACCAGGACCCGTCCGGCGACGACGGACCCTGCCTGTGGGTGGTGCACGTCGATCACGGCACCGCTCGCTGGGTCGACGCCGCCCCAGAAGCTGAGCGGCTCGTCCAGGACCAGCGCCTCGCCGTGTCCGCGACCGCTCACCAACACCCGGGCCTCGTGGCTCATGATCCCCACAGGTCCTCATCACGGACGAGTTCGCCGGCGATCGCCGAACGCACGCACTCAGCCATGCTGGCGAACGCGACGTCCAGGCCAAGGTTGCCCGGGGCGTACCACGCCCATTTCCCCGAATCGGTGACGACCGGGCCGCCGCGCGCCTGGATGATCGGCGTGATGTAGGTGCACGTGTCGGTCACCACGGTGATGCCGGCTTCGGCGACGACCGACGCCGTTCCCTCGCGCTCGGCCTGGGCGAGGACGTCGCGTCCCGTGTTGACGTAGAACGGCACGGCCATGCGCCGGCCGTCGACCAACGAGGCGAGCTGGGCGAACTCGCGCACGGAGCAGTGCGGGGTGCCGATGCTGACCGCTCCGATGGCGGCGCCGACCGGGACGGTCGAGAGCGCATCCCGCGCCGCTCGCAGGTCTTCCGGCGTGATGGAGCGCTCCAGCAGTGGCGGCAACTCCGCCGTCGCTGCCTCCAGGGTGGGGGCCTCCGGGGTGACGCCCACCGCGTGGAACATGGCGAGCGCCCCGGACGATGCGGCCGCCGCGCCCAACGCCTTGGCGTGATCCTCGGTGGTGACGGGTGCCGGTGGCAGGCCGACGATGGCCGGGACCATCGTTCCGGTGGCGCGCCCCACCACCGCGCCGACCGCGGCGTGGGCGATCGGATCGGCGAGCAGGCGTTCGGGCACCCCCTCGAGACGGAAGATCGCACGCGCGGCTCGCCCTTCGTCCAGGTGCAGGCCCGCCGCCGGCGCGCGCCCGGTGATCGCGCAGCAGATGTCGATGAAGTCGCCGTAGCGATCGGTCCGTGCGCCCAACACCGAGTTCGCGAACACGATCGCGTTCGACTCGGCCCACGCGATGTGCTCACCGAGGGACGGGCGTGTGGGGAGTTGGTAGGGCGCGCAGGTCCACGTAGGGCGGCAACCCATCGCGACGTAGATGTCCATCAGGGCGCGGGCGTCCTCGCGCGTGTCGTCATCCAGGTGCACGAGATCGGGGTGGAGCAGGTCGAGCGAGGAGACGTTGAGCGTGGTGGGCACCGTGACCCGACCGCCCGCGTTCGCCAGGCGCCGGGCGAAGTCCAGTCCCGCCGGGCCGTGGTAGAGGCATCCGTCGATGTGGGCGGAGGTCACGTCGAGGAGCCGCGCAGCGTCGCTGACGTCGGCCATGGCGGCGATGATGCGCATGGCCATGGCGGGGGCCTCGCCCCGATCACCCTCGAGCATGGCTCGGTCCTCGGCGGTCAGGTCCACGGACATCGCGGCATCGTGGCACAGGTGGTGGGTCGACGGACCGGGTGTAACGATGGCCCACCGGCCCGAGACGTGGTCGAGAACGCGCCGCCCGGCGCGCCCGTGAAGGAGGGATCGCATGGCCGACCTGAAGGCCGTCATGATCAACTGCACCCTGAAGTACGCCCCAGAGGTCTCCAACACCGAAGCGCTGATGCTGAAGGTGAAGGAGTGGTGGGACCGCATGGACGTCGAGACCGAGATGGTTCGCGTCACCGACTACAACGTGCGGTTCGGCGTGAGCTCGGACGAAGGCAACGGCGACGAATGGCCGGCGATCCTGGAGAAGATCAAGGGCGCCGACATCATCTGCATCGGCACCCCGATCTGGTTCGGCGTCCGCGGCTCGGTGGCCCAACTCGTGATCGAACGGCTCGACGGCACCTATAACGAGCGCAACGACGCCGGGCAGTACCCGCTCTACAACAAGGTGGGATGCGTGGTGGTCACCGGCAACGAGGACGGTGCTCACGCCGCCGCCGAAACCACCCTGTTCAACCTGACCCACCTCGGCTGCGTGATCCCACCGAACGCCGACACCTACTGGGTGGGCGATGCCGGCCCGGGTCCCAGCTACATCGAGGCCGGCGGCGAGGACCATCCGTACACCCAGCGCACCACCAGGTGGATGGCGCACAACGCCGTGCACATGGCTCGCATCATGAAGGCCAATCCGATCCCGGCCGAGGGCAACACGTTCGACGACGAGACCGATCACGGTCCCATGCACAACGGCTGAACCGACCCCATCAGCGAGGGCGCGGAGCGATGCCGTCGTCGGCGTCGGGGTAGTTCGTCTCGCCGTAGGCGGTGAGGTCATGGTCGGCGA
>DATLPI010000215.1:0-16052 GCA_035535815.1 Actinomycetota bacterium | reverse complement strand
TTCCGGAGCTTGACCGTCGTCACCTTGCCCGCGGACGGGTCCAGGACGTCCTCCACCACCGTGTTCCAGACGAAGGTAATCTTCGGGTTCTTGAACGCCCGCTCCTGCATGATCTTGGACCCGCGCAGCGCCTCGCGGCGGTGTACGAGATCGACCTTGCGGCCGAGCCGGGAGAGGTAGAGGGCCTCCTCGAGCGCCGAGTCCCCGCCCCCGACCACCATGATGTTCTGGTCCTTGAAGAAGAACCCGTCGCAGGTGGCGCAGGCGCTGACGCCGCGACCTCGGAGCTGCTGTTCACCGGGGATGTCGAGCCACTTC
Organism: Actinomycetota bacterium; assembly: GCA_035535815.1. Lineage (GTDB taxonomy): Bacteria > Actinomycetota > UBA4738 > UBA4738 > HRBIN12 > JAOUEA01. The sequence continues at coordinate 15,734 of DATLPI010000215.1, read as the reverse complement.
GCGCTCGCGCCGGTGGCGACGATGATCGTCTCGGTCTGCCAGGTCTGGTCGCCCGCCTTCACGGTGAACGGACGTGCGCTGAGGTCGACCTCGGTGACGTGCACCGCCAAGATCTCGGCTCCGAACCGGGCCGCCTGCTTCTCGAACTGCTCCATGAGCTCGGGACCCATGATGCCGTCGATGAATCCCGGGTAGTTCTCGACCTCGGTCGTCAGCATCAGCTGGCCGCCGGCCTCCAGGCCCTTCAGGACGAGGGGCTCGAGGTTGGCTCTGGCCGCATAGAGCGCCGCCGTGTACCCGGCAGGGCCCGATCCGATCACGATCACGTTCCGTACGTCGCTCATGGCGTGAATCCTCCCACAGCCCCAGAACGCCCGGCCATTCCCGGCTTGTTCCTGAGCGGCGTCGTCGAGGGCCCGGCTCAGAGCCTGACGGAGGTCAGGGACACGATCGAACAGTCGTCGCGCGCAGCCACCCAGACCGTCATCTGATCGGCAGGCTGATCTGCTCCGGGGCCCTCCAGCACGAACGCCAGGTAGGCCGGGGTGCCCTCGAAGGATGCTTCGACGAGGCGGACCGGGTCGCCCGGGAACCCTTCGAACGCGGTTCGCAGGCAGCGCAGGGCCTCGGACGAGCGAGCGGCTCCAGCAGTCTTCCCCTCCGTCGCGGCTGCCGGGGAGGCGGCGGCGGCGCCCTCCTGGTGATCGGAGGTGGCGCCTGCATACCGTGCCGCCGAGGTCTGTGCCTCGACTTGGAGCGATCCGGCGTCGAAGTCGGTCGAGACGACCTCCAACCGCAGGTCGCGGGTGTCGGGGGCAGTTGGGAGCGCCCCCTCAGCGGCGCTGTCGGACGCCGTGCCGCCGCCCACGTGAGGGAGGGTGATCGCAAGCAGCAGCACCACGACGGCCGCGGCGGCCACGAAGGGCATGGCCCGCACCCAGCGCGGGGGACCGGGGCGGTGTGCCTCGCGTGCCTCCATCGCTTCGAGAGCTGGGACGCCGAGATCGGCGGGGACCTCGACCTCGGGCATCGATCGCAGGGCGGTTCGGGCCTCGGTCGCGGCGCCCACCTCCGAGCGGCACTGGGCGCATGAGGAGAGGTGGCGTTCGACCTCCAGACGCTCGGGACCCTTGAGGGAGCCGTCGACGTAGGGGGCGAGTTGCTCGAGCGGATGCGTCATGACTGCCCCTCGGACGTCCCGGCCCCGCCGCCGGGTTCCCCGCCGCGGCCTGGGCTCCGCGCGCCGGGTTCGAGGCCCAGCGCCTTGGCGAGTGCGATGCGCCCTCGATGGACCCGCGATTTCACGGTGCCGACCGGCACGTCGAGGATCTTCGCGATGTCGTCGTAGGCCATGTCCTGCACGTCGGCGAGCACCACCGCGACGCGATAGTCCTCGGCGATCTCGGCCAAGGCCTGCGCCACCCCCATCGTGCCCACGATCTCGTCCGCGCGGTCGTCCTCGGCCGGGCCGAAGTCCGCCTGCGGCCCTTCGTCGGGATCGACCGACCGCAGCATGGGCCGTCGTTTCTTGCGCCGCAACGCGTCGTAGCAGGCGTTCACCCCGATGCGGTGGAGCCAAGTGCCGAAGGCCGCGTCGCCGCGGAATTGATCGAGCTTGCGCATCGCCACCAGGAAGGTGTCCTGCGCCGCGTCGTGGGCGTCCTCGGGATTGCCCATGATCCGCAGGCACAGGCGGTAGATGTTCGACCCGTGCCGCTCGACCAGCGTGCCGAACGCGTCTCGGTCCCCGCCGGCGGCGAGCCGGACGAGGTCGTCGTCGGGAACCGGTTCCTTCACGTGTCGGACGCTACACGGCGGATTCGCCGGCGGTCTCGGTCTGGGTGATGTTCGTGTAGTGCTTGGTGAAGTCCAGCCGGCCCAGCGCGAACGTGTGCGCGGTGGTCTTGAGCGTGATCGTGATCGTGACGGCCTCGGGGTCACCCGTGCAGAAGTTCTTGCCGAGCTTCAGATCGGGTTGGTCGGCGGTGATCGTGGCCTGGGCGACGGCGCAGGCCGCGGCCAGGTCGTGTTCATTGCGGTACTCCACGACGCCGTCGGTGGCGGCCTGCGCGGCCACGTCCGAGACCTCGAACGTCGTGATCGCGATGGACACCGCGTCGTATCCGACCAGCACGATGACGCCCAGCAGGAGCAGCCAGACGATCATGAACTTCCCGACCAGCCCACGCTGGTCCCGATGTGCTCTGTTCACCATGTCCATCACCCGCGGAACCTCCTCAGCACCGCGCCCTTGACTTCATCGACCTCTTCGATGTGCAACATGAGCGTCGCGGCCAGGTACACACCCAGTCCCACGACGACCGCCGACCCCACTTGGGCGATGCGGCCCACGACCGTCGCGGTGTCGACGACGTGCCCGACCCCGGTGGCGACGAGCCATGCCGCCCCGGCGGTCAACGCGGCCGCCGGCACCACCTTGCCGATGGTCCTCCAGATCCGGGCCCCATCCAAGGACCTCAGGCGTCCCCGCAAAAGGAACAGCGCGACGGCGGTCGCGAACGCGTACGAGATCGCGTGGCCCAACGCGAGCCCGGGAACGTCCCAGTCGAGGACCACGGTGAAGACGATGTCGACGAGGATCGTGACGAGCGCCGCCCCGATGTTCACCAGGGCCGGCGTGCGGCTGTCCTGCATCGCGTAGAAGGTGCGGGTGAGCAGCTGGAAGATCGAGAAGAACGGCAGTCCCAGTGCGAACCCCTGGAGGGTGCGGGCGATCAACTCGGTGTCCTGCGGGCCCGCTTCGCCGTACTGGAGCAGCAGCCGGACGATCGGCACGGCGATCACGACGAAGGCGAACGCGGCCGGCACGATCACCACGGCCGTGTCCCGGATGCCTCGGGACAACAGGGCGACCACGCCCGCCGGCCTGCCGTCCGTCCACTGTTGGGACATGCCGGGCAGCAAGGCGGTGAAGATCGAGACGCCGAAGATCGCGTGGGGCAACGAGAAGACGATGAACGCGGTGGCGTAGATCTGGAAGCGGCCCTCCCCGATACCGCCGGCCAGCATGTTGATGACCAGATAGGCGATCTGGTTCGCGAACACGTACACGATGACCCAGAGCGAGAGCTTGCCCAGGCGCCGGACCGCCGGGTGGTTCCAGCCGCCGGTGAGCTTCCAACGGAAGCCGATCGAGCGGAGTGAGGGCCACAACGCCACGGTCATCGCCACCACGCCGAGCGTGGTTCCGGCGCCCAGCACCACCTTCTCCATCGTGGTGATCTGGTCGACCGAGGGAGCCGCCGAACCACGGAGCATCGCGTACCCGATGAACGTGGCGATCGCGACGAGGTTGTTGAGGACGGGCGCGAACATCGGCGCGGCGAACCGGCGCTCGGAGTTCAGCAGACCGCTCGCCACGGCGCCGATCCCGTAGAACACGATCTGCGGCATGAACCAGCGCAACAGGTAGGCGCCCAGTTCGATCTGGGACTCTCGGTCCGCCGCATCGGAGAAGACCAGGTAGAGCCGCATGATCTGCGGGGCGAAGATCATGCCCACGACGGTCACGACCGACAGGACCACGAGTGTCAACGTGAGCACGCGGCGGCCGACGTCCCAGGCGGCCTCGCGTCCGTACTTGTTCCGCCACTCCACGAAGACCGGGACGAAGATCGACGTGAGGATCCCGCCGAGGATCAGCTCGTAGACGATGTTCGGGGTGGTGTTGGCCCGGGTGTAGGTGTCGCCGAGCGACCCCACCAGCACCCCGAGGGCGGCCGTCTGTGCCGCGATGCGCAGGAACCCGGTGACCCGCGACAGCGTGGTGCCCACGGTCATCACCGCGGTGTTGCGCGCGTAGGCGGCGCGCGAGTCTTCCTCGGGGAGCTCGACGAGTTCCGGGAGCTCCTCGGGCGGCGGCATCAGCTCTTCGGGCGTCGGATGTACCTCCTCGACCACAGGGCGACCAGCAGCAGGGCCGCGGCGCCGGTGATGATGACCGCGATCGAGTTCACCGCGGTGGTGCGGACGGTCAGGTTCGATTCATCGAGTGAACGGCCCGAGGGGGCCCGGGTCCGAACCTTGATCGTCTGCGAGCCCGCGGCCTTGGCCTGCACGGTGAACACCACCACCTGGTCCGGTTCGGTGAGCGTCACGGTCTGCTCGTTTCCGTCGGGGAAATCGAACCGGGACGATCGCAGCTGGATCTGCACCCGCAGCGGCGTGTCGCCCGGATCGCCCATCCGCAGCGGCAGGCTGCCCTCGTCGGAGGTGAGCGTGAAGGCCTGGGTGTCGACCGGCAATACCCGGTGGAAGACGTCGTCGGTGAACGCGTTCACCTGGTCGATCCACCGCCGGCCGCCGAGTTCGTCGAAGACGTAGACACCCGCCTCGGCGATCATGAGGTCGCGGTCGAGCCGGTCGGGGGCTGGGTTGTCCTCGACCAGCATCGAGCGGTAGGCCTCGACGTCCTTGCGCTCGTCGTGCAGCTTCTCGATGTAGTCCGGACGGAACCGCGCGGTCGATGGAGCGGCCAGAGCCAGCGCGGGTTCCACGGGGTTCACCGTGGCCGCGAAATCCTGTGCGTGCAAGGGTGCGAGGAAGCTGGCTCCCGCCAGCCGGCGGGTGATCGGACCCCAGATCGCGGGCGGCAACGATGCGGGCAGCGACACCGCCACGCCGCGAACGGTCGTGCTGCCGTCCGGCTGATCGCCGGGAACCGGCTGCTCGCGCCAGATCGTGGCGATCTCTCCGAGCACCGCCTGGGCGGCCCTCACCGGGTCGGCGATCAGCTCCGGGTCGGCCAACAGACCTTGGACGGAGGGGTCGGGGAGCACGAGGTTCATGGAGGCGCCGGACGTCGTGGTGATGGTGGCAGCGGGCAATGGTGCGAAGTCGTTCAGCTGCGCCGTGCGGTCGACCGCGTCGGCGTTGGCCAGCACCGCGCCGACCCCTTGGGCGGCGAGATCGTCGAGCGCCGGATCGTCGATCGCGCCGGCGGGTGGACGGGCCACCGACGTGGCGGGCTGCTGCAGCAGCACCCTCTCGGTGGTCTCGACGCCGAGGACGCGCTGGTCCTGCAGATCGTCGGCCAGTCCGCCGGAGACCATGGCCGGCAGCAACGGTGCTGAGAAGGGCATCGCGGACAGCTGCACGGCGTTGCGTTCCACGACCTTGCGCAGCGCCTTGAGCACCGCCGCAGCGTTCGTAGCAGGCGCTTGATCGGCGGGGACGGTCGTGCCGTCGGATCGTTCGTAGCCGTCGGCCATCCGGGCGAGCTGATCCAGCAGGAGCGGTTCGACGACCAGGTCGATCGTCGAGCGCAGGTCCGGGTCCTCGTCCATGCGCAGGAGCGCGGCCGCCTGCATGGCGAGCGCCCCGTCGGGCGCCACCGCCGCCTCGAGGGATGGGTCGGACAGCCTCCCGTCGGGGCCGAAGGCGATCGGTCCGCTGACCTCGGTCCACCAGGCCAGCTGCAGCGGTTGCTCCGGCGCCCGGACCAGGTGGATCAGCGGGGTGTTGAGCGCGGCCACGGGCGCATCCGAGGAGCGCACGTCGATCTGCGCCGGATAGACCGCCGAGTCGGACGCGTCGGCGATCTCACTGATGTCGGTCATGTCCATCCGGACGGTGAACAGGCGTCCTTGTCCCGGCTCGAGGCTTCCGTCCTGTGGCTCGGAGGTGGCGAAGATCGGCGTGAGGCCCGGACCCTCGGTCAAGGTCTGCTCGTACAGCACGCGCGAGACGATCCGGGGGCCGATCGTGAATCCGATCGAGAGGTCGCCGATCGCCGTGTCGCTCGTGTTGACCGCGCGTACGACCAGTTCCAGCTCGGGTTCGCTGTTCGTCGTGACCGGCGTCTGGGAGAACAGGGTGAGGGAGACGAGGGGCTCCTGCGCGTGCACACCGGCCGCGGGCAACAGGCACGCGGCGACGATGAGGGAGAGCGCGAAGGATGCGCGCAGGGCGCGGTGGATGCTCATGCCGGCGGCCTCATCGTAGCGGCCGTGCCGCTAGCTCCCGAGCAGCTCGATGGCCTCGGTGGTGCCGTAGGCCAGCGCGACGAGCAGCAGGAACGACCCGACGAGCAGGCGCAGTGTGCGCTCCTTCGTGCCGAGCGCGATGTGGGCTCCGATCCGCGCCCCAGGGACGGCGCCCAGTGTCGCCACCGCGAAGATCGCCCAGTCGATGTGGCCGAGCGCGGCGTGCACGATCGTCCCGGGGATCACCAGGGCCACGATCGCGAGCAGGCTGGTCCCGAGCGCGCGCTTCAGCGGCATCCCCAGCCATCCCACCAGCAGCGGCACCATGATGAGCCCGCCGCCGATTCCCAGCAGACCGCTGACGAACCCGGCCACCAACCCGATCCCGAGGTACATCGACGGGGTCGTTTCGAAGCGAGGCCCCTCGCCGGTGGCCACCCGGGCTCGCGCGCCGCGCAGGATGTCGGCCGCCTGCCAGGCGAGCAGCACCGCCGTCATCACCAGCAGCAGGTGGGTGTTCACCACATCGGTGAGCGCCGCCCCCGCGATGGAGCCCACGATCCCGGGGCCCACCATCCACGCCACCGCGCGCATGTCGATCTCGCCGGCCTTGCGGTAGGTCATGGCCCCGGTGAAGGCGGTGGGCAGGATCACCGGCAAGGGCGTGGCGAGCGCGACGATGGGAGAGGTCTGCAACAGGACCTGGATGCCCGGGGTCATCACGATGCCGCCGCCAACGCCGAACAGGCCCGAGAGCACGCCCGCGACCAGGCCGATCAACACGCCGAGGATCGCTTCGACGACGGTCATCGCAGGAGGTCGGCGGCGCGCCCGAGGACCTCGCGCTCACCGCGATAGGCGGCGCGCTTGAGGGCGCGGTCCAGCGGGAACCAGCGCACGTCCTCCATCTCGTCGTCGCGATCGTCGGGGTCGCCACCGGTGCATCGCATCAGGAAGAAGTGCACGGTCTTGCGGATCCGCGTGTCCTCCCACACGTAGAAGTAGCGGGTGTCGCCGAGCGAGGCTTCGATCTCGGCGTGGTAGCCCGTCTCCTCCTTGACCTCGCGGACGGAGGACTCTTCGTGGCTCTCGCCCTCCTCGATGCCTCCTTTGGCCAGACCCCAGGCGAGTTCCCCACGGCGGGTCCGCCGCGAGGCGAGCACGACCTCGATCTCCTCGCCATCACGCCGGTAGACCACTCCGCCCGCCGAGATCTCACGCTGTACGGGCCCCTTGCCCTGGGTGTGGGACCGCCCCGCTTTCTTGGCCCGCTTCTTCTTGCTCTTGGGCGGTTGCTTGCCCTTGGTGCGTGGTTGCTCTTTGGCGGGTTCCTTCGCGTTCGGGTCGGTGGGTTGGGCCTGGCTCGTCTGCGTCGTGGCCTGGGAACCCGGACGACGGCGCCGCCGCCGTCGGCGGCGCTTGCGCTTGGGCGTGTCGCCTCCGTCGGGGGTGGGTCCCTCGCTCATCGCAGGGATTCTAGGCGTGAGGATTCTCCGCGATGGACTTAGGTGTCTCCGGGGGTCGGCCGATGGTTCCACAGGGCCGCCGAACGGCGGTGGTCCACGCTGAAGGGATCCGGTCCGGCATGGAGATCGACGAGCTACTCCGCTACACGGTGGAGCGAGGTGCGAGCGATCTGCACCTGAAGGTCGGCAACGTGCCCTTCATCAGGGTGGACGGCACGCTGACACCGACCGATTTCGACGTGCTCACCTCCACCGACACCGAGACGTTCGCCACCTTGCTCATGTCCGAGCACAAGAAGCGTGAGTTCTCCGAGACCAGTGAGGCAGACCTGGGGACCACGCTCACCGGCGTCGGCCGCTTCCGGGTCAACGTGTTCCGGCAGCGCGGTGTGGTGGGTCTCGCGATCCGTCGTGTCCGCAGCGAGGTGCCGACCTTCGAGGAGCTTCGGCTCCCCGCGGTGATGGAGACGCTGGGAGATTCACCGCGAGGATTGGTGCTGATCACCGGACCCACGGGAACCGGCAAAACCACGACGATCGCCTCGATGATCGGACACATCAACCGGACGCGACGAACACACATCGTGACGATCGAGGACCCGATCGAGGTCGTGCACGACTACGTCCTCTCGATCATCCAGCAGCGCGAGATCGGGATCGACACCGACAGCTACGCCAATGCCCTGAAGCACGTGATCCGCCAGGACCCCGACGTGATCTTCGTCGGTGAGATCCGTGACGGCGACTCGGCCCTCAGCGCCATCCAGGCCGCCGAGACCGGGCACCTGGTGATCTCCACGCTCCACACGATCGACTGCATGGAAACGATCAACCGCATCCTCGACCTGTTCCCGCCGCACCAGCAGAAAGAGGTGCGGACCTCGTTCGCGGGCTCGCTCCGCGGGATCGTGTCGCAGCGACTGGTGGTGAAGGCCGACGCCAAGGGCCGCGTGCCGGCGGTCGAGGTGCTGGTGAACACCGGACGTGTGTTCGACCGGATCGTCGACCCCAACACGACGGACCAGATCGTCGACGTGATCAGTGAAGGCGAGTTCTACGGCATGCAGACGTTCGACCAATCGCTGGTGAAACTGGTGAAGGACGGGCTGGTGAGCGAGGACGACGCCCGTCGCGCCGCCACCAACCCCCACGACTTCGACCTGAAGCTCCGTGGGGTCCTGGACCGGCTGTCGTCCATGCCCGAGTCCGAGGGTCTGCCCTTCTAGATCTCGCCCGCGGCGCGCTGCGCCCGGATCTCCATCGGATGGCGGCGGTAGCCGTACCCGATCGCCAGCACGAGGTACACCGGGAGGAACAGCGGCCCCCACGCCTCGTATTGACGGATGTGGTGCTGCTCGTGCGCGAGGAGGTGCCCGGTGACGGGCCGTGCCGAGAGGATGACGAACCCCACGGTCATGGCCACGCGATCGGCGTGCAGCATCACGGCGGTGAGGCCCCTTGGCGCCCGGTCGAAGATGATGGCGCCACCGGCGATCCGTGGATGCTGGAACGTGCACAGTCCCAAGACCAAGCCGATGAGCGTGTTCGGCGACGTCCACACGAATCCCAACCAGGTTGGCATGGTGGTGACGCTACCGCTCCATGGCCTGGGTTCGGGTGATGGCTCCGGTTGTGTCCCCCGGCGATCGTCAACGGCGTACGGGTTGCGTCCTAGTTCGCAACATGCATACCCCGTTGACGATCGCCTGAGCAGAACCGGCCGGGGCCATATCGGGTCCGGCGTAGAGACGCTCGATGCCAGGAGCCGGTGCGCCATGCCGTCAGGACCTCACCGCTATGCTCGACGCGTCATGGCCGATCCTGCCGCGTCCGGCGCGGTGCTCGACGTCCCCGCACTCGCCAAGGAGCTCGGCGAGCGCTTCGCCGCGGCCGGGCACGAGCTCTACCTGGTGGGCGGCAGCGTGCGAGATCTGGTGCTCTCTCGCCGCGCTTCGGACCTGGACTTCACCACGAGCGCCCATCCCTCCGACACCACCGCGATCCTGCGCGGCTGGGCAGACCGTCAGTACCTGGTGGGGGTGACGTTCGGCACGGTCGGTGCGATGAAGCACAACGAGCGGCTCGAGATCACCACCTTCCGCCAGGAGGTCTACGCCGAGGAGCACCGCAAGCCCTCGGTCACCTTCGGCAAGGATCTCGACACCGACCTGTCCCGCCGGGACTTCACGATCAACGCGATGGCGATCGCGCTGCCCGACGGGGCGTTCGTCGATCCCTACGGCGGGATCCGCCACCTCGCCGCGAAGGTCCTGGACACGCCGTTGGACCCCGAGGTCGCGTTCACCGACGATCCGTTGCGGATGGTTCGTGCGGCGCGGTTCGTGGCTCAGCTCGATGTCACGCCCACGCAACGGGTGGTGGACGCGATGCGAGCGATGCGCGGCCGGCTCGACATCGTCTCGGCCGAACGCATCCGCGACGAACTCGACAAGTTGCTGGTCGCTCCCGCTCCCGGCAAGGGGTTGGAGCTTCTGGTCGACACCGGTGTCTCCGACGGGTTCCTGCCCGAACTCTCCGCGATGCAGCTCGAACAGGACCCCGTGCACCGGCACAAGGACGTGCTGCACCACACCTACGCCGTCGTCGAGCGGACCGAACCCGACCTGACGCTGCGGATCGCGGCGCTGCTCCACGACGCCGGGAAGCCCGCCACCCGCGAGATCACCGACGAGGGCGTGCAGTTCCACCACCACGAGATGGTGGGTGCGCGCATGGCGGACAAGCGCATGCGCGAACTCCGCTACCCCAACCACATGATCGACGACGTCCGCAGGTTGGTGGAGATGCACCTGCGGTTCCACGGGTACGGAGACGGATGGAGCGACGCCGCGGTGCGGCGATACGTGCGCGACGCCGGCCCACTGCTCGACCAGCTCAATCAACTCACCCGCGCCGACTGCACCACGCGCAACGAGAGGAAGGCGGCGCGGTTCGCACGGCTGCAGGACGAATTGGAAGAGCGCATCGCGCAGCTCGCCGAACAGGAGAACCTGGAGGCCATGCGGCCACCGCTGAACGGTGCCAAGGTCATGGAGCACCTCGGGATCGAACCCGGGCGCATCGTGGGCGAGGCGCTGGACTACCTCATGGACCTTCGCCTCGAGCGCGGTCCCATCGATGAGGCCGAGGCGTATGCCCTGCTCGACGCCTGGGCAGCCGAACGCGAGCTCCCCGGCGCCTAACCCTCAGACGGGGCCCGGCACGTGGGTCTCGTCGCCGGGTGCGTCCTCGGCGGCCAGGCCCTTGCCGCCAGCCCGGACGACGTCGAAGGCCACCGTCACCGTGAGCACCACGAACACGATGCCCACCAGGAGCGCCGGGGCGAGCCCGCGTCCGAACGCCGCCACGCCGAGCAGCACCGCGATCGCCCCCATCCTCTGGGTCATGACGCTGTCCCACGCTCTGATCGTCGTCTTGTGGATCGCGGCGAGCGCGAGCAGGAACGCGGCCGGCCCGGCGCACACCATCAGCCGGGTCGCCAGCGACAGCCCGTGGTCACCGTGGGCTCCCGCTTCGATGGCCAGTTCCACGCCGACCGCGGCGGCCGCGATCCCCGCGAAGGCGAACAGGTGTCCGTATCCCCAGAGGAAGGATGCCCCCACGCGTTCGCGCGACAGCGCCGACGACGACACCGTCTCGAAGTAGGCGTACCAGATCGCCGCTGCGATCCCGAAGCCCAGGAGCGCCGCGGCGACCGAACCGCCGTCGAGCGAGACATCCGACAGGCCCGCGGCGACCGCGACCACCCCTTCACCCAGCACGATGATCGTGAACAGGCCGTAACGCTCAGGGATGTGCCTGGAATCGAACGGTTGGCCCTCGTAGGCGCGCACCGCGAACGCCGGCGCGATCATCAGCACCGCCACGGCGGCGGCCCAGATCCAATAACGGAGCGGCGGATCGACGAACAGCGAGCCCAGCATCAGCACCGCGCCGATCGCGTCTCCGACCATGTAGTCGCGCACCAACGCTCGCGCTCGTCCGGCGTGCGGCCACACCCGCGCGAACATCGCGATCAACAGCACCTGCAGTCCGGTGTAGGACCACACGAACAGCGAGTCGCCCTTGCCCTTGAGCAGGGACGAGATGCCGGCGGCCATCACGATGACCAGCAACATCGCGAGCAACATCGCCAGTCGGTGGAACAGGTCGTCGTTGTCCCACGCCGTGGCGAACCAGGTGAACTCCATCCACGCCCACCACACCGGCACGAACAGCAACGCGAAGTGCCACAGACCTTGCATCGTGGGGTCGTGGTGCAGCCCGTCGGCCAGCGCCGCGACCGCGGCCACGAAGCACAGGTCAAAGAACAGCTCCAACCAGGTCGAGCGTCGGTCTTCGGCGTCGAACTCGCGCATGGGAGCCGGCCGGATCCATCCCGGGTCTTTCATACGTCCCAGCGTAGCCCGCTAGGCTCGGGCCGATGGCAGAGCTCGAGACCCGTGCCGAACCCGACGACCGTGACCGGCCGGCGTCGGATCCCGAACGAGGGCTGACCGCCGCCGAGGTCGCGGAGCGGGTCGCGCGCGGCCAGATCAACGACGTCCCCGCGGCTCCCACTCGCACGGTGTCCCAGATCGTGCGCGGCAACATCTTCACGCGGTTCAACGCGATCCTGGGCGCGATGCTCGTGGTGATCCTGATCGTAGGTCCGTTCCAGGACGCCTTGTTCGGGTTCGTACTGATCGCGAACGCGGCGATCGGGATCTACCAGGAGCTCCGAGCGAAGCAGACCCTCGACGCGCTCACCGTCCTCACGGCCCCGAAGGCGCGGGCCGTCCGTGACGGCGAGGTCCAGGAGGTTGCCGTCGGCGAACTCGTCCTGGACGACGTGCTCGACGTCACGGCAGGGTCGGAGATCGTCGTGGACGGCGTCGTGCTCGCGAGCGCCGGCATGGAGGTCGATGAATCCCTCCTGACCGGCGAGTCCGAGCCCGTGGTCAAGGGCCCGGGTGACGAGGTGTTGTCGGGCTCGTTCATCGCCGCCGGCTCGGGTCGCTACCGCGCGAGCAAGGTGGGCAAGGAGGCCTACGCCGTGCAGCTGGCGCAGGACGCGCGGCGGTTCACCCTCACCCGCTCGGAACTGCGCTCGGGCATCGACCGCATCCTCACCTACGTCACGTTCGCGATCATCCCCACCGCGGTGCTGCTGTTCATCTCCCAGCTCCGCGCCTCCGACGATTGGCGCGAAGCGGTCTCGGGCGCCGTCGCCGGCACCGTCGCCATGGTGCCCGAAGGGCTGGTCCTGCTGACCTCGTTGGCCTTCGCGGTGGCCGTGCGACGGCTCGCGCGCCAACGGGTGCTGGTGCAGGAACTTCCCGCCGTCGAGGGGCTCGCGCGCGTGGACATGCTCTGCATCGACAAGACCGGGACGCTCACCCAGGGCAAGCTCGCGGTGGAGGACGTCGACCTGTTGGCGGGGCAGGTCGACGACGACGCCGCCGCCACCGACGCGCTCGCGGCCATCGCGGCCGCCGACGCCGCGCCCAACGCCACGATGCTCGCGATCCGTGACCGGTTCGACCAGGCTCCCGACTGGACCGCCGATGCCACGGTGCCGTTCTCCAGCGCGCGCAAGTGGAGCGGCGCCTCGTTCGAGGATCACGGCGCGTGGCTGTTGGGAGCCCCCGACGTCCTGATGGGCGCCATCGATGGGCACGAGGAGGTGCGTGTACGCGTCGGCGCGTTGTCCGACGAGGGCAAGCGCGTGGTGCTCCTGGCCTCGGCCGACCGGCTCGACGGCGACGAGCTGCCGCAGGGCGTCGAACCCGTTGCGCTCGTGATCCTTGCCGATCTGCCCAGGCCCGACGCCGCCGACACCCTGCGGTACTTCCGCGAGCAGGACGTCACCGTCAAGGTGATCTCGGGCGACGACCCCCGCACCGTTGGCGCGATCGCCCGGCAGCTGGGTCTGCCCGACGCCGAGGAACCGGTCGATGCCCGCACCCTGTCCGAGGATCTCGACGAACTCGCGGGCGCGCTCGAGTCTCACGGGGTGTTCGGGCGCGTCACACCGCAACAGAAGCGCGCCATGGTGCAGGCACTCAAGGCGCACGGTCACACCGTGGCGATGACGGGCGACGGCGTGAACGACGCGCTCGCCCTCAAGGACGCCGATATCGGCGTCGCCATGGGCTCGGGGAGCGATGCCACGCGCGCGGTGGCGCAACTCGTCTTGTTGGACTCCAACTTCGACGCCCTGCCGCCGGTGGTGGCCGAGGGACGCCGGGTGCTCGGCAACATCGAGCGCACGAGCGGCCTGTACCTGAACAAGACCGTGTACGCGATGCTGATCTCTCTCGCGACGGGCGTGGCGGGGTTCGTGTTCCCGTTCCTGCCGCGGCACCTGACGCTGATCGGCGCGCTGACGATCGGGATCCCCTCGTTCTTCCTGGCGCTGGCGCCCAATACCGAGCGGTTCCGCCCCGGGTTCGTGGATCGCGTGCTCCGGTTCGCGATCCCCACGGGCACGCTGGCGGCGATCGCAACCCTGCTCGCCTACCGGCTGGCGGCCAACGAACCCGGCGTCACCCTGCTCGAGGCGCAGACCACCGCGGTGATGGTGCTGACCTGGATCGGGTTCCTGGTGCTATCGATCCTGTCCGCGCCACTCACGCGATCACGCCTCATGCTGATCTGGTCGATGGGGGGGTTGTTCGTGATCGCGTTGGTATGGCCGCCCAGCGCCACGTTCTTCGCACTGGATGACCCGCCGGTGATCGTGTGGCTCGCCGGGTTCGGCATCGCGGCGATCGTGTGGTCGTTCGCACGGTTGTTCGTGCCGGGAGAGCAGCCGGTGGGTCCGAGGAACCGGGCCGTCCCACGGAAGTAGTCTGCGCCGGACTAGTGGAGTAAGCCCAGCCTCGACGGCGGCCAGATGATGATCTCGGCCTTGCCGATCACCTTGTCGATGGGGATGAACCCCACGCCCTTCGACTGCTTCGTGGAGATGCCCAGACCGAACCGCGAGTCCTGAGAGTTCCCGCGGTTGTCACCCAGCACGAAGAGCATGTCGTCGGGCACGTTCACCGGCGCGAAATCGGCCGTCTTCTGCGTGAGGTAGGGCTCGTCGATCGGTTGATCGTTCACGTACACCTGCCCGTCCTTGGCGAACACGGTGTCACCCGGCACCCCGATCACCCGCTTGATGAAGTCCTCGTTGTCAGGTCGCTGGACCCCCAGGCCCTCGAACATCCAGTGGAAGAACCCGCCCACGGCGCCGCGGTCGGGCTGGGCGGTGGGATCGGGATCTTCGAACACGATGATGTCGCCGCGCCGCGGGTCGTGGAAGTAGTAGGGGACCTTCAACACCAGGACCCGGTCGCCGGGCATCAGGGTGGGTTCCATCGAGCCCGACGGGATGAAGAACGCCTGCACCAGGAAGGTCTTGATCAACAGGGCCAGGACGAAGGCCATGATGATGAGACCGGGCAGCTCTCCCAGGAACTGCACCACGGGATTCTTGTGCTTGTGTTCTTCGGGGGCGTCGTCGCCGGGCTCGGGAGCCTCGAGCGACTCCCGCTCGGTCGTTTTCACTCGCTCAGGGTACCGGTTGCGGTGGACTCCGTTGCCCGTTGCCCGGCGACGTCTTCGGCCTGGTCGAGGAGATGCAACGAGACCTCCACGGCTTTGAAGCTGGCCCAGACGTCGGTCCCCGGCGCCAGCCCGAGCCGCGTAACCGACCCGGCGGTGACCTCGGCGATCAACGGTGGCTGCGTGTCTAGCCGAACCCGAGCTCGGTCGGCGTCGATCGAGACCTCGTCCACGGTGCCCTCGAACACGTTGCGCGCCGAACACTCGGGACGTTCCAGGTGCAGCGAGATGTCGGCCGGACGCAGCGTGGCGAACGCCGCGGCTCCAGGAGCGGGGACGTGCTCGGGGGCGACGGTGATCGTGCCGACAGCCGTCAGCAGCGTCGCGGCGCCGTCCTCCAGCGGGTCCAGTTCGCCCGTGAACAGGTTCACGCCCACGAGGTCGGCGGCGTAGGACGATCGTGGCGCGCTCCTGATCTGGTCGGGCGTGCCCTCCTGGGTGATCCTTCCGGCCTCCATGATGGCGACCCGATCGGCCAGGGTGAGGGCGTCGAGCGGGTCGTGGGCCACGAGCACGACGACGCCGTCGAACCCATCGGCGACCTCGCGCAGCAGGGATCGGATCTGCCCGCGGGCGGTGACGTCGACGCCGGCCAGGGGTTCGTCCAGCAGCAGCAGCCGGGGGTCGGTGGCGAGCGCGCGAGCGAGCGAGACGCGACGCCGTTCCCATCCGGAGAGCTCTCGTGGCTTCGCCCCCGGCCGCACCCCGG
>DATLPI010000214.1:0-2508 GCA_035535815.1 Actinomycetota bacterium | reverse complement strand
TCCTGGCATCGTCATGGCCACCTCACCGGGAGTCGAACCCCATCGGCGCTGCCACGGTCCGATCCGGGTGATGTAGGTCACCCCTACCAGCGCGGCGAACGCGACCACGAGTATCAGCCCGATCACCGGTCCGAGCACGAGGACGGCGACGAACGCCACGGCGAGTCCTGCGATGACGGCACCCAGGACCAGGCCCATGATCGTCATCCGGGTTCGCATCTTCGGTCCCCCTTTCCGCTCCGCTTCCTCCATGGTCGGTCCTCAGGACGCAGATGCCATGGGTCGCACGGCCCCTGGGATGAGGGTCCTCGTGCCTTCCCTGTGACGAGATCGCCCGATACCGGTCAGGCGGGGTTCGGTCCGGGATACTGGGGCCGCCTTGGGAACCCCCGACGAAGCCTTCCGTACCGCCGAAGCCGAAGACGCTTCCCTGCCCGACCACGCCGAGGAGGCGCGGGACCGCCGCACGATCCTGGCCGGCACCGGGCAAAACATCGTCGGCCTCGGCGTCTTCGTGATCGCCAGCTTCGGCATGAACATCCTGATCGCTCGCGCGTTCGGGAAGGGTTCGCCGGCGTTCGGACAGATCACGTTGATCACCCAGATGGCGTTCGTGGCCGGCGCCGCGACCCGGTTCGGCATGGACATGGCGGCGGTGCGACGCGTCGCGATCGAAACCGGCCAGGGTCACCGGGGGCGGTCCCGGCCGATCGTGCGCCTGGCGGTCTCGATCGCGGTGGTGGTCAGCGTGGTGGTCGCCGCGCTCGCGTTGCTGGCCTCGGGTTCCATCGGCGATCTGCTCAACGTCCCGCAGGCCTCGGTGCGCGCCGCCGCGGTCGCGTTGATCTTCGTGGCGGTGGCACAGGTCTACCTGGGCGGCAGCCGCGGACTGAAGATCATGCGGCACACGCTCTACGCGTACTGGATCGGACAGTCCGTCGGCTGGATCGTGATCACGCTGATCCTGTGGGCGGCGATCGACAAGACGGTCGCGGTCACCACGTGGGCGTACGGGCTGTCGTGGGTGCTCGCCACCGGGATCGCGTTCGTGTCATGGCGCCACGCCACGCGCACGTTCACGCCGGAGTCGATCAGCGAGGGCGAGACCGGGGCGCTGGTTCGCTACGGCGCGCCGCGTGCTCCCGCCGCACTGCTGAGCCAGGCGTTGTTCTACACCGACCTCGCGGTGCTCTCGCACTACCTGCCCGACGACCCCCAGGTCAGCGTCTACGCCGCCTCGATCAGAGTGGCCCAGGCGTTGGTGCTGTTCCTCACCGCGGTCTCGTACATGTTCAGTCCGTTCGTCGCCGACCTGTATGAACGCGGGCTCCGCGACCGGCTCAACGCGTTGTTCAAGCAGATCACGCGATGGACCCTGGGCGGCACGATCCCGCTGCTGCTGCTGTTCCTGATCGCGCCCGCCGCGGTGTTGCAGGTGTTCGGGAGCTCCTACGACAGCGGCACGGCGTGGCTGCGGGTGTTGCTTATAGGCCAGGCTGTCAACGTCAGCGTGGGGGCGGCCGGGTTCGTGCTGATCATGGTGGGTCGAACCGGGTGGGACCTCGTCGTGTACGCGGCCTCGTTCGCGCTCGACCTGGTGATCGCGATCGTGCTGGTGCCCCACCTCGGGCCCATGGGCGCCGCGATCGCCCAGGCGTGCGCGCTCGTGTTCTCGAACGCCTTGCGGCTCTACCTGGTGTGGCATTTCGTGCGGATCCAGCCCTACGATCGGTATTACGCGCGGTTGCTGATCCCCACGGTGATCGGCGCCGCGGTCATGCTCGGGGTGCATGCCCTCCTGGAAGGTCCCCGGTGGGGGATCGATCTGCTGGGCACCGCTCTGATCGGCGGCGCCGCCTACTACGCCGCGTTCCTGCTTTTCGGGCTCACGCCCGAGGAGAAGCAGGGGATCATGGCGATGCTCGGCAGAGGCACCGGGCGCGCGAAGTCACCCGTGGCCTAGCGGCGGGCCTTCGCCTTCTGGCCGCGCTTGCTCGTGCCGGCCTTGGTCTTCGTGCCCGCCTTCTGGGTTGGCCGGGCCTTCGCGGGGCCTCGGCGCTGTGAGGCGCGCGATCGTTGCGACCGCGAACGCAGCAGCGATCCACCGCCCACCCCCACGATCACGAGCGCTCCGATCACGACCGGAAGGGCCGCCGAGGATCCACCGTCCTGCGGAACAGCCGCGGGAGGCGCGAGCACAGGACTCACCGTCGGCACCGGTGCCGAGCCGGACGCATCGAACGGGTCGGTGTCGGCCAGCACCGCTTCCGCGGCTGCCACGGGATCGCCCTCGGGCTGGAACGTCTCGACGTAGAAGAAGCCGGTGGGGACGTCGGCGATCGCGAACACCCCCTCGATGCCCACGTAGTCGGGGATCGTCGACGGCGCGATGCCGTTCAGCTTCTTGCACGGCATCGCCAGGATGGTGACCTCCGATCCTGGGTCCTCGCCCGAGAGCACGTCGTCGACGCGCAACGTCAACGCGTAGGGGGTCCGGGGATCGTCGAT
>DATLPI010000213.1:0-2829 GCA_035535815.1 Actinomycetota bacterium | reverse complement strand
GAGATCTCGTCGGCGAGGATCGTTCACTGGCGCGACCCCTTCACGGAACGTCGAAGCGCTCCCAGGGGTCACCCGAGCTTCGCCACGTTACGAGTCTGTCGGGTTGCGACAAAGCCGCTACCCACAGCGTGGTGATGTCGTCTGGCAAGGTGGGGGCCTCGTTGGGGGGCCTATCACTCGAGGCAAGGCCCTTCCGTGCGTCGTAGAGCGTCGCCGAAAGCCAAATGAACAAATGTCGTTCGGGCGTCACCGAGCGGCGGAGCCTGACTCGTTCGCGCTGGAAACGACCGGCCAACAGGGCCAGCTCGATCGTTTGGTGGGTATAGCTGCCCTGAGCCGCCACGTCGGCCGACGCCTCTACGAGATACAGCCCCGGCGGGTGCTCGGAGCCGGTCGTCATCGCACGGTAGACCGAGAGCTGCGCTAGGGACGCATAGACGCTCCTCTCCCTCGGACGCATCAAACTCATGCCTGAGCTCAGGTCGGAAAAGTCGAGGCTGACAAAGTCCATGCCGAGGTCCTCGAGGGTTTCCAGGATGGGAACGAGCTGAGGCCCAAGATCCTTGATCGGAGGTCGGCCCTCGAACGCAGCCGCACCGAAGGTCACGACCCACGCGGACCGGAGATTGGGAGCCTCCGCAAAGCTGTGAGCGCTGAATGCGGGTCGACAGACGCTGGCGCGACTCGTCAAGGAGCATCGTTACAGCGAGAGCCGCAACGAGCTTGCTGCCCCGCATGACGTCGAAGTCGTAGGTCTTGGGCGGTATGTTGGCCCCGTCCCGAAACACGAGCTGCACCCCCGCCACCGTCTCGACGACGTGACGAGCCATCGCCTGGGTTAATTGAATTTCACCTGCCACGAGGGTCCCCTGCGACCGTCTGCAGCCAACCGAACAGCTCGCAGATCCGTTCATACGTACCCAGGCTCGCAGTGCGCTCGCCGGCTTCGATCTCTCGATACTCCCGGACGCGGACCCCGACCAGCCAGGCTGCGCGACAGACCCTGAGGCCCTCACGCTTCCGAGCCCGCTGCATCATCCCCGGGTGCGCCGCCAGGGTCGCCATGGAGGGAGCCTAGCTTCCGCCGCTGTCGGCGTTGGCGTACGTTTCCGTCATGGCAGGCGTGCTGATCAGGCCCCGGGTTGAGACGCTCGGCCGGAGGAGGGCATGACACCTGCCGAGATGCGCGAGGTGCTCCTGGAGGAAGCCCTTTGGTGGGCGAACCAACCCGCTCATTCAGGATCGGCACACCCTTGGGTCACGTTCTTCGAGCAGCTACCCGAAGACGATCAGATGCTGGTCATGCTCTCTGGCATGTACCAGGATGCGAACGCGTTCCGCAACAGGTCCCGCGATCTAGAAATCAACCAATTCTCGACGTGGAACATGACCTGCCGGATGTTCGAGAAGCTCAGCAAGACGCCTCCACGGCCGGACAGGGCTTCCGATACTCACGAACGCTGACTCCGAAGCGAGAGGCAGCGCTTGGCACTCGCGCATCCCTAACGTTCGCGATCGCGTCGAAGCATGTCGGGGAACGCTGCAACGACAAGAGCCTCATGTCAGCCCCCCCCTTCGGGATGGATGATCGATACCCCGCGCTGGGAGCCGCCCGCGTGAAACACTGGCTGGTCGTGGCCATGGTGCTGCTGATCACGTTGGTGATCTGGGCAACATGGGCGTGGGCCACATGAACAAGGAGCCCGCGTTCCCCTGCGTTCCGCCCCCACCCTCAGGGAGCTACTGCGTCTAGTACGCCTCCCGGTAGCGATCCATCTGACCTGGACAAACCTGACCGTGCTGTAGCACCACATTGGCACCGTCCGCTTGCCCCGAGGGTTCTTTCATGACCCCCATGTCCCCCCTATCCACGCCATCAGCGCAGGTCGGAACCCGCTTCCGCTGCAACACAACACCCCGGGATGTTCCAACTCGATAGGATGCCGGAACCCGCGACCTGGACCCGCGACCGCGATCCGTGCACATCCGGGAGGAGCCGCGTTGAACACGTACGACGCGAAGGACATCCGAAACGTCCTGCTCGTTGGCCACGGAGGGTCGGGCAAGACGACGCTCCTCGAAGCGATGCTCTTCGCGTCCGGCGGCATCACGCGGATGGGCACCGTGGAAGACGGCAACACCGTCTCGGACCACGATCCGGATGAACAACGGCGCGGGATCTCCGTGTCGCTCGCGATGGCGCCGATCGAGTGGAAGGCCGTCAAGATCAACGCGCTCGACGCGCCGGGCACCGCGGACTTCGTCGGCGATCTTCGGAACGCGGTCCGCGCCGCGGACGCCGTGATCATCGTGGTCAGCGCCGTCGACGGCGTCGAGGTCCAGACCGAATACGCGTGGGAGCTCGCCGTGGAGGAAGGATTGCCGCGCGCGATCTTCGTGAACAAGCTCGACCGCGAGCGGGCCGACTTCCAGAACACGCTCGACCAGCTCGTGTCGTCCTTCGGGAACCAGGTCGCGCCCTTCGAGCTGCCGATCGGTCAGGAGCATGAGTTCGGTGGGATCGCCGACCTCCTCCATGAGAAGGCCGATCGCTATCCGAGCGGACCGATGGCCGAAGAGTCCGAGTGGCCCGACGACATCCACGCGATGGCCGATCCCGCGCGCGAGAAGCTGGTCGAGGCGGTCGCTGAATCCGACGACGCGTTGATCGAGGAGTACCTGGAGCAAGGCTCGCTTCCGGAGGAGCACATCGTGAGCGGCGCGAAGGCGGGGTTCGCCGCCGCGCGTCTCGCGCCGGTGTTCGTCGGGTCGGCCGCGAAGGCGATCGGGATCGACCGGCTCCTCGACTTCATCGTCGAGGAGTTCCCC
>DATLPI010000212.1:0-2529 GCA_035535815.1 Actinomycetota bacterium | reverse complement strand
TTCGTGTAGTAGTCGCCGAACATCGGGAGCGACACGATCACGAGCGCGGCCAGGATGCCGGGACGCGAGAGCGGCAGGGTGACGCGGAAGAACGTCCTGGCCGGACCGGCCCCCAGATCACGACCGGCCTCCAGCAGGTTGGCGTCGATCCGGTCCAGGAACGCGTAGAGGGGCAAGACCATGTATGGGATGTAGCCGTAGATCAGCCCCATGACCACGGTCGATGGTCGTCCGCTCAGCCAATCGATCGGTTGCGGCACAACGTGGAGGAACGTCAGCATCTTGTTGACGTATCCGTCGGTGTCGAGCAGATTGATCCAGGCGAGCATGCGCATCAGGTAACTGATGAAGAACGGCGCGATCAGCAGCGCGAGGAGGAGGGTCTTCCGCCTCCCGCCGAAGCGGGCCACGTAATAGGCCACCGTGTACGCCAGGGCCAGACAGAGGGCGCTCGCGA
The DNA here is from genome assembly GCA_035535815.1 of Actinomycetota bacterium. GTDB lineage: Bacteria > Actinomycetota > UBA4738 > UBA4738 > HRBIN12 > JAOUEA01. The sequence continues at coordinate 2,072 of DATLPI010000212.1, read as the reverse complement.
TAACGACGTACTCGAAGGTGTGGACATAGACATGGCGGTAGAGCCCGAACGAATCGTCGAGCACCTTGCCGAACTGTTCCCCGCTCCACCACCACGGCTCGTAGACGGGCAGCGGGTTCCGGAAGATCTGGTCGACGGTGCCGAAGGCGATCGAAATGACCGTGTACAGCGGCAGGACGAACAGGATCGCGAGCCAGAGCGACGCCGGGAGCGTGAACGAGGGCCAGAACCAGCGCGGATAGAGGACCCCCTCCTCAGTCGCCCCGCCCGAGCGGTGGCGGCGCCGACGGGCGGGCTTGGCCTCGCTAGGACCCGACACCGGCGGTGAACTCAGACCAGATCTGGTGCCAATGGTCGTCGACGTCCGCCGGCAAGGGACCTTCGCGATACCCGATCGCGAAATCGCCCTCGCGCACCGCGGCGTCCGGCATCCACGGAGCCACGTACATCGCGGGCGCCGCCCAGCTCGAGGACCGTTTCGAGTACAGGCCCTCCGTCTTCGTGAGCGCGTCCACGTTCGCCTGCGTCTGTGGCGGCTGGTACCCGTTCCAGGAGAAGTTGTCCATCGCGTGACGGAACGAGAGCCAGAAGTTGATGAACTCGTGCGCGAGCCGCGGATGCTCCGCGCTTTTCGGGATCGCGATCAGGTCGTTGTCGATGGGGCCCTTGCGGTCCTCGGGGAACCAGTAACCGAAGCCCTCATAGGCGGCCTGCGTAGCGGGGGAGGTGTACTCCCAGCCTGCGACGACGTCACCCGACCACGCCGTGGTGACCGAGAACTTGTCGTTCTGCAGCTTGTTGTAGGAGGCGTCGTAGGCGATCCTCGGGTCGACCGCATCGATCATGGCGAGGAGGTCGGTGCGCACCGTCTCGAGGTCGGCATCCTTGCCCGTGTTGAGGTCCGTGATCCCGTTCTTCATCAGCGCGATCGCCATCACGTCGCGGTAGCTGGGGTAGACGCCGACCTTGCCCTTGTAGGTCGGGTCCCACAGGAGCGACCACGGGTTGTCCATCCCGTGGATCACGTCGTCGGGGATCTGGTCGCGCCGGTAGCCGATGCCGGTCGTGTAGATCGTGTACGGCACGGAGTAGCGCCAGCCCTGGTCGTAGTACGGGCTCTGGAAGGCGGCCCAGTTGTCCTGCTGGAGCGCCGGGATCAGGTCGTGGTTCAGTGGCTGGAGCAGGTCGGCGGCGACCAGCTTGCCGAGCACGTCGATCGTCGGGAAGAAGACGTCCGCCTTGATCTTGCCGCTCGCGAGTTTCTGCACGCCCTCGTCCATGTTGTTGAAGGTCGTGACGCCGGAGAACTTGATGCCGTCGTCCCCGTACTGCTGCACGAACTGGTTGAGCACGTACTTCCACATGTAGACCGCCCAGTTGAGGATCTGGAGCGTCGCTCCTTGCTCGATCGGGGTGTCGGTCGCGATCGGCTCGCCGTTCATCGGGAGCGTCACCGGATGGTCGGGCGTCGCGATCTCGAAGGCGGACGATCCGCTCGTGCTCGCTCCGGGCTTCGAACAGGCATCCAGGATCGCGGACATCGTCGGGATGGCAGCGGCCGTTCCACCCGCCCGAACGAGGAACTCACGACGGGACAGATCCCTCACGTGACGCATCGTTTCCTCCCCACGTCGAGCCGGTGGGAGAACCCTGACCGGCGGTTCAAACCGTGCAAGCCGGTGAGTACCATAGCCAGCCCGCGCTATGCAAGGGACGCCGGGCACACCCCGTTCGAGCTAGTCCGGCCCTGGGCATCTCGGTGGTCTCTCTCTGTGGTTCGCACCCGGTGGTGCCCCGGATCATCTGCGTCCGAGCCATGCGCGGCCCGACTATCATCCGTGCCTCTCACCGGGCCGATCGAGGGGAACGAGGGGTCGCCGTGCCGGACGTTGCAGCCGAACCCACCGTGCTGGTCGAGGATCTCGGTTCCATCCGGCGGCTGACGATGAACCGCCCCGACGCCCTCAACGCCCTGAATGCGGACCTCACGGACGCGATCTCGGCGGCGATCCGGGCGGCCGGCGCCGACGAGACGGTCTCCGTCGTGATCCTCCGCGGGGCCGGCAGGGCGT
>DATLPI010000211.1:0-2803 GCA_035535815.1 Actinomycetota bacterium | reverse complement strand
CGCGCCAGGGTCATCGCCATGATGTTGGCCATGACCCCGCCCGAGGTGAGGACCCCCCAGCCGTCCTCGCGGAACCCGACGAGATCGCGGAGCCACCCGGTGACCTCCTCCTCGACGAACGCGCCGATCGGTCCGGCGTGCCAGACGTCGACCCCTTGATGGATCCACTGCGACAGCACCTCGCCGGCGATCGACATCGGCAACGGCGGAGGCGTGAAGTAGCTGAACGAGCCCGGATGTTGGGCGTTGTAGGTGTTCGGGGCCACCCGCGCTCGGAACTCCGCCAGGACCTTGTCGGAGGTCGTCGGAGACATCGGAGCCGCGACCGGCTGACGGCTGGGGCCGAAGAAGGTCTCGCGGGCCTCCGGGTAAGCCTGGCCGTGCACGGGCCGCTCCATCGCATGGTCGTAGAGCCAGTCGAGGGCCTCGCGCCAGGTGGCCTCCCCGAGCGCTTCCAGCGAGGGGCGCGAACGGCCGGGATCGCGGATGTCGAGCAGGTCGGGTTCGGGGCTCCAATCGAAGCGATCCACCATGGCGGCGAGGGTAACAGCGGCCCGATCCGGTCCGCCCGTGACGACGGTCACGGACCGTCGTGCACCCCGGACCTACGGTGCTCGCATGTACGGACGGGTGCTCGGGGTGTCGGTGCTCGGCGTGGGCGGCCACCTCGTCACCGTCGAGGCCCACGTGGGGCGCGGGCTGCCGTCGCTCACCCTCACGGGCCTTCCCGGCGCCGCGGTGCGCGATGCGACCGACCGGATCCGCCCCGCCGTCGATGGCGCAGGGTTCGAGTGGCCGCTCCGCCGCGTCGTCGTCAACCTCGCGCCCGGCAACCTCCGGAAGGAGGGCCCGGGTCTCGATCTTCCGGTGGCGATGGGTGTGCTGGCCGCCACCGCCCAGGTGCCCTCGACCTTCCTCGCCCGGTACGCGTTCGCCGGAGAGGTGTCGCTCAAGGGAGAGCTCATGCCGACGCCGGGGATGCTGTCCGTGGCGATCGAGGCCGCACGCAAGGGGCTGGAGGGCGTCGTCGTCCCCGCTCCCAACGCTCGCGAAGCGGCCCAGGTCGAAGGGCTGCAGGTCGTGGGCGCCGCGTCCCTCACCGAGGTGGTGGGCTTCCTCCGGGGCACATGGACGCCCGACGAACCCCCGGCGCCGGCCCACGACGATGCGGCGGCCGGGACGTCGGTCGATCTGGCCGACGTCCGTGGCCAACAGCAAGCTCGGCGCGCCCTCGAGGTGGCCGCCGCAGGGGGCCACAACGTCCTGCTCGTCGGTTCGCCCGGGGCGGGCAAGACCATGCTGGCCCGGCGCATGACGACGATCCTTCCGCGCCTCACCCGCGAGGAGGCGCTCGAAGCGACCCAGCTGCACTCGGTGGCGGGTCTGCTCGCCGGTGGCGACGGCGTCCTGCGCGCCCGCCCGTTCCGCGCGCCGCATCACTCCGTCTCCCAGGTCGGACTCCTGGGCGGCGGCGCCACCTACCTCCGGCCGGGCGAGGTGTCGCTGGCGCACCATGGCGTCTTGTTCCTCGATGAATTCACGGAGTTCCGGCGCGACGCGGTCGAAGGGCTGCGCCAGCCGCTTGAGGACGGACGGGTGGTCGTCACGCGAGCGATCGGTTCGGTCGAGTTCCCCGCTCGGTTCACGCTCGTCGCTGCCGCGAACCCGTGTCCGTGCGGGTTCGAAGGCGATCCTCGGCGGCAGTGTCGTTGCCGGCCCGATCGCGCCGAGGTCTACCGCCAGAAGCTGTCGGGGCCGCTCCTGGACCGGATCGACCTGCGGCTCCGGGTCCCACGTCTCACGAAGACCGAGCTCATGGGCGAGCAGACGGGGGAACCGTCCGATGTCGTGCGTGACCGGGTACAGCGCGCTCGCGACGTCCAGCGCGCTCGCTGGTCCGCGCTGGGGGTCGCCTGCAACGCGCACCTGCCCGGGCCGGTGGCCCGCCGTCAGGTGCATATGGAGCCCGCCGCGGAGGAGTTCCTCGGCGGTGCGGTCGAGAGCATGGGTCTCACGGGTCGAGGGTTCGACCGGGCGCTGAAGGTCGCGCGGACGATCGCCGACCTGGAGGACAGCCAACGGGTCACCGCCGGGCACATGGCCGAGGCGCTCAGCTACCGCGACGGCTTCGGTGGAGAGGGGCTCTCCCGTGCCGGCTGAACTGACGCGGGAGCCGGTCGCCGATGACACCGACGTACCCCGTGGGTTCCCCGAGGGGTTCGGAGCGGGCGAGGAGGAGCGCGCGGCGACCCTGGTGCTCGTCTCGCTGCTCGGGATCGCGCCCAAGCGCCTCCACGCTCTCGCCTGGGCACAGGGCACGGCCTCGGGATGCCTCGAGGCCATCCGATCCGGAGCGGCGGGCAGCCGGGCCGACCAGGCGTTCGCGAGGGCGGCCGATCCAGCATCCATCGCGGCGGCCGTCACGGCGCTGGGAGCCCGATTCGTGACCCCCGCAGACGTCGAGTACGTGAAGCCATTCCTGGACCTGCTCGCCGACCCCCCGATCGGGTTGTTCGTGAAGGGGCGGCAACTCACCGACATGCCCGACGTCGTGGCGGTCGTCGGCGCCCGCAACTGTTCCTCGCTCGGCAACGAGATGGCCATGGACATCGGCTCGGCGCTGGGGTCCGCCGGCGCCTGCGTCGTCAGCGGGGCGGCCCGGGGCATCGATGCGGCCGCCCACCGCGGGGCGCTCGCCGCCGGCGGCGCAAGCATCGCCGTCCTGGGCTCGGGCATCGACCTGCCGTACCCGAAGGGCAGCGCCCAACTCCTGGAGCGGATCGCGGCCGTGGGCGCCGTGGTG
>DATLPI010000210.1:0-2130 GCA_035535815.1 Actinomycetota bacterium | reverse complement strand
CTGGCGGGCCGGCTGGTGCATCTGCGCGACCCGGCCGCGTTCGAGGCCTACCTGCAGCGCACGGTGGTGAACCTCAGCCGTTCCTATTTCCGGCGTCGCAAGGTGGAGCGCGCCTACCTCGAGCGGGAGGGGCGGGAGATCTGCAGCCGGACGGCGCCGCCCCCCGATGGCTCGTTCGGGGAACGGGACGAGCTGTGGCGGGCCATGAACGGACTCTCGCAGCGACAGCGTGCCGCCGTCGTCCTGCGGTTCTACGAGGACCTCTCCGAGCAGCGGGTGGCAGAGCTCCTTCGGTGCCGCCCCGGAACCGTGAAGTCTCTGGTGTCGCGAGGACTCCAGTCGATGCGCGACGAGATGCGAGGTGCCCCCGATGCATGACATGGAAGGACAGGTCCGAGAGCTGCTGCGACGCCGGGCAGACGACGTGCCGCCCCAGCTGGATGTGCCGCCCGAGCTGCCCGGTAGGGGTCACCGCCGGTTCGCTGTGAACGCGCTCGGCGCGGTCGTGGTTGCGGCCGTGCTTGTCGCGGGTTTGTTCGCCGGTTTGCGGGCGATCGGTCCGGAGCCCGTCAGGCAGCCCGCCACCTCCGGTCCGCCCGTCGTTCCCACACCGACCTGCTCACCGTCGCAGATCACGCCGACGCCGGCGCTGGAGGGAGCGATGGGCTCGCGCGAAGGCTCGATCGATCTTAAGAACGTGTCGCCCGACACCTGCACGCTCGAAGGAACGCCGACGCTCACCCTGCTTGACGGTTCCGGCGCGACCATCGATTCCGGCGCCACCTTCGACGAGGTGGATCCGACCTGGGTCGTGGATGGCACGCCTCGGCCGGATGGCTGGCCAGTGGTGACGTTGGCCGACGGAGAGCACGCCGCCTTGCGGTTCTCGTGGTCGAACTGGTGCGGCGATACCAACGTGTCCTTGCGCCTTGCGCTCCCGAACGGTGGACAGATGGAGGTGCAGCCCGGACCCGAAGCGATACCGCCCTGCAATGGGCCGGGCCAACCCTCGGTGATCGAGATCGGCCCCGTGGAGCCCACGCGTTGACCTATCTCCGAACCCTGTGCGAGCCTGGGGACATGAGCGACATCGAGGACGACGCGCAGGAAGAGTTCGAAGACCAGATGCTGGACCGCGACAAAGCGGTCTCGGAGGAACACGACACGACGACGGAAGCGCTCCGCGAAGGCAGCGGGCTTGACGAGCGGCTCAAAGAGGAGCGCGGCGCCGGATCGACCGATCCCGAAAGAGTCGTGCTGACCGAGCTCGACGAGGTCGACGACGAGCCTGATCTGGTCGCCGATCCATCACTGCTCGGAACGGAGGAAGGTCCGTTCGTCCCGGCGGAGGAGGCGGCGATGCACGTCGTGGAGGATGCGCCCGGCGCCACCGATCACCCAGACGACATGACCAATTAGCGACTCCGTTCGTGGCCGGCCATGAGGCGCTCATCGCTGATGACGGGTCCAGAGGCCTCGCGATGGCGACGCGTTGACGTCCGGATGCGATCGTGCTGGACATCATGATGCCGTTCATGGATGGCTTCGCCGTGCTCGATGCCCTTCGGGAGGATGAACGCACCGCAGCGACCCCCGTGCTCATGCTCTCGGCGATGCAGCAAGAGTCGGTCGAGGAGCGCTGCTACCGCCTCGGCGCGCAGGGGTTTTACAGGAGCTCCTAGAGGCCCCTCCCGAAGGCAAGACCGGCTACGCGAGAGTCACCCGCTGCTCAGGCTTCGATGTGCCCAGTTGATCCGAATCTCGTCGTTGCCTCGCACCTCGAAGCTCAGGTGTCCTTCGTCCGTGACGATCGGTTGCAAAGGAGCCCATCCTTTCGATCGGCGTACGACCACACGGATATCGTCGGGGAGCGTTGCGGCATCGAGTGGAACGATGCGCACCTTCGACCGGCCCGTTCGGCTCCCGAGAAGCTCGAAGGTAAGGCTCGAGCGTCCGCCGCGCTTCAACGTCCGCTCATTCGTGATCGGGTACTCGATGTAGACGGCCAAAGACGTGCCGGCAAGATGCCGATAGTGCCGCGTCGCGAAGGCCATTGCCATGCCGGCCCCATAGATCTCTTGTCCGACAGTTCCAGACTGTTCCCAACCATCCTGCAGATCTTCCAAGGGG
>DATLPI010000209.1:0-2897 GCA_035535815.1 Actinomycetota bacterium | reverse complement strand
AGCTCGCGGGTGCGCTCGAAGATCGACAGGCTCAGCGTGTTGGCGATGCCGAAGAGGGCGATGATGACCGCGAACAACAACATGGCGGTCACCAGTCCGAGCAGCTGGTTCACGAAGCCCGCCTGCTGTTCACGGAACGCGGCCTGATCTTGCACCTGGATGTTGCCGAACTCGGCGGTGGCCGCCTCGACATCTGCACGCACGGTGGCCGGGTCGGCTCCCTCGGCCGCCTTCACGAAGACGAACGTGTCGAGCTGGGCCCGGAAGAGCTCGTCGAAGGTCTCGAGCGAGACCACGTAGTCCCCCACCAGCCGGTTGTCGTCGAACGTGCCTCCGATCGTGAGCGGATCCTCGCCGATCGTTGCGAACGCGGACGGGAGCTCATCACCCACGGCCCACCCGTTGTCCTGCATCGTCTGGTCGTAGACCAGCACATCGCCCGAGTCGAGCGACGCGATCGCGCCGTCGCTGGGCCCGAGGTTCGCGACCGTCTCGATCGTGCCCGGATCGACCCCGGTCATCGCGGCGTCGCTGTCGTTGACCTTGAACCCGCCCTGGCGGAACTGCGACACCGCCTCCACGCCTTCGACCGCCGCGGTCCGCGTCGCCACTTCTTGGCTGAACGGCGTGAACGAGGACGAGGTGAGCACCAGGTCTGCCCGCAGCGTGTCCTGCAGCGCCGCGTCGAACGAGGCCTTGAGCGAGGCAGACAGGATCGAGACCATCGCGATCAACCCCAGGCCGATCATCAGCGCCGACGAGGTCGCCGCGGTCCGGCGGGGGTTGCGCATCGCGTTCTCGCGGCCCAGGCGCGCCGCCATGCTGATCCCACGGACCGGCCGGCCGATCGCCCCCGACAGTGGGCGAGCCGCCAGGGGCGACAGGATCGCGATCCCGATGAAGATCACCGCGGCACCGCCGCCGATCAACAGCCCGGCGTTGTCCGGTTCGCCGAACAAGCCGTAGCCGAGGAGCGCGAGCCCGATCACGGTGACGATCACGCCGATCACCGAGCGCCGCCCCAAGTGGTCGGCCCCGGTGTCCTGCGATTCGCGGAGCGCCTCGATCGGAGCCACCCGTGCCGCTCTGCGGGCCGGAAGCACCGACGCGATCATCGTGACGACCACGCCGATGATCAACGAGACCACGACCGTCCGCGGTTGCACCTGCAGCGATGTGCTGGGCAGATCGATGCCGAACCCGGACAGCAACGCCTTCAACAAGATCGCGATGCCGACGCCCGCGACGATACCGAGGACGGCTGCCACGAGACCGATCAGCAAGGCCTCGACGATCACGGACGTCAACACCTGGCGCCGGCTCGCGCCCACGGCTCGCAGCAGCGCCAACTCCTTGGACCGCTGGGCCACGATGATCGAGAAGGTGTTGAAGATCTGGAAGGAGCCGACGAACAACGCGATGAACGCGAACACCAGGAGGGCGATCCGGAAGAAGCCCAGGCCTTCCTTCAGCTGTTCGGACTGCTCCTCGGCCACCGAGGTGCTGGTGACGGCCTCGACCTTGGGCGGGAGCACCTCCTGGACCGCGGCTTGCAGCTGGCCCGGGTCGACCCCGTCCTCACCGAGCACGGAGATCGAGTCGAATTCGCCTTCCTTGTCCAGCACCCGTTGCGCCGTCGGCAAGGTGAACGACGCGAGCGTGGCGCCGCCCAGGTTGTCGGCATCACCGAAGCCAACGATCCCCGAGATCGTGAACTCCTCGGGTGGGCCCTGGAACAGGATCTTCACCTGTTCGCCGACCGTGAGGTCGTAACGGTTCGCAGTCGCCGCGTCGATCACCACGTCGTCGGCGGCGCTGGGCGGCACCCCTTCGCGGATCTGCACGCTGGGGTTCGTGTCGGTCCAGTTCGTGCCGATCGTGGGCGGACCGACGCCGCCGATGGGATCGCCCGTGGCGGGATCGACGATCTGCGCGCTCCCCGTCACGTCACCGGATGCCGAGGCGACTCCCGAGACCCCTTCGACCGTGGGCAACAAGGTGTCGGGGATCGGATCGCGTTCCTCGACGGCACCGCTCCCGGGCCCGGTTGCGCTGGGTGCGAACGCCTGCTCGGCCCGGACCACCACGTCCGAGCCCGCGGCCGCGTCGGTGAACAACTGGTCGAACGCCTTGTTCATCGTGTCGGTGAGCACGAACGTCCCCGCGACGAAGCCGACCCCGAGCACGATCGAGATCACCGTGAGCGCCAGACGGCGCTTGCGGGCGAGGAGCCCTTTCAGGGTCGCGCGAAGCATGAGGGTCAGCCTTCCAGCGACTTCAGCCGGTCCAGGACCGATGCTGCGGTCGGCTCACGCATCTCATCGACGATGAGGCCGTCGGCGAGGAAGACGACCCGGTCGGCGTAGCCGGCCGCGCTGGCGTCATGGGTGACCATCACGATCGTCTGGCCGTACTCCTTCACGGCTTCTCGCAGGAACCCGAGCAACTCGGCACCCGACCGCGAATCCAGGTTCCCCGTCGGTTCGTCGGCGAAGGCGATCTCGGGCCGGCTCACCAACGCGCGTGCACCGGCCACGCGCTGCTGCTGCCCGCCGGAAAGCTCTGACGGGCGATGCCCCAGTCGGTCGCGGATGCCGATCGTGTCGACGACCTGATCGAACCAGGGGCGGTCGACGTCCCGGCCCGCGATGTCGAGCGGCAGGGTGATGTTCTCCGAGGCGGTGAGCGTGGGGATCAGGTTGAACGCCTGGAACACGAACCCGACCTTTTTCCGCCGGAGAAGGGTCAGCCGTTTCTCATCCAGGCCCGTCAGGTCGACCTCTCCGATGAAGACCTGACCGGAGGTGAGCGAGTCGAGGCCCGCGAGGCAGTGGAGCAGCGTGGACTTGCCCGAACCCGACGGCCCCATGATCGCGTTGAACTGGCCGGCCGGGAAG
>DATLPI010000208.1:0-2235 GCA_035535815.1 Actinomycetota bacterium | reverse complement strand
GTTCCCGGCGATCCGTTCGGCGGTCGCCGCCGGCGCGTTGCTGACCTTTTCCCGGTGTCTGGGGGAGATCGGTAGCGTCATCCTCGTGTCGGGGAACCGCACCGGCCGCACGCTGACGGCGCCGGTGTTCATCTTCCAGTTGACCGGGCAGTTCCGGTTCGCGGAGGCCGCGGCCGTCGCCACGCTGCTGTTCGCGATCTCGTTCGTGATGGTGCTCGCTACCGGACGGTTGCTCCGTCGGAAGGAGTCCGACGGATGAGCGCCGCCGCGGCGACCTCCGCGATCCCGATCACGCCACGTGGGCGCTGGGGGAAGCGCTGGATCCTGATCGGCTGCCTCGCGTGGGTGGGGCTCCTGCTGTTGCTGCCGCTCGTCGCGATCGTGATCACCGTCGTGCGTTCCGGGGCCGAGACCGTGCTCGACACCTTGCGGGCACCCGATGTATTGCACGCCTTCCTGCTGACGGCGCAGATCACCGTTGTCACGGTTCTCGTGACGACGGCCTTCGGTGTGATGGTCGCGTGGGTGCTGGTGCGGCAACGGTTCCGCGGGCGCTCGCTGATGAACGCCGTCGTCGACCTCCCGTTCGCGCTGTCGCCGGTTACCGTCGGCCTCGCCTGCGTGATCCTGTTCGGGCCGGGCGGCTGGTTCGCCCCCTTCTTCCAGCAGCGAGGGATCCAGGTCATCTTCGCGTTGCCCTCGATGATCCTGGTCACGATCTTCATCTGCATCCCATTCACGATCCGAGAGGTCGTGCCCGTGCTCGAAGAGATCGGCCTGGACGAGGAGGATGCCTCGCGCACGCTGGGCGCCTCCGTGTGGCACACCTTCTTCCGGGTCACGCTGCCGAACATCCGGTGGGCGCTGGCCTACGGCATCGCCTTGACGACCGCACGCGCGATCGGCGAGATCGGCGCCGTGCTGATCGTCAGCGGACTCTTGCAGGGCAAGACGGAGACCGCGACGCTGTTCATCTATCGAGCCTACGAGGACCGGCAAACGCCCGAGGCCTACGTCGTCGCGTTGGTGCTCGCCAGCGTGTCGGTGGCGCTCTTGCTTGCGATCGAGCTCTTCCGGCATCATGAAGAACGGGAAAGGACCCGCGCATGAGCACCCCCATCGTCGTCGAAGGACTTTGCAAACGCTTCGGTTCGTTCGACGCCGTCACTGACGTCACGTTCACGGCGCCGGCGGGGGCGGTCACGGCGCTGCTCGGACCCTCGGGATCCGGCAAGAGCACCGTGCTGCGGATGATCGCCGGTCTCGAGGAGCCGACGGCCGGTCGGATCTTCATGGGAGATGAAGAGCTGACCGTCAAGAGCGTGCAGGAGCGCCGGGTCGGGTTCGTCTTCCAGCACTACGCCCTGTTCCGGCACATGACGGTCCAGCAGAACGTGGAGTTCGGTCTGCGGGTCCGGAAAGCCGAGGTCGAGCAGCGGCGCACACGCGTTGCGGACCTGCTCGAGCTGGTCCACATGGCGCCGTTCGCCGATCGTTACCCCGATCAGCTTTCCGGTGGCCAGCGCCAACGGGTGGCGTTGGCCCGCGCGCTGGCGCCCCAACCCAGCGTCCTGTTGCTCGACGAGCCGTTCGGCGCGCTCGACGCCAAGGTGCGCCAGGACCTGCGCCGCTGGCTCGACGAGCTGCACCGCGAGCTCGGCGTCACCAGCCTGCTCGTCACCCACGACCAGGAAGAAGCCATGGAGCTTGCGAACCAGATCGTCGTGATGCACGAGGGCCGTGTGGAACAGGTGGGCTCGCCGGGCCAGATCTACGACGACCCCGCCACCCCGTTCGTCGCCTGCTTCGTCGGCTCGGCGAACGTGCTGCACGGCGAGGTGGTCGACGGGCACGTCCACCTCGGCTCGATGCGGATCCCCGGCGCCGCGCACCTGGATGAGGGCACGAGCGCGGCCGCCTACGTGCGTCCCCACGACGTGATGGTCAACCACGACGGGGGAGACGTCACCGCCGTGGTCGAGCGGGTCGCCTCCCTCGGGTGGCTGGCCCGGGTGTCGCTGCGCCTGCCCGGCGGGGAGACACTGGTCGCCCACGTTCCGAAGGAGGATCTCCACGGCGCGGGCGAGGGCGACGAGGTCCAGGTCGACCTGCGGAACCCGAAAGCGTTCTTCGCCCCCGCCCCCGAGATCGAGGTCGAGGAAGTCGCGCCGTGAGCACCGACGTGCCCAGGACCGTGCTGCGATTCGCCGGGATGACCGAGGACGACCAGACCCT
>DATLPI010000207.1:0-3994 GCA_035535815.1 Actinomycetota bacterium | reverse complement strand
TGGCCTCTTCCTCATCTGGCGAGTTCCACAGCCGGGACAACATGCTGACGCATCGCATCTCCAGGTCAGCAGTACGCGGATACTCGTCCTTGTCGATCATGTTCTTGTCGAAGGCCTCGGCCATGAGCTTGTCGGCCTCGGGCTCCATCCAGGTAGTGACGAACGTGGCGAGGTTCAGCCGGGAGCTCCCGTCCAACAGCAGCTCGTCGTGGATCAGCCGATAGACGGTTTCCGGACGCGCATCGTGTTCGGGCATGACGAACTTCGGGATCGGCTCGAGGTCGAGCCGATGCGTATAGGCGGGCGCGACGGCGCCACCTGCTTCAGGATCGTCCTTGGAAACCTGTCGGTGCACCATCGTTCCTCCTCGACTGCATGCGGAGCGAGCCATCCAGGGCTCACGGGTCGAAGGCTACTGCACGGCACGTGCACGAACCGCTCGGCATGCGAGCGAGGCCGCGCGATCAGATGTACTCGCGACCGCGGAGCCATTTCATCGCCGCGCCGCCCCAGATCGGCGGCAGGTAGTACGTCACGAGCCGGAACGCCATCGCCGTGGACAGCGCCGCCGTGTGCGGGACCCCGAACGCGACCAGGGCCGCGGTGTAGCCGGCCTCGGCCACGCCCATCCCGCCCGGCACCGGCATGAAGCCCGCGAACAGGCTCACCAGGTTGTAGGTCAGGAGGAGTTCGGCGAACGTCAGTTGGTGGCCGAACGCCTTGAGGCTCACGCCGAGGATGATCGCGAACAGCACCTGCGAGACGAAGTTGCCCCCCAGGATCATCAACACCTTGGTGGGGGAGTGCAGAACGCGCAGCCCATCGCGGATGTCTGCCGTCTTGTCCTTCGCCTGATCCCGCAGATACGTGCGGAATCGAGGGATGGCCAGCACCACGACGGCCAGCAGCACGACCACGACCACCGCCACGAGCAGCCATTTGCCCGTGAAATCGGGCAGCGATGTCGAGCTCGTCGGCAGATCGAGGGTCGCCATGCCCGAGAGCAGGATCACGAGGATCACCAGCATCTGCACGATGAATCCGCAGACGCTGTCGATGACCCCCACCGCGACCGCCCCGGCGGGCGACATCCCCACCTTGCCGAAGAAGCGGATCTCCAGCGCGATCCTGGCCGCCGAGCTGGGCACCGCCAGCGCCACGAACTGGATCGCGTACTGCAGCATCACGACGGGCCCGAACCGTACGGGCTTGATGCAAGCCCCGATCGTGGCGAACGCCTGTGCCACGCCCACCGTCGGGGAGAGCGCCAGCGCCAGCGCGAGCCAGGCGAGGTCCGCGTTCTTGAATGAATCGATCAGGCTCTGTAGCCCGACGTTGGCCACCGCCGAGATCACCGCGTAGGCGACGAGGCCGATCACCGCGAGCATCGCGATGGAGGTCCATGACACACGCCGGATCTGTTCGAGCTTGGGGAGCTCGACACCCGCGGCATCCGATGCCAGTTGCCGCAGGTCGTCGAGGTCCCAGTCTTGTGCCCGAACGGCGTGCCGCGTGGCCCGGTCGAGTGCCGCCGGCTGCAGGTAGGGCAGCATCTCGGCGATCGGATCGGCGCCGAGCACGTCGCGGGCGATGGTGACCGCGCGCGCGTGATCGACCAGGAGTGCGGTCGAGACCAGGAGCTGCGCTCGGTCGGCGCGAAGGGCGGCGTCGGTGGCGGATACCGTCGCTTGCGAGAAGTCACCGACGGCTGGGGTGCCGTCCGCGTAGACGGCGACCCGGAAGCCGTCCAGTGCTCCGTGCGCGACCCGAAGGTCGAACAAGCGTGCGTCCAGTTCCCAGATGCGCGTGAGCAACGCGTCGTCGATCCGGCCGGGGTCCAGCTGGGCGAGCGGTTGCGCGTCGCGCGTGGCGACGACGAGCACCGCGTCTCGGCCGGCAGCCATACCTGCCGCTACGATCGGCATCGCCGGCACACCTTGGCGTTCAGCGAACAGCGTCACGAACGCCTCGTGTTCCACCTGGTGCAGGCGCCCACCGAACTCGGGTGTCTCGCCTCGGTTCCACAGCGAGGACCAGATCGAGGTCAGCAGCTGTCCGTCCCAGGCATCCCGGCCGTAGATCTTGACCAAGAGCGATCCGCCGTTGGACGCAGTGGCGAGCACGAGTGAGACCCCGCTGGGCTCGAGTGGCGCGTACCGGAGGTCCATGGCTTCCACGCCGAGATCCCCAAGGGCCTGGGCAACCTGGCCGAGGGACAGCCGGCCACCCGGTGAGCCGAGCAGCAGGTGCACGATGGCGGCTCCCGCCAACCCTGCAGCGAGGCCGGTGACGACACCGATGGGTTCGGCGATCCCCAGGTTGATGCTGGCGAGGGCCCCGAGCGTCACCACCAACCGCCCCAGCGTCCGCAGGGGTCGGGACAGGTGCGGCGAAGCGGCCACGATGATCGCCGCCGCGATGGCCAGCCGCATCGCGGGATACACGGCGGGCGGGGCGGAGGACGTGAGGCTGCGGAACCCGTCGGACCACGCTGAGCCGGCCGCGCCGCCGGCCGTCATCGCGATCACGTAGGCGAGGGCACCGGCGAGGAGTTCCCCGAACAGCAATCGCTTGCGGGCGTGAGCGAACAGCGACACGCCCAGCACCAGCAGCGCCCAGACGAACAACAGGTCGTAGGACATCTCCCACAGCCATCCCACGAGCCCCGGCAGGGCCTTGACCAGGTTGACGATCGCCTGATCCAGGCGCCCGGGGCCGGGCGCGGCGAAGGAGAGCGCTGTGATGACGACGATCGCCAGGACCAGCAGCACCACGTCGGTGGGTCGTCGGGCACGAGGCGCATCACTGGCCGAAGAGAACACGCGGACATCAGCAGCCCGGAGGTTCCCGGGCTTCAGCCGAGCGAGGTGGCCCGGAGCACGTGATCCGGGCGAAGCTTCGGGCTGTGCCGTGGTCATCTCAGGCGCCACCTGCGCTCTCGGGCTCGGTGGCGGGAGGCTAGACGGTGCCCGGCACTGCGTCCAGCAGCCCAAAAGGCATCCTGGGCCGTGGGCCATGCGTTCGGCCGCATGCGATGATGCGCAGCGACCGTTGAGGGTGCTGGACCCTCTGGGTGAGCGGAACGGGAGCACGCGATGGCTTCGCAGCAAGGCTCGGCGGCCGCTTCGATCGGTAGCGGGACCTCCGAGGTGTCCACTGCTCCCGATCGAGCCGGCCTCGTACTCCTGGCACTCATCCTGGTGGCTGCCGTCGCCAACCTGAACCTGTCGGTCGCCAACGTGGCGTTGCCCTCGATCGGTGCAGCGTTCGATTCATCCCAGACAACGTTGAACCTCATCGCGGTGGGGTACTCGCTGGGACTGGCGGCCTCGGTGCTGTATCTGGGGGCGCTCGGCGACCGCTACGGCCGCAAGCTCATGTTGATCCTCGGCGTGACGCTATCGGTGCCCGCATGCCTGCTGGCGGCGTTCGCTCCGACCGACGGTGTGCTCGTCGTGGCGCGGATCCTGGGCGGGCTGTCGGCGGGCATGGCCTACCCCACGACGCTGGCATTGATCACGGCGCTGTGGTCGGGCCCCGCCCGCACGCGGTCGATCGCGCTCTGGTCAGCGCTCGGTGGCGCCATCTCGGCGCTAGGCCCGTTGGCAGCCGGCACCATGCTGGAGCACTTCTGGTGGGGGTCGGTCTTCCTCCTCACCCTTCCGCTCGCGGTCGTCGCGCTGCTGATGGCGATCAAGTTCGTGCCCGCGCACGTCAACGAGGCGACCGACCCGGTCGATAACCTGGGCGGGATCATCTCCGTGGTCATGGTGTCGGCGTTGGTGCTGGCGATCAACTTCGCCGCGGTGCCGAACGCCGGGACCGTGGCGCTCGGGCTGGCGCTCGTCGCCGCGGCCGGTGTCGTGGCGTTCCTGATACGGCAGAAGCGAGCCGCGAACCCGCTCTACGACCTCTCCGTAGCGTCGCGACGGATCTTCTGGGTGGCGGCGTGTGCGGGCATCATCGTGTTCGGCTCGTTGATGGCCTCGGCGTT
>DATLPI010000206.1:0-2987 GCA_035535815.1 Actinomycetota bacterium | reverse complement strand
TCGATGCTGCCTCGTGCGGACCCTGATGACCTATCGCGGAGTGCCGAATTTCGAGGGCACCCAGCCCGTCCCTGACCTGGCGACCGGTCCTCCCTCGGTCTCGACCGACGGCAAGACCTGGACGTTCCACCTTCGGCCCGGCATCCACTACGCCCCGCCGCTCCAGGATGTGGAGGTGAAGTCCGGCGACATCGTGCGTGCCCTGCTTCGGGCCGGCTCGGGCCAGGTCAACGGCGGGCCCGGAGTGGCCTACCTCGGCTCGATCGAGGGGTTCGACGAATACTCCGATGGGCGGGCCGAGACGATCGCCGGCGTCTCGACGCCGGACGACCTCACGCTGCAGGTTCACCAACTCCGATCCGACCGCTCGATCGAGCACCTGTTCGCCATGGCGTTCACGTCCCCCATCCCTCCACTCCCGAACGATCCCGATGCAGCGTTGGGCGTGGCGACCGGGCACCCCTTCTCCAGCACGTTCGAAGGCGGTCCTCCGAAGGCGGACGGGTACGGCCCTTTCCTGGTCTCGACCGGCCCGTACATGATCGAAGGCTCGGAGAACCTCGACCTGACCGTGCCGCCGGATGAACAGGTACCGACCTCGGGGTTCACGCCCGGCTGGTGGTTCGGCGACCCCGGGTCGATCGTCCTGGTGCGGAACCCGTCATGGGATCCGGCGACAGATCCCAACCGGCCCGCGCTGCCAGATCGCATCGAGGTCGCGCTCGCTTCAGCCCATCCGTACCCATCCCTCGAGGATGGTGAGATCGATCTGGTGATGAGCCAGAACCCGCCTCCCCGGGTGCTCGAGACGTACCGGTCATCGCCCGAGTTGCAGGATCGCATCGCGTCAGCTGGCGGAAGTGCCACCGACTTCTTGGCGATGAACGTCGCGCAGCCACCGTTCGACGATGTCCACGTTCGTCGAGCGGTCGCGTTGGCCGTCGATCGTGCGTCGATGGTGCCGTCGGACAAGTCGATCGCATCGCATCTGATCCCCGACCCGATGGTCGGTGGACTGCTGACGGCATGGAGCCCCTTCCCCACCACGCCGGACACCGGCGACATCACTGGAGCCCGTGCGGAGATGGACAGATCGCGGTATGGGGCGAACGGTCGATGCGCGGGTTCCGATTGCGATGTGCTCATCCGACCGCCTGACCAGGGTGCCGATCTCGCGATCGAAGCGCTCAAGCCGGCTCTTGCCTCGATCGGGATCGCGGCGAAGTTCCGCGAGAGCACCTGCTTCGATCCTCACGAGCACATCGGCATCTGCGACACGGGGTGGTTCGCGGACTTCCCCGACGCCGGCAACATGATCGTGCCGTTCCTCAACACCGAGGACGGCTTCGACCCCTCGCATCTCGGCGCGAACCAGGAGCAGCTGCGTCAGTGGGGGTACACCGTGGTCAAGCGAGTGCCGAGCATCCAGATCGACTACGAACGCTGCGCTACCTTGGGGGGTGTGGAGGCCGCGATGTGCTGGGCTCGGATCGACCAGCTCCTCACGGGCGAGCTCGTCGCCGCCGTCCCGATCTCCTCGGCCGACGTGATCCGGCTGCGCAGTGGTGACATCAGCGGGTTCGCCATCGACCAGGCGTTCGGTGAGCCCGCGCTCGATCGGATCTCCGTCGATGGCTGAGCTGATCTACACGGTGCAGGCCTCGCTCGACGGCTTCATCGCCGACCGCGACGGGAACTTCGACTGGGCAGAGCCCGACGACGAGGTGCACACGTTCGTCAACGACCTCGAACGACCGGTCGGGACCTACCTCTACGGGCGGCGCATGTACGAGGTGATGGTGGCCTGGGAGACCGTGGATCTGGCGGACCAGGCATCGTACGTGCAGGACTACCAGCGGATCTGGCGTTCGGCGGACAAGATGGTGTTCTCCACGACGCTCACGGCGGTTCGGAGCGAGCGGACGCGGCTCGAGCTGGCGTTCGATCCAGAGGCTATCCGGGAGATGAAGGCAGCGGCCGACGCGGACATCGGCATCGGCGGCCCCGGCCTCGCCGCCCACGCCATCCGTGCAGGGTTGGTGGACGAGTTCCGGATCCTCGTCCTCCCCGTGATCGTGGGCGGTGGCAACCCTTGGCTCCCCGACGACGTCCGGCTCGACCTCGAGCTGCTGGACGAGCGCCGCTTCCGCAACGGCACCGTGTACCTCGGATACCGGGCAGCGACGACGGCCGGGTGACGTACGCTCGGCATCACGAGCGACTATCGATCAAGGAGACCCATGGACTGGACACTGGAAGTCGTCGTGCTCCCCGTCAGCGATATCGACGCATCCATCGCCTTCTACCGCGACAAGGTGGGTTTCCACCTCGATCACGACACGAAGAACGAGCAGATGCATGTCGTGCAACTCACGCCGACCGGCTCGGGTTGTTCGATCGTGTTCGGCGACCTCCCAGCGCAACGCGAGATGGAACCAGGTTCGATGAAAGGACTGCAGCTCGTCGTGCCCGACGCACAGGCCGCTCGGCAGGAACTGCTCGACCGTGGCGTGGAAGCGAGCGAGATCATGCAGTTCAGCCCCGACGACGGCGGTACGTTCTTCGGCTTCGCCGATCCCGACGGCAACTCGTGGGCCGTGCAGGAGCTGCGCGTGCGAGCCGAGAAGCCGCTGATCCCGGAGGATGCCCGCGGTCGCTTCGGCGCCGAGTGAGTCAGGCGCTCCCGACCCGGTAGGTCGCCGCCACGAACTGCCCCTGCCGTTCCAGGTTCACCAGCGTGAGCTCGGACGCGAGCAGGCGTCTCGGTAAGAGCGGCGCGCCTGCGCCCAACGTCACCGGCGCGACACTCAGCTGGATCTCGTCGAGCAATCCCGCATCCGCGAACTGCCCCACGAGCTCCCCACCGCCGACGATCCAGATGTTCTTGTCGCCCGCCGCCTCGGCCATCGCCGCATGGATCGGTCGAACCTCGCCCTGCACGAACCGGATATCCGCATCCTCGAAGCTCGGGAGATCACGATGCGTGA
>DATLPI010000205.1:0-3739 GCA_035535815.1 Actinomycetota bacterium | reverse complement strand
AGGTCGGTTCGGGTGCCAGACGAGCTGGACCGGTTCATCGTGAGGACAGCGGTAGCCCTCGAGCGTCGCTTCGATCCGTAGCTTGTGTCGTCGCTTGCTCGGGTCGAGCATCAGATCGCTCCTCACGGACCGCGGTGGGATATGGCACAGTCGCCGTTCGGCGTACGGACGAGGAGGGTGCCGATGTCCAGGAACACCATGCTTCGAGTGAGCCTCGCCATGATCATGATGATCGGTGTGGCCACGGCGTGCTCGAAAGAGCAGCGACAGGAGATCGTGGATGACACGGTCGAGGTAGCCGCCCGGAACGTGGCTTCCGAGGGTGGAAAGCTCGAGTTCGCGAAGTCCGACATCGACGTCGATGGCGACCTGGATTGCACCGCGACCGCCGAGAGCGGCGCACAGACGCTCGCCGTCACCTGTACCGGTACCTCCACCGAGGGCCAGAGCCTCACGTTGGACGGCCAACTCACGGTCGCCGATGGCGAGATCGTGGACAGCAGCGGGTTCGTCGGGAAAGCCGACGGCGAGGAGGTCTTCAACGTGGACTGCGTGGGCGAGGCCTGCGACCTCGGATCCTGACGGGGAGCATCAGGAGGGCCGGCGCGGAGCCCACCCTCCCGGATCGAGGTTCTCCGCTGAGTACGGGTGGTACGGCTCCGCCACCTCAGGCATCTCCACGCTGCCGTCCGGCTTGATCGGACATCGCGGCGTGAGTGGGACACCGGGCAACGCGGGGTACAGGTCGCGAACCACCGGCGGGACGGCCGCGATCAGATCCGCGCCCAAGGCGATCAGGCCAGCCATGTCGGGTGGGTCAGAGAGCGGGCGGGCAACCATCGCCCGGTTCCCGACGAACTCGACCACGCAGTCCTGCGCTCGCCCGAAGAGGAGGGCGAGCATCCTCGCATCGAGGATGTCGTTGATGAATCGACGATCGGTCGTGCGTACCTCGAAGGCGCGGTTGAAGTCCTCCCATTCGAAATCGACGAGGCGGTCGGGGAAGTCGCGCAACGTCAGGACGTCGGCGATGCCGCTCAACACCCCGCGAGGGGCGACCGAACTGCGGACACACTCGGCGCCGACACGCATCACGGCGCACTCCCAGCGTTCCGTCACCGAGCGTTTCTGGTTGGCGAGGATGGCCTCCCATCCGGCGCTCTCGACCTCCTCGGTCATCACCTGGTCCGCTGGATCGGTCCCCTGCTGCTGTTCCCAGACGTTGAGGTCGAACGCACGGAGCTCCGTGCCGGCCCACGGCCCGCAGACGACGTTGCGAGCGATCACGCCGTCACCGCGCGCACAGAGTTCGAAGCCCAGCAAACCGGTGTCGTAGGGGTCGTCCGGCGCGTACCAGAGCCGGTGGCTCAGGCCCAGGTCGACCCACGCGTTCTCTCGCTCATCCATGCTCGCGTTCCATCTTGGCGGGTTGCGTTGTCCGGCGACACACCGATATGGTCGGTATCGAGGCTCACCCCCCGCAGCGATCTGCACGAAGGAGCCCCAGGCTGGCCACGATCTCGAGACGTTCGTTCTTGCAACGCGCCGCCGGCATCGGAGCGGTGGGTGCGCTGGGCATGGCGGACCTGGGCGTGCTGCAGCGGGCCGCATGGGCGCAGGAGGTGCCGCGTCCCGTCGGCATGGCGATGCACGTCCACTCCTCATTCAGCGAGGGCAACGCCTCCATGCTCGCCCAGGCCTATCAGGCACAGCTGAACGACGTCGATGTGCTCTGGTGGACCGACCACGACTGGCGGATGACCGGCCACGGGTACCGCCAGGTGGTGCATTTCTCCGGACTCACCGAAACCGAGACCGCGCACGGCAAGCTCACGTGGAACATCAGCCGCTCGGGCTCGCTCGCATCGTCGAACGCCGCGATCTCCGGCACCCGCTACTCCGCCGCCGACCCGGTGGGGACCACGAGCTTGCGTCTCAACGCGACGAGCTCTGGAACATCGCTGGCCACGATCCGGGCGACCGCCAATGCGGCAGGGAGCCGGGAGAACCTCCGGAGCTCGCTGGCGGGCCAGTCGATCGTGGTCGATGTGTTCCCCGAGACCGTGGGGCCGAACGCGTTCCTCGAGATCCGGGTGGAGTTGAGCGACCAGCCGTTATCGGGAGGGCGAAGCGCGGGCACGTACTCGATCGCCTACCGGATCGGTGGTCCCGACGCACCGGGGACGCGTCGCATCTCCGGCCGTGACGGGTTCATCGGACTCAATGTGCCCTCGGGTTCGTGGTCGACCGTCACCCTGACGCCGGGCTCCGACATGGCTCTCCTGTGGCCGGACCTGATCGCCGGCGACAGCTCGATGCGTGAGATCTCGTTCTCGGCGGGGAGCCAGGCGCTGGCGCCGTCGTTGGCGTACGTGGACTACCTCCGCTTCCAGCGGGCGACCGGCGATCAGCCGCTCGTCAACCAGCAGCAGATCATGCAGGCACTCGCCGTCCGCTACCCCGACATCCAGCAGCATCAAGGCCTGGAGGTGTCCTACTACGATCACCACATCAACTGGTTCGGATCGGGGTTCTCGTTGCCCAGCTACGGGAACCTGCCGCTGAAGCCGTCAGGCGGGGGAGGCGAGGCGGCCGCGCCCGAGCTCGCCGGGCGCATCCACCAGGTGGGGGGTCTGTCGAGCCTGAACCACCCATTCGGTTCGGGCGGCGGAGCACTCCTCAGCCAGTCAGCGCAGGATTCCACCAGGCGGGCACTCGCCACCAAGCTCATCGGCAATCGCGTGTACGGGGTCGACATCCTGGAGGCGGGCTATGCCTCGCGAGACGGGATCGGGATCGGTGGGCACCTGGCGCTGTGGGACGCGATGTCGCGCAACGCGATCTTCCTCACCGGCACCGGCGTGAACGACAGCCACGGCGGCCCCTGGAAGAGCCAGAAGAACACCTTCCTCACGTGGGCGTGGTCGCCGGACGTCTCGGAGACCTCGCTGGTCGAGGCCCTGGCCGCCGGGCGGATCTGGTTCGCCGAGGCGTCGTGGCGGGGCATGCTCGACCTGCTGGTCGACGGCGTGGCCCCTATGGGCTCGGCCTCGGTGAGCGGGCTCAGCAGCCGGAGCCTCACGATCATGGCGACGGGCGTGCCCTCAGGCGGAACGGTGCGGCTGGTTCGCGGACCCGCCGACCTGGCGGGGCCGAACGCCCCCGACCCGGGAACCACCGTCACGAGCTACCCGGCCTCCCAGTTCGCCGGCGGGAGCCTCACGGTTCCGGTGGCGACCACGTCGTCGGCCTACGTCCGGGTTGAGGTGCTGGACTCAACAGGCAGGGTCAAGGCCAGCTCCAACCCGGTGTGGCTGCTGAGGGCCGCACCCCCCGGGGGGATCCCGGACGCTCGCGCCGTGTGAGCCTCAGGTGTCTCGTCCCGGTACCGGCACGGGCTGCCAGTCCGGCGTGGTGGAGGCGAACGGCAGGTCGAGGATCACATGGGGCGAGGCACCCTCGGCCTGCATCAGCCACAGGTCCGGCAGGAAGCCCCCGATGCGGTCGCTCGCGAACACGATCGTGGATCCGGTGGGTGAGGGGGCCGGGTCGGCGTCGAAATGGCCCGAGGTCAGCGCCGACTGATCGCTCCCGTCCGCGTCGACCGACACGATCGTGGCCGTGACGAACTTCGCCCGCTCTAACACCACCGCTGAGGAATCCGGGAACCACGCCACCTGGTGGTCGTAGGCCGGTGTCGCCGTGAGCCGGGTCGCCTGCCCGGTCGCCAGCTCGACCG
>DATLPI010000204.1:0-2803 GCA_035535815.1 Actinomycetota bacterium | reverse complement strand
GAACAGCGATCCGAAGAGGGCGAAGAACACGAGCGTCACCGAGATGTTCGCGGCGGTGAATCGCGGATTCTTGAAGAACTCCAGGTTGAGCATCGGGTGGTCGCTCCGGCGTTCCCACGCGATGAACGCGGTCAGCGTGATGAGGGCGATCCCGAATGCCGTGACGATCAACGGGTCGGTCCAGCCGTGCGAAGGCGCCTCGATGATCCCGAAGACCAACGAGACCAGCCCCACGATCGACAGGGACGCGCCGACGGGATCCAGCCTCGGTGCCGAGGGGTCCTTCGAGTTCGGGATGATCAACCGGCCCGCGATGAGCGCGAAGATCACGACCGGAACGTTGACCAGGAAGACGGAACCCCACCAGAAATGGATGAGCAGCCAGCCACCGACGACCGGCCCGATCCCGATGCCGAGCCCGGACACGCCGGCCCAGA
Source organism: Actinomycetota bacterium (assembly GCA_035535815.1). Lineage (GTDB taxonomy): Bacteria > Actinomycetota > UBA4738 > UBA4738 > HRBIN12 > JAOUEA01. The sequence goes on along the minus strand of DATLPI010000204.1, from coordinate 2,366 downwards.
TGCCGATCGCACGTCCCCGCTCCTCGGCCGGGAAGACGTTCGTCAGGATCGAGAGCGTCGACGGCATGATGAACGCGCCGCCCACCCCCATGAGCGCGCGGGTGAAGATCAGCGTGCTCGCGGATCCCGCGAACGCGGAGGCGAGTGATCCCACGCCGAAGATAACGAGCCCGGAAGCGAGCGCCGTCCGGCGCCCGTATCGGTCCGACAAGCTTCCGGCCGTGAGGAGCAGGCCGGCGAACACGAGCGTGTATGCGTCCACGATCCATTGAAGCTGGCTGGTCGAGGCGCCCAGGTCGCGGACGAGCGTGGGGAGCGCGACGTTGAGGATCGTGTTGTCGAGTCCGATCACGAGGAGGGACAGGCAGAGGACCCCGAGGATCCACCACCGCCGCTCGTAGCCTTCGGCATCTTCCATGCGTGCGCCTCCTTCAGTGATTCCGATCCGGGAACGTCTCGGAAGGATATGCGAAACGGGCAAGAATCGCAACCTCATCGTATCGAAATAGCGTGAGGGTGGAGCGCGTCGGCGGTTCTGGGACGCGAGAAGCGCTCTGCCGGCTGCCAGCTGGACGACGCGAAAGCTGGTGGGTCAGTGACGAGAGCTGAAAGTCAGAGGCTTCGGCGGAGGCGCGAGCGAGCGCGCCGCCAAGCCAGAACGGGGACGAATTCGCGGATCGGGACACCGTCGAACTCCGCCAGGGCCTGTCTGGCAGCTTGCTCGATCGCCGCTGTGGGCACCGTGGCTCCGTACTCGCGGACGAGGTCGTCTCGCAGCGCCGGCAGGGCGTCCGAAATCTCCCCCGAGGGAAGCACGTTCCGAAGTCATGACCACCCTCCCCGGATCAGTGGCGGGACCGTGACGTGCGGCGAATCATGAAGGAACGCCCTGGTTCTGTCGAGTGGGTGGAGCCCTCATCTGGAAGGGGACGCCTGGGCCACCGTCGTCGCCACCGATCCGCGCGGATCTCGCGGTCGGCAGATCCGCTTCGGATCACGCCGGTCCGCGACTCGCTAGCGTTCTCCGAGAGACCACACAGGGAGGGGCAAGGAGGATGAGTCTTCGAACGGGACTTGGTGAACCGAACAACCCTGCGCTTCGCCAGCACGCGAAGGAACGAAGAGCGAAGGTCGAGAACCGCATAGCGGATGTCATCACGCGCTTCGCCGGATCGATGGACTTCGTGTACGTGCACATCGTCTGGTTCGTCCTGTGGATCAGCATCCCGGTCGAGCGGTATCCATTCGGCCTGCTCACCATGATCGTGTCTCTCGAGTCGATCTTCCTCTCGACGTTCATCCTGATCAGCCAGAACCGGGCGGATGAGCGGCGCCAGGTCCTCGCCGATGAGCAGTGGGATCTCGTCAAGGCAAGGGATACTCAGATCGAGACGATGCTGTCGTCGACCGAGGAGATCTTGCGCCTCGCACGATCGACGCACGAACTGACCCTCTCCCACACGGGGACGCCTGGGGGGCCTTGATGGTCTGGCCACTGTCGAGACGACGGCTGGTCGCGCTGGGTGCGCTTGGGAGTGCGACAGCCACCGTCGTGATCGGGCTGCTGGGCGTGATCCAACATCCGCTCATCATCGCCTTGTCGTTCGTTGGGGTCGTCGCGCTGCTCGAGGGCGTGATCTTCGTCGTGACGACTTCGGGCAGGACGAGGTGGATCGGGGCCGCCGTCGCCATCGCCGGCGTCATCGCGTGGGTCTGGATCGTGATCGACGGAGACGTCATCAACTCCGTGGTCGCGATGATCGTCACGGGTCTCCTCACGACGGTGCTCACGTTGCTGGCGTTGCGTCCGGTTCCCTATCGGCCGCCCGCCACGCAGGTGCCGGCCCCGACCAGGCCGTTCATCCTGATGAATCCCCGATCCGGCGGCGGCAAGGTGGAGCGGTTCGATCTGGATGGGAAGGCCAGGAAGCTCGGCGCCCAGGTTGTCTTGCTCGAGCACGAGGCCGAGCCGGTCGCAGTCCTCCAGCAGGCCGTGAACGATGGCGCGGATCTGCTCGGGGCCGCAGGCGGCGACGGAACGCAGGCACTCGTGGCGCAGGTCGCGGCGGAACACGACGTCCCATTCATGTGCATCCCCGCGGGCACTCGGAACCACTTCGCGCTCGATCTGGGCCTCGACCGGGACGACCCGAGCCTCGCACTCGCTGCGCTCGGCGAGGATGCGGAGGAGATCAGGATCGACCTCGGTGATGTTGGCGGCGGTCCGTTCCTCAACAACGTCTCCCTCGGCGCGTATGCGGAGATCGTGGCGCGCCCCGAGTACCGCGATGCGAAGTTCAACACCGTGATGGCCGTGCTCCCGGAGGTCACGGATCCGCGAGCTCGATCGAACCTCGCCATCGAAG
>DATLPI010000203.1:0-3641 GCA_035535815.1 Actinomycetota bacterium | reverse complement strand
CCAGACGCGAGCCACCCCGGCACGATCAGCAGGAACGCAAGCAGCGCGATCACCAACAGGTTGTGTGGCCAGTTCGCCAGCGCGCCGGGGTGGTCGGTCATCTCCATCCCCTTGGTGGCGGCCGCGGACTGCGCGGCATCGATCACATCTTGGGTCGGCGCGTAGAAGCCGTCGGCGGTCAACACATAGACGCCGGGTCCGACCTGGACACCCTTGCCCGCTTCCATCGCCTGCGCAAAGAGCGCGTCCTTCGCATCCTGCAGCTCGTTGTCCGGCGTCGCCGGATCGTCCGCCGGACACTCCTGCATGCTGCACAGACCGTCGTAGTAGTCCTTGATCACGAACACGACAGGCGGATCGGGGAACTCCTCGAAGCGCGGCACGAAGTCCTCGGGCAGCTCCTGGCTCGCGCACAGGTTGCTCGGGTCGGGGAACGCCTCGCAGAAATGCGACAGCGCGGCGTCGTCATAGCCGGCGCTCCCGGTGGACGACGTCGTCGGCTGCCCCGCCAGGAAGTTCTGCACCGTACCCAGATAGATCACGGCACGCTCGGTCTGATCGCCCGATAGCCCCGTGCGGAACACGTTGGAGAAGGTCTTCGTCCACCCGTAGGCGGTGTTCGTGTGCGTGGTCGGGTCGTCGTGGTCGAAGTAGGTCGCCGCGGGGCGGCCGCCGCCGCTCGTCAGCAGCACGATCGGCCGATCGCCGGCGGCGTTCACGACCTCATGCACGGCGGCGAGGGACGTCCGCACGCTCTGGTTCGCCCACTGGTTCGAATCCGAGAGCCAACGCCGCTGGAGGCCGTCCACGACGATCCATCCGATCGAGGCCACGACGAGGATCGCGACGAGCGAGCCGGCGATCGTGCGCGGCAGGATGTCGCCGGCGAACCCGCGCAGCGCCACCAGCGCGCCGATCAGCAGCAGCGCGGTGAAGATCCAGACCGGCGCGGCGTCGGAAAGCATGTCGGGCTTCACCCAGGCGGCCACCGCCCAGAGCATCAGCCCGACACCGCCCCAACCGATCCACTTCGAGGGCGCGCGGTCGGTGAAGAACCAGCGGATCGTCGCGTAGGAGCCGAGACCGAGCAGCGCCATCGGCGCGGCCGAGGCGTTCATGAACCGGTAGTACGGGATCTCTTTGCCGGTCACGACGGTCAGCGCGCCGATGAAGGCCACGAGCCACCAGATCGAGACCTGGTCCTCGGTGCGGGCGGGCTCGCGATGCCGCTTGGCCCACGCGATCGTGGAACCGATCGCCACGATGATGAACGGCACGATCACCGCCGGTTGCAGCGACAGCGTCCATTCCTTGAGCCGCGCGGCGAAGAACTCCGCGGTGTAGGGCGGCGGCAGCGCGGCCTCGGCCAGGCTTGCCGCCGACCCCCAGATGCCGATCACCCAGCAGGCGAGCCCCGCAAACATGCCGAGCCCCACTGAGAACAGCAGGGGCCCGTCGGATCGCAGCGCGGCGCCGAACGAGAAGCGGCTGGTCAGGAAGTGCCATCCGAACACCGACAGCAGGATGCCCCCGAAGATCACGCACGTGGTCGGGTGGGTGAACGCCGCCGCGATCCCGATCAGGAACAGCGCCGTGCGCGCGCCCCACGACGTTCGGGCGGCATGCGCGAACGGGATCATGAGCGACAGCAGGAACAGCACGGTGATGTTGTCCAGATAGCCGACATAGGGCGTCGCAAGGAACATCGCCACGGTGGCGAGCAGCGTCATGTGGATCACGAGCGGGTTCCGCCGACTTCGGAAGAAGGCCGCGGCCAGCGCGAGGCCGGTCAGGATAGGGATCGCGATCATGAACAGTGTGCTGAAGGTGTACCGGTCGATCCCGACCACCCGCTGCAGGAAGGCGCCCGCGAAGGGGACGCTGACCCGATAGCCACCGGCGAAGAGCCCGTGCGGACCCCACTCCTGGACGACACGGTCGGGGTTCGCATCCAGGATCACCTGGGAGCGCCACGTGTACCAAGCGGGGTCGCGCGTCGGCGCCGACAGGCTCGGATCGGCAAGGAAGCGCCAGCCGAGCGCGAGTCCCAGGATCACGATGACGAGCCCGATGGCCCACCAGGAAGCGAGCAGGTTCCCCTTCGTGGTCGCGGCGTCGCTCTCGGCCATCACGGTGTCGGTGGTTGCCATTCCCCCGGGTGCTCCCCTCGTGGATGCCCGGACCGACCGGCCTCGGGAACCGCCAAAGGATACGGGACGCATCGCCGCGCGCCGGGAGGACACCGTCAGACGATGTTGGAGGTCTTGGCGGCCTCCGGCAGGCACGGCAGGTTCTCCATGATCGCGGACGGGAACACGGCCGCGAACACCGGGTCGTTCTCCTGGCCGGGGTTGGGCGTGATCCCGCCGCCGGCCGTCTGGGCCTGGGTGAGGGCCTGGGTGAAGCGGGCGATGTCGTCGAACGTCGTGCCGTTGGCGGCGACCTCGTCCTCGTTCAGGAAGATCGAGCCCGGCTGGACGTTGTCGACGATCGGGGTCGCGTCGCCGTTCGTGTCGAACTGTGTCTCGATCGCTTGCTGCACCGCGCCCGTGGAGATCTCGAAGCCACCGGACACGGTGGGGTTCGGCATGGCGGCGTGGTCGGCGGTGATGACCATCGCCCAGTTGCCCTTGCCGACCTGCTGATCGAGGAACGGCACGAACCGCTTGAGCGCCTCGTCCTGATAGCGCACCGCGTCGGTCATCTCCGGGCTGTTCATCGACCACACGTGGCCGACGTAGTCGATCTCCTTGAAGTTGAGGTACAGCAGGTCCGGCGTGTCGTCCGCGCCGAAGCCCTCGTTCTTGACGACGGTCTCGACCACGCGCTCCTGATAGACGGTCCTAGCGGGCGTGTCGAAGCCGTGTTGGAGCTGCTCGATGTCGTTGGCCCGCCATTTGCCGTCTTGCTTGCCGTCGGCCCGATCGAGCGCGTCCTTGTCTGCCTGGAGCCCCGGCACGTCGTTCAGGTAGTCGGGAAGGTGGTAGAAGGCAGCCTCCTCCTTCGGGAGGTTCCAGACGTCGCCCTCCGCCGTCGACGTGCTCTTGACGTCTGGCGAGCGGGTCATCGCGATGTCGCGGTCGCCGCCGTTCCAGAAGGAGCCGTGCCCCAGCATGCCGAGGTGGATGTCGGCGGTGGCGACGATGCCGGCCACCGGCTTGTTCTCGTTGGCGTAGTCGTAGATGTCGGCGAAGGTCGGATCGACGAAGAAGTTGGGGCCGATCTGCCACGGCGTCGTGTCCTGCCCGCCCATCTGGAAGTGGTGCGCGACGATCCCGTGATGGATCGGGAACGACCCGGTTCCGATCGTCGCGTGATCCTGCGCGGTCGAGGTCGGCGACGAGCCGACGTACGCGTCCTCGTACCAGGTGCCCTTGGGGATGAGCGACTTGAAATACGGCCACTCCTTCGCGTGCTCCTGCAAGACGTTGATGCCGGCGGAGTCCCACACCAGCACGACGATCAGCTTCGGCGGCGTCTGGCCGGGCTCGATCGCCTTCTTCATCACGGTGCCGTCTGGCGCCGTGAACCCGTCGAACTGCAGCAGCGAGGATTGCGTCGAGGCGATGTCGGCGAGCGTCACCGTGCCCGGCACCTGGCCGTTGGCGGCGATGTGTCCCGGTCCGTACCAGAACATCGGC
>DATLPI010000202.1:0-4923 GCA_035535815.1 Actinomycetota bacterium | reverse complement strand
CGGGCCGCTGCTCGTGGCGTGGATCGCATCGTTGGCCGTGCTGTTCCTGGAGCGAGACATGGGCGCGTCGTTGCTGTTCTTCGGCGTGTTCGTCGTGATGCTGTGGATCGCGAGCGGCCGCGCAGGCTACCTGTGGCTCGGGATCATCCTGTTCGTGGTGGGCGCGTGGCTGGGCTACCTGGCGTTCGACCACGTGCAGACCCGCGTCGACTACTGGATCCACGCCCTCGACCCGGCGGTGGTGACGGGACAGGGCTACTTCCAGCTGGCGCAGGGATGGTTCGCGCTGGCCACCGGCGGCATCGTCGGCACCGGCATCGGCCAGGGTTCGCCCACGCTGATCCCCTACGTGGGCAGCGACTTCATCTTCGCGGCGTTCGGCGAGGAACTGGGCATGATCGGAGCCGTCTCGCTGCTGCTGCTGTACCTCGTGTGGATCGCGCGTGGGCTGCGCGTGGCGATGGAACGCGTCGATGCGTTCGGCAAGCTGCTGGCCACCGGCATCACCACGATCATCGCGCTGCAGACGTTCGCGATCGTGGCGGGCGTGACGCGGTTGATCCCGCTCACGGGGGTGCCGCTGCCGTTGGTCAGCTACGGGGGATCGAGCCGCGTCGCCACCTTCATCATGCTGGCGCTGCTGGTGCGGGTGTCGGCGGGACCACGGGAGCGGCAGCGTGGATAGGCGCATCCGCCGCCTGGGCATCGGGCTCGTAGGCCTGTTCGGCCTCTTGTTCGCCCAACTGGCCCACGTCCAGGTGTTCGCGGCCGACGACATCAAGGGACAGGCGGCGAACGCCCGGCGCCAGATCATCGCCGAGTACAAGGTGGAACGCGGCCCCATCCTGACCGCGGCTCCCAGCAGCACGGTCATGGCCCAGAGCGTGCCGAACGACGACGAGCGGTCCGAGCTCCTGTTCCGACGGCTCTATCCGGACGGCGACCTCTACGCCGACCTGACCGGCTACTACTCCCGCATCTACGGCCGCGCAGGGCTGGAGCTGGCGGCGAACCCCTATCTGTCCGGCGACGCGCCGGAACTCGCGATCTCCACGTTCACCGACCTGATCCTGGGCAAGCCCAAGAAGGGCGGGGCCGTGGTCACCACGATCGATGCGAACCTGCAGGCGGCGGCGGCCCAGGCGCTGGGCGATCAACCGGGCGCGGTGGTGGCGGTGGATCCCCGCACCGGCGACGTGCTGGCGCTGTACGCGAACCCCAGCTACGACCCCAACACGCTGTCCAACGGGACGGACCAGAGCATCGTCGACGCGTGGAACGAGATCAACGCCGATCCTGACAAGCCCCTGGTCTCGCGCGCGAAGGACGAGCTGTTCCTGCCGGGTTCCACCGGCAAGCTGATCACCGCGTCGGCGGCGCTGGAGAACGGGTTCGGGCCGGAGTCGGAGTGGGACAACCCCCAGTTCCTCGACCTGCCGCAGAGCTCGAACACGCTCGCGAACTTCGGCAACTCGCTCTGCAACGGCGGCTCGGCCCAGGTGACGATGGCACGGGCCTTCGAGGAATCGTGCAACGTCACGTTCGCCGAGATCGGCCTCAAGCTGGGCGCCAGGAACATGAGCGACCAGGCACAGGCCTACGGGTTCTGCCCGACCGACCCACCCGACCAGATCGACTGCATCGAGTCCACGATCCCGTTCGTGCTGCCGTTCCAGAACGGGCACTTCCCCGTCCCGGCCTACTTCCAGGACAACAAGCCGTTGCTGGCGTTCAGCTCGATCGGCTTGGACAACGTGCTGACGAACCCGCTGCACATGGCCCTGATCTCGGCCGCCATCGCGAACGGCGGCAAGATGATGAATCCCCGGCTGATCAGCGAGATCCGCGACGCGAGCGGGCGGGTGGTGCGCACGTTCGACAGCGAGCAGTACGGGATCCCCATCGGACCCCAGTCCGCCGCGGAGCTGCGCGCGATGATGCTGTCGGTCACGCAGTCGGGCACGGCGGCGACGGCGTTCTCGGGCTTCCCGATCCCGGTGGCGGGCAAGACCGGCACGGCCACCAACGGCGAAGACGTGCCGCCGAACGCGTGGTTCACGGCGTTCGCACCTGCAGGAGTGAATGACACCCCTCGCATCGCCGTGGCGGTTATCGTTCTCGACGGCGGGACGCTCGCCGACGAGGCGGCGACCGGAGGCGCGATCGCGGCTCCGATCGCTCGAGAGGTGATCGATGCATATCTGTGAGATGAGAGGCACGGGATGAGCCAGTCGTTGCTGGGTGGTCGCTACCAGATGGAGGCGCGCATCGGCGCCGGGGGCATGGCCGAGGTGTTCCGCGGGTTCGACCCCGTGCTCAACCGCACCGTGGCGATCAAGGTGCTCAACCCACAGTTCGCGCGCGACACCAGCTTCGTGGAGCGGTTCCGGCGCGAAGCGCAGGCGGCCGCCCGGCTGAACCAGCCCAACATCGTCGCCGTCTACGACACCGGGGCAGACGAGGGCACGCAGTTCATCGTGATGGAGTTCATCGAGGGCCGGACCCTCGGCGAGTTCATGGAGTCCGGTCGCAAGCCCACCCCGGTCCAGGCGGCCGAGATCGCCCAGAAGATCTGCGCGGCGCTGGCGGCGGCGCACACGGCCGGCGTGATCCACCGCGACATCAAACCCGGCAACGTCATGGTGACGCGCGACGGCACCGTGAAGGTGATGGACGTCGGCATCGCCCGCGTGCTGGGGCCCGAGACCGCACCGCAGACCTCGGCCGTGCTCGGCACCGCGTCCTACCTGTCGCCCGAACAGGCGCAGGGCGGGCCCGTGGACGCGCGCACCGACATCTATTCGCTGGGCGCCGTGCTGTACGAGATGCTCGCCGGCCGGCCGCCGTTCATGGGCGACACCCCCGTGGCGGTCGCCTACAAGCAAGTGAACGAGACCCCGGTCGTGCCCTCACAGCTGAACCCCGACGTGCCCGCACGCTTGGACGCCGTCGTGATGAAGGCGCTGTCCAAGAACCCGTCGAACCGCTACCAGACCGCCGACGAGTTCTCCGCCGACCTGGAGCGCGTCATCAAGGGGCAGGACGTGGAGGCGACGCCGCTGCTGGCGGGCGTCGCGGCCGGCGAAGCCACCCAGGTGATCAGCCGCCCGCAGCAGACCGCCGTCCTGCCGCCCATGGAAGAGCCCGACGGCTCGGGCAGGAAGGTCTGGTTGGGGATCCTCATCGGGATCCTGGTCGTGGCCGTGCTCGCCGGCGGCGGCTACCTGCTGGTCAGCAGCCTCACGAACGACAACGAGGGCAGCGTGCTCGTCGTCGTGCCCGACCTCGTCGGGCAGACGCGGGAACAGGCCGAAGCCGCCCTCACCGACCGCGGCCTGAACCCCGTCGCCAAGAACCGCGAGACCGATCCGGCCGACGCCGACCCCGGCACCGTGGTCGATCAGAACCCGAAGGACGGGGTCGAGGTCGCCAAGGGCGCCGACGTCACGATCTTCATCGCCGTGGAGCCCACAACCACGACCGTGCCCGACCTGGAGGGGTTGACCCCGTCGGCCGCACAGACCGAACTGAGCGCCGCCGGGCTCCGCCTCGGCTCCCAGCTGCAGGAACCGAGCGCCACGATCCCTGCAGGGCAGATCACGCGGTCCGAGCCGGCCGCAGGCAGCGACATCGAGCAGGACTCCGTGGTCGACGTCTTCGTCTCGACCGGCCCTGAGCAGGTGACGGTGCCGGATGTGTCGACCGGCTGTTTGTCGATGGGCGGTGCGCGCAAGGCCCTGAAGGACGCAGGCCTCGAGACCGAGGTCGGCGACCCACAACCGTCGGTTCCCGACTGCACGAACGCCAACCGCATCATCGGCCAGGAGCCGGCGGCAGGGACCACGTTGGATGCCGGTTCGGTGGTGACGATCTTCCCGGGCGGTGGGGGCGACGTCTGAGTCCGGGGGTACCCTCGGACCATGACGCTCACCTTCGCCACCGAGGAGTTCTCACCGGACGAACGGGCCACGCTCGAACGGCATTTCACCAACCTCGAAGGGCCCGTCTTCGCCCTGGTGAACCTGCCCGAAGCGGTGAAGGGCGCGCTGTTCGCCCGGTACTCGCGCACCACGAAGTCGCTTCGCCGCTTGTTCCTCGATGAGTTCGCGGAGGAGACCGAGGCGCTGGGCTCCGCGCCGACGGCCACCGTCGGCAGTGAACGCGCCGCCCGCCTCTACGAGAACGTGTTCGTCGAGTACGGCGACGACTCCGTTGCCCAGCTCGGCGGCGTGCACCTGGCGTGCGAGCAGTCCTCACAGCTGCTGGCGAAAGCGTTGGAGTGGGGACGCCTGGCCGCCTACCTTGAGCAGTCGACTCGCTACATGCGCTACGACGACCGACCCGGCGGCGCGTGGCGCGCCACCGTGCCGCCCGAACTCGCAAGCACGCCGCTCGCCGATCGCTACGTCGCGTTCCTCGACGAGGTGTTCACCACCTACGGCCGGATGTACGAGCCGATGGAGACCTACTTCAAGGAACGCTTCCCTAAGGAGGAGGGCGACTCCGACTTCGTGTACCGCCAGACGATGTTGGCCAAGACGTGCGACACGTTGCGCGTGTTGCTGCCGGCGGGCACGCGATCGAACCTGGGGATCTACGCCACTGGGCAGTCCTACGAACAGTTGTTGATGCGCCTGGCGGTGCATCCGCTCGCCGAGATGCGCGAGGTCGGTGACCTCATGCTGATCGAATTGCGCAAGGTGATCCCGGAGTTCCTGAAGCGCGTCGACGTCTCTGAGCGCGGGGTGGCGTGGTCGGCGTACTGGCAGGCGAACCACGAACGTGTCGAAGCGCTCACCGCGCGTGTCCTGAAAGACGTCAAGCCCGAGGCGCGGGAAGAAGTCAGGCTGGTTGACCATGATCCGGACGGCGAACTGAAGATCACGGCAGCGGTGCTCTACGCATCGAGCGACCTGCCCGACG
>DATLPI010000201.1:0-8267 GCA_035535815.1 Actinomycetota bacterium | reverse complement strand
GGCAGCGGCGACGGTGGCATCTACTCGACGGCCGATGACCTCCACGCCTTCTGGGATGCACTGTTCGCCGGGCGCATCGTCCCGACGGAACGCGTGGCCGAGATGGTGCGGCCACGGAGCGACTGGCCCGAGGAATCGAGGCGGTACGGGCTCGGCTTCCACCTGCATGCCACGAGCGACGTCGTGTGGCTCGAGGGCTACGACGCCGGGGTGTCGTTCCGGAGCGTGATCGACCCCACGTCCGGCACGTCGCATACCGTGATCTCCAACACGTCCGATGGTGCGTGGGACCTCACCTGGGACCTCGACGAGATCCTCGGGCTCTAGCGACTCAGTCGAGACCGAGCACAGTCGGGATCTTCCGGTGGTCGTCGACGACGTGGTCGGCCAGCGGCTCGGTGGCAGACGCTTCCCGCAACCCGTTGTACCGGATCGTGGTCATGCCCAACGCCTGCGCACCGGCGATGTCGGTCCGAGGGTTGTCGCCCACGTGCGCCACGGTCGTGGGATCGGTGATGCCCAGCGCCTCGAGCGCCGGCAGGAAGGCCTCGGCGGCGGGCTTGAACCACCCGGTCTCGTCGCTGAACGACCATCCCTCGAACCACCGCAGCAGGTCGAACCCGGCGAGGCGGCCGCGCAGGGTGGGCGAAGGGGTGAGGCCGACATCGCACACGATGGCCAGCTTGACGCCGGCCCCGTGCAGGGTGGACACACACTCCTCGATGCCGGGTGCCGGCTCCAGGTCGGCCCGCTCCCCCACGATGCGGAAGGCGTCGATCAGGTCGGCGCGCATCGCCGGCGTGACCGGCACGCCGAGCCGCTCCACGATGAAGTCGGTGGCGTCGGCAGGTGTGTACTGACCGGCGTTGGCCTCCCACTGCGCCTCGAACCGTGTCCAGTTCTCGGCGAACACCTCCACGAGCTCATCACGCTCCCGGGTGTGACCGTGCCGGAGCAGCGCCTCGGCGAACCCGTCGATCTGGTGGTCGCGCATCGTCACGGACGAGCCGTCCATCGCCACCAGGGTGTCCCAGAAGTCGAAGGTGACCGCTTCGGGGACCACCGGCGTCAGGCGGTCTCGCCGAGCAGACGAGGGATCGCGGTCTCGTAGGCCTCCCGCAACTCGGCCACGTCGATCTCGAAGAGCCCGGCGAACACCGCCCGCGGCCCGCCGGTCTCGCCGAGCCGCGCCATCGGCACACCGTGCGCAGTGCCCAGCTCCCGCAACTGCTCCTCGTGCTCGAGCCCCACGCTCACCACCACGCGAGATGCGGACTCGCTGAAGAGCTCGACGTGGGACGGCAGGTCCGAACCGATCGTCACCGCGAACCCGTGGCCAACGCCGATCGCGGCTTCGGCGAGCGCGATCGCGAGGCCTCCGTCACTGCAGTCGTGGGCGCTCGCGAGCACATCGTTCCGCGCCCCCTCGTACAGCAGGTCGTGCAGCGCTCGCTCACGGTGGAGATCGAGCGCGGGCGGACGTCCGGCCACGACGCCGAGGACCGCCTCGGCGAACTCCGAGCCGCCCAGCTCGGCGAAGGTCTCCCCCAGTTGGTAGATCGCGAGCCCCGCTCGCGGGAAGGCGGTGGGGATCCGCAGCCGGTGGTCATCGAGCAGCCCCAGCATGCCGATCACCGGCGTGGGCCAGATCGCCGAGTCGCCCGTCTCGTTGTAGAAGCTGACGTTGCCGCCGGTGACCGGGGTCGCGAGCGCTTCGCACGCATCGCGCATGCCGCGGATCGACTCGGCGAACTGCCACATCACCACCGGTCGTTCGGGGTTGCCGAAGTTCATGCAGTTGGTGATCGCGAGGGGCTTGGCGCCGCTCACCGCGACGTTCCGAGCGGCCTCGGCCACGGCGTGCATCGTGCCCAGGTACGGGTCGAGCGAGCCGAACCGGCCCTTGCCGTCGCTGCTGAGCGCCAGGCCCTTCAGCGTGCCGGGCACGCGAACGATGGCGGCGTCGCTGCCCGACCCGGCGACGGTCTGACCCTGCACGATCGAGTCGTACTGCTCCCAGATCCACGCCTTGCTCGCCACGTTGGGCGAGGTCACCACGGTCAGGAACGCCTCGCGCAGGTCGCCGTCGAACGGGGCGAACGTGGGATCGTCCTCGGCCGTGGTCACGGGGGCTTCCTGCGGCCGGTCGTACTCGGGACCGTCGTCGGTGAGCGAGGTGGCCGGCATCTCGGCGACGACCTCGCCTCCGTGCGTGACCGTGAGCGTGCCGCCTTCGACGAGTTCGGCGATCACGGCGGTGCGCAGGCCCCATCGTCCGCACACCGCGGTGACGGCGTCGAGCTTGGAGGGATGCACGATCGCGAGCATGCGTTCCTGCGATTCGCTGGTGAGGATCTCGAACGGCTCCATGCCCGGCTCGCGCAGCGGAACGGCGTCGAGCTCGAGCACGGCGCCCATGTCCGCCCGCGCCGCGGACTCGCTCACCGCACAGGTGATCCCGGCGCCGCCCAGGTCTTGCAGTCCTTCGAGCAGTCCCTGATGGATCAGCTCGAGCGAGGCTTCGATCAACAGCTTCTCGGCGAACGGGTCGCCGATCTGCACCGAAGGTCTGGCGTCCTGGCTCGAATCGTCCAACGTGGCGCTGGCGAGCACGCTGACACCCCCGATGCCGTCCCTGCCCGTGGTGGCGCCGTACAGCACCATCAGCGACCCCGCGTGTGCCTCGAGCGACGTGGAGGTCACCAGCTCGTCCGCCTTGGCCAGGCCCACGCACATCACGTCGACGCTCGGGTTGGCCGAATGGGGTTCGGCGAACCGGATCTCACCCCCCACGGTGGGGACGCCGATGCAGTTGCCGTAGCCGCCGATGCCGGCCACGACGCCCTGCAGCAGCCAGCGGTTCCGGGCCTCGGTGAGCGGACCGAACATCAGCGGATCCAGCAACGCCACGGGGCGGGCGCCCATCGAGATGATGTCGCGCACGATGCCACCCACGCCCGTGGCCGCTCCTTGATAGGGCTCGATCGCGCTGGGGTGGGAGTGCGATTCCATCTTGAACACGGCGGCCCAGCCATCGCCCACGTCGACCGCGCCGGCGTCCTGACCGGGGCCGACGAGCACGGCGGGGCCCTCGGTGGGGAGCGTCTTCAGGTGGATCTTCGAACTCTTGTACGAGCAGTGCTCGGACCACATCGCGCCGTACATCGCGAGTTCCGCGGGCCGCGGATCGCGGCCGAGCGTGTCGCAAATCCGTTCGAACTCGTCGTCCTTCAAACCGAGCGTGCGGTGGAGCGGCTCCTGCGTCACGCTCACGCGCCCGCTCCCGCCAGTGCCCGGGCGAACAGCGACGCGAAAAGCGGCTGTCCACCGGTGGGCCCGACGTCGGGATCGACGGCGTGCTCGGGATGCGGCATGAGGCCCACCACGTTGCCCGCGGCGTTGCGCACGCCGGCGATGTGATCGGTGGACCCGTTGGGGTTGTGCTCCTCGCCGGTGGCCCCGTCGGCGTCGCAGTAGCGGAACACCACCAAGCCGTCGTCCTCGATCCGGCGCAGGTCCTCGGCGCGCGCCACGAACTGTCCTTCGCCGTGCTTCACGGGGATCTCGACGACCTCGCCCACCGTCATCTCGGCCGTGACCGGCGTCGCCGAGGTCTCCACCCGCAGGAACACGTCACGGCACACGAAGCGGAGCGACCGGTTGCGGATCAGCGCGCCCGGCAACAGCCCCGATTCGCACAGGATCTGGAAGCCGTTGCAGATGCCGAGCACGGGCCCGCCACGGTCGGCGAACGCTTTGACCTCGTCCAGGATCGGCGCATGGCCCGCGATGGCACCGCATCGCAGGTAGTCGCCGTAACTGAACCCACCCGGCAGCACCACCGCATCGACCTCGTGCAGGTCGTGGTCGGCATGCCACAACGGCACGCCCACCCCGCCCATCAGGTCGACCGCGCGCAACGCGTCGCGATCGTCCAGCGAACCGGGGAACGTGATCACGCCGACGCGAGGGGCCTCGATCGTCATGCCCGTTCGGTGCTCCTCTGGGTTTCCAGGATGCGGAAGTCTTCGATCACCGGGTTGGACAGCAACTGTTTCGCGATCTCGGTGACCTGCTCCCTGGCTTCGTCTTCGTTCGGGGCCTCGACATCGAGCTGGATGTGACGGCCGACGTGGACCGCCGACACGTTCGTCCACCCCATGGCGGGCAACGAGGCTTCCACCGCCTTGCCGGCGGGATCGGCGAGCCCGGCCTTCAGCGTCACCAGCACCTCGAACGTGCACCTCATGCCTGCTCCCCTCCCGGCTCCAGGTTCCCTTGGCCGGTCCCTAGGCCCATCCGCGCCAGGTAGGCGAGCCACGGCTCACCCGTCACACGTTCGTAGGCCTCGCGGTACTTCGCGGCGGTCTTGTCGATCACGTCGGCGGGCAGGTTCGGCGGCGGCGGCTCACGGTCCCATCCACTCGCGTCCAGCCAGTCGCGCACGAACTGCTTGTCGAAACTCGGCTGCGCGCGCCCCGCTTCGAAGCCGTCGAGCGGCCAGTAGCGCGACGAATCCGGCGTGCCCACCTCGTCGATCAGCAGCAGCTCCCCGCCGGCGAACCCGAACTCGACCTTCGTGTCGGCCACGATGATGCCGCGTTCGAGCGCCACCTGGGCGATGCGGTCGTAGACGCCGACGGTGAGCTCGCGCAGGCGTTCAGCGAGGCCCCGCCCCACCAGGTCCGACATCTGCTCGAACGTCAGCGGAAGGTCGTGGCCCGTCTCGGCCTTCGTGGTAGGCGTGAAGATCGGCTCGGGCAACCGGTCGGATTCCCGAAGGCCGGCGGGCAGTGCCACACCGCACACCGACCCGCTGTCGCGGTACTGCGCCCACCCCGACCCACTCAGGAACCCACGCGCGACGCACTCCACGGGGATCACGGAGGCCCGCTCCACCATGATCGAGCGGCCCGCGAGTTCGGGATCGCTCGTGAACGGCGGTGGGAACGCCGTCGGGTCGGCCGTGCGCACGTGGTTGGCCACCAGGTCCTTCGTGCGCTCGAACCAGAAGAGCGAGCACGCGGTCAGCACGCGTCCTTTGTCGGGGACGGGCTCGGCCAGCACGACGTCGAAGGCGCTGAGGCGATCGGTGGCGACCAGGAGCAGGGCACCCGGTCCGGCGTCGTAGACATCGCGCACCTTGCCTCGGGCGCGCAGGCCGCCGGCGGTGGTCACGACGGCGCTCCCTCCGAGACCGGCAGCTTCTCCAGGGCATCGAACACACCACCGAGGTTGCGCAGGAACCGCTGCGGATCGAACAGCGCCTCCAGCCCGTCGTCGCCCAGCGCCTCCCGAACCAGCGGGTCGGCTTCCAGCGCGGCACGGAAGCTGGCGCCCTCGTCCCAGGCCGCGGCGGCGGCGGCCTGCACGGCACGGTAGGCGTCATCGCGCGACCATCCGGCTTCGACCAGGGCGAGCAGCGCCGACTGACTGAAGGCGATCCCCCCATGGCTCATGACGTTGTCGAGCATCGCGTCGGGGTAGACGACCAGGCCGTCCAACACCCACGCGGCGTCGGCGAGCATGAAGTCGAGCAACCCCGTGGCATCGGGCACGATGATGCGCTCAGCCGACGAGTGCGAGATGTCGCGTTCGTGCCAGAGCGCCACGTTCTCCAGCGCAGCCTGCGCGTGCCCCCGCACGACGCGCGCCAGCCCGCTGATGCGTTCGCACACCACCGGGTTCCGCTTGTGCGGCATGGCGCTCGAGCCCTTCTGCCCCGTCGCGAACGGTTCCTGGACCTCGCGGACCTCGGTGCGTGCCAGGTGCCGGATCTCGGTCGCCACCTTGTCCAGGGTGGAGGCCACGATCGCCAGCGTCGTGACGAACTCGGCGTGACGGTCGCGCTGGATCACCTGGGTGCTGGCGTCCTCGGCGCGGAGGCCCAGCCGGGCGCACACCAGTTCCTCGATGCGCGGATCGACGGCGGCGTAGGAGCCCACGACCCCGCTGATCGCGCCCACGCTCACGGTCTCGCGGGCTCGGCGCAGTCGTTCACGGTCGCGGTCGAGCTCGAACGCCCAGACCGCCAGCTTGTGCCCGAACGAGGTGGGCTCGGCATGCACGCCGTGCGAGCGCCCCATGATCGGCGTGTCGCGGTAGGCCAGGGCCTGCCGCTTCACGACCGCCAGCAGGTGCTCGAGCTTGGCCAGCAGGATGTCGGCGGCGTCGCGGAGCTGGAGCGCGAACCCGGTGTCGAGCACGTCCGAGGACGTGAGGCCGAAGTGGATCCACCGCCCCTCCGGGCCGATCGAGGACGCCACCACGTCCACGAACGCCGCGATGTCGTGCCGGGTCACCTGCTCCCGCTCCGACACCGCTTCCACGGTGAACGACGCGCGCTCCCGGCAGGTGGCCGCGTCGTCGGTGGGGATCGTGCCCAGCTCCGCCCACGCCTCGACGGCGAGGAGCTCGATCTGGAGCCAGGATGCCAGCCGCCGTTCGTCCGACCAGACCGCGGCCATCTCCGGCAGGCTGTACCGCGGGATCACAGCTTGAGGCCCTCCGCGAGGTCGTCCTTGAAGCGCCACAGCGCCGCCTGGACCTCGGGGTCGGACACCCCGATGATCTGGGCCGCCAACACCGCCGCGTTGACCGAGGACTCCACGCCGACCGTGGCGACCGGCACCCCCGTGGGCATCTGGGCGGTGATCGCGAGCGCCTCGTTGCCCACCATCTGTGGGGACGTGGCGATCGGCACGCCGATCACCGGGAGCACGGTGCGGGCCGCGACCGCGGCGGCCAGGTGGCCCGACAGCCCGGTGGAGCAGATGATGACCTTCAGACCGCGATCGAACGCGGTCCGGGCGTACTCGTCCACCAGGTCGGGGTTGCGGGACGAGGACATGATCCGGATCTCGTGGCCGACCCCGAACTTCTCCAGGATCAGCCCGGCCTGCCGCATGGTGCTGAGCTCCGACGGCGACGCCGCGAGCACCCCCACGCGCGTGGTTTCGTCGGTCACGTTCCCTCCCTGTGCGTTGCCGCCGCCTGGGCGATATCCGTTCGTGTGGTCATGCCCTCGAACGAGACGCGCGCCACCGCCGCATAGGCGTGGTCGCGGGCCTCGCCGATCGAGGCGCCGGTTCCGGTGACGGACAGCACGCGTCCCCCCGCCGTCACCACTCTACCGTCGGCCTGCGCGGTCCCGGCATGGAAGACCATGGCGCCGGGAACCTGGGCCGCAGCGTCCAGCCCGTCGATGGGTACGCCGGTCTGGTATGAGCCCGGGTAGCCCCCGCTGGCCACCACCACGGTGACCGCGGCGTCGGCGCTCATGACCACCTCGGCCTCCCCCGGGCGGTCGGTGGCGACCGCCATCAGGAGGTTCGCGAGGTCACCGGCGAGCCTGGGGACGATGACCTCGGTCTCGGGATCGCCGAACCGGCAGTTGTACTCCAGCACCTTGGGACCGTCGGCGGTGAGCATGAGGCCGGTGTAGAGGACTCCCGAGTACCCGATCCCCATCGACTTCAGCGTCGCCACCGTCCGATCAACGATGGTCTCGATCGAGCCTTCCGTCGCCTGATCGACGAACGGCAGCGGCGAGTAGGCACCCATGCCCCCGGTGTTGGGGCCGGCGTCGCCGTCACCGATCCGCTTGAAGTCCTGCGAGAGCCCGAGGGGCACGACCCGTCCGCCTGCCACCAGTGCGAACGAGCTCACCTCCGGCCCTTCGAGCAACTCCTCCACCACGACCGTCTCGCCGGCCTCGCCGAACGCACCGCCCTCGAGACAATCGCGGATCGCCTGCTCGGCGGCCGATGACGCCATGGCCACCGTGACACCTTTGCCGGCCGCGAGCCCATCGGCCTTCACGACCGCACGCCCCCCGAGTTCGCGGACGAACTCGACCGCGGGAGCGACTTCCGTGAACGTTCCCGAGCGTGCGGTGGGGATGTCGCCGGCCTCCATCACGTGCTTCGACCACGCCTTGGAGCCTTCCAGGCGAGCGGCGTCGGCACCCGGACCGAAGGCCGGGACACCCATCTCGCGCACCCGGTCGGCCAACCCGGCCACCAAGGGGGCCTCAGGACCCACCACGACCAGATCCGGGGTGAGTTGGTCAACCAACTTGACCATCTGTTCGACGTCGTCGGCCGCCACATCGTGGCAGGTGGCGAGCTGCGCGATGCCGGCGTTCCCGGGGGCGACGTGCAGCTCGGAGACGAGCGAGCACCGCGCCAGCCCCCACGTCAGGGCGTGTTCCCGGCCCCCTCCGCCGACGACGAGAACCCTCACGCGCCGCTCACTCGACGGGCAGA
>DATLPI010000200.1:0-7052 GCA_035535815.1 Actinomycetota bacterium | reverse complement strand
CGTCGAAGTCCTCCAGGCCGGCCGCCTCCTTCACGACCTCGCCCACGGGGAAGAACGTGATCCCCTCGCCGTACGGGAGGCAACGGCCGCGAAGGACCGTGGCCCCTTGGAGCGAACCGAGGAACTCTTCGACCAGCCGAGACTTGCCGACACCCGGGGTGCCGAGGATCGTGAACAGCTGACACGAGCGGTCGGCGACCGCGGCCTCGAATGCGTGCCGGAGCCGGGTGAGCTCGCGCTCCCGGCCGACCATCGGCGAGTCGAGTCGGCGCGCGAACCCGGCGACCCCGGCCGTCACCTCGACCAGACGGAACGCGGCGAGCGGCTCCGACTTGCCCTTGACCTCGAGCGGCAGCATCGGCTCGGCGACCACAGCGTCCCGGACGAGGCGGAGGGTCTCCTCGCCGATGAGGACGGTTCCCGGCTCCGCGGCCTGCTCCAAGCGGGCGGCGACGTTCACGGCGTCGCCGGTGACGAGCGAATCGGATCCGTCCCCCGCGACCACTTCGCCGGTGTTCACCCCGATCCGGGCGGCGAGGGAAACGCCGTGGTCGCGCTCCAGCTCCTTGTTGAGGACCTCGAGGGCGTCTCGCATCTCAGAGGCAGCGCGAACGGCCCGAAGGGCATCGTCCTCGTGGATCGCCGGAACCCCGAACACCGCCATCACCGCGTCGCCGATGAACTTCTCGACTGTCCCGCCGTGACGCTCCAGCGCCGCTCGCATCTCGACGAAATACCGCGACATGACCCGGCGGAGCGACTCGGGGTCGAGGCGCTCGCCCATGGCGGTCGAGCCCGTGACGTCGCAGAAGACCACCGTCACGGTCTTGCGGACCTCCTGGCGGTCGGGAGGAGCGAGCGGGGCCGAACAGGCCGGGCAGAAGGCGAAGTCGTCCGGAGACTGCCGCCCACAGGTTGCGCATGTCAGCACCATTGGAGCCTATGCCACGTGCATCCCGAGGACGAGCGGAGGCGCGCCCCTCGAGACTGGGTTCCGGGGGGAGGAATCGAACCTCCATTCCAGGCTCCAAAGGCCCGTGTCTTGCCGTTAGACGACCCCGGAGCGGGGCGAAGAGCGCGCCGCTCGCCCGGGGATTATCCCGCGGCGGTGGGGTCGGTGGCCGGTGGCCCGGTCGAACGCCAGACGACTTCGCCGTCGACAAGGTCATCGGTGGGCTGCATCCCCAACGAACCGGCGACCGATCCCGACTCCTCGTGGTCCGGATGGATCGACGCGCGGAACCGGATGATCCCCCGACCGCCGAGCCAGGTCGCGATCGCCGCCGTCGCCTCTTTCGCGTATCCCTGGCCTTGGAACGCGGTGCCGATCACCCAAGCGAGTGCTGCCTCATCGCCCTCGACGGTGGCCTGGACGGTGCCGGCCACCGAGACGGTCTCGATGACCACGACGACCCAGTTGCACCACGACTGCGTCCCGTCGGGTGAGCGGCCGGGTTCGACGGCTGCGATCCAGGCCTCGAGCTCGGTTCGGGTGCGCGGCTCGCCGCCCGTGAACGTGTGCATCGCGGGATCGTGGAGCACCGCGAAGAGGGCATCGGTGTCGCGCACCGCCAATGGTTCGAGCCGGAGCCTCGGCGTCTGGATCGACGCGGCGGTGATCACGCCGGCGGACCGCTGACGACGATGGCGCCGCCCACCGCTTCGGCCAGCCGGTCGGCATGCCCCATGTGCGAGGCGAGCGCCGCCACCGTGGGACCGCTCCCGCTCATGACCGCGCCGAGCGCGCCGGCCTCCATGAGGGCCTCGATCGCCTCGCCGACCTCCGGATGGCGCGCCACCACGGGCGCCTGCAGGTCGTTGAACAGTGCGCTGCCCAACAGCGCGAGGTCACCGGTCTCGAGCGCCGCGATCAGCACGCCGGGGTCGGGACCGGTCGCGGGGTCGTGGTCCCACCACGCGTAAGCGTCCGCAGCCGTCACGGCGACGTCGAACGGCTTGAGCACCCACCAGGTGGTCACCGTGTGGACGGGCGTGAGCACCTCACCGCGCCCGGACACCAACATCGGGCCACCGGCGAGCAGCGCAGGGACATCGGATCCGAGTTCGGTCGCGACGGACATCAGGGTGGAGGGGTCGCCATGGCCGCCGTCCACCTCCGCGAGATGCTCGGCCAGGGCGAGCAGGGTGGCGGCCGCGTCGGTGCTGCCCCCACCCAGTCCGGCCGCCACCGGGATGCGCTTGTGGATGTCCACCCGGAAGCCGCCGGGGACTCCGGAACGCTTCGACAGTTCCCGCACGGCGGCGATCACAAGATTGTCCTCGCCCGTCGGCACCCGTCCGGTGAGTTCGGGGATCCCCTCGACCGTCACCGACGGGTCCGATCCCCCGTCGGGCGACACCGTGACGAGGTCGTGCAGACTCAACGGCAGCACCACGCTCTCCAGGTCGTGGAACCCGTCCTCGCGACGGCCCAGGACACGCAGGAACACGTTGATCTTCGCGTGCGCGCGGCGGGCGATCGGCTCGGCGCTCACGCCGGGACCGCCGAGGCGATGGCGGCGAACGTCGCCAGGTCGAGCTCCTCGGGACGGGCCGAGGCGGCCACCCCGGTCGCGGTCAGGATCGCGTCGGCCTCGGTGGCCGGCAGGTCGAGGCGACGCAGCGCGTTGCGCATCGTCTTGCGGCGCTCGCCGAACGCGCCATCGACCACCCGCCACAGCGAAGCGGCGTCCACGTCGACCGCCGGGGACGGGAGCCGCTCGAGCCGCACCACCACCGAGTCCACCGACGGCTTCGGCCAGAACACCGTGGACGGCACCCGGCGGGTGACGGTCGCGCGGGCGCGGTAGGCGACCTTGACGCTGACCGCGCCGTAGTGCTCATCGCCGGGAGTGGCGGCGAGCCGTTCACCCACCTCCCGCTGCACCATCACGACGAGGCGCTGGACCGCGGGCGCGGACGCCAGCGCCTCCATCACGACCGGGACGGCGACGTTGTAGGGAAGGTTGGCGCAAAGGGTCCACGCGCCGGCATCGCCCAACGTGGCGGCCCAGTCGAGCTTGGTGGCATCGGCATGCAGGATCCGGACGTTCGCGACGGAACCCACGACCTCGGTCAGGGCCGGGATCAGTGCCCGGTCGAACTCGATGGCGAGCACCTCGGCGCCCGTGGCGGCCAGGGCCATCGTGAGCGAGCCGAGACCCGCGCCCACCTCCACCACCCGATCGCCCGGACCGACACCCGCCTCGGCAGCGATCGCTCTGGCCAGGTTCGGGTCGATGAGGAAATTCTGGCCCAGGGATTTGGTGGGACGGATGCCGTGGCGGCGGGCGACCTCGCGAAGGGCCCCGGCCCCCAGGGAACCGGGGAGCGAGGTTAGGACCTCGCCGGGTTCACCAGCTGAGTTGGACGTCGATGACGCCGGTGCCGAGGGGGCGGAGGACGGCGAAGGCCTCCGGCGAGAGGTCGATGATCTTGCCCGGGGCGAACGGTCCTCGGTCATCGATGACCACGGTAACGGAGCGACCGGTCTCGACGTCGGTCACCGTCACCATCGTGCCGAACGGCAGGCTGGGATGGGCGGCGGTCAGGCCGGACCACGGCGGGTCATACCAGGACGCCAACCCGGTCTGGGATGCGCCGTCGGTGCCGGGCACCTCCGTGGTGCCGCCGTACATCGATTCAGGCGCCGACAGCCGCTCTTCGTCGACCGGAGCGAGCTCGATCCATCGGCCGATCAACGCCCGTTCGACCTCCTGGCCGTTGACCACCGTGACGCGGTAGGTGCCGACCGCGCGCCCGTCCTTGCCTTCCTCGAGGATCTTCACGTTCCCCGGCACCATGGTCGGGGTGAACCGGGTGTGGACGTCGAACGGGATCGTTTCGTCTTCGAGCTCGGTCGTGACCTGCACCTGGTCGTAGGTGACGGTCGCGCCGGAGTGAAGGGGGGTGCTGGGTGATGGCGTCACGCGGTCGTCAGCGTCGGCGTTGATCCCCATGGCCGAGAGGAGTTCCCCGGTCGAGCCCGCGTTGGTCAGGACGTCGCGCACCTTCCCCAGCACGACGGCCCGCACGGACACGACCGGGGACGACCCGACGCTCGATGCGGAGAAGGAGCTCTCGACGAGCTCGTTCGCGAGTCCCGCGATGTTCGAGTTCGTCCCAGCCATCACCCAGACCCCCACATCGGTGGGGCTCTGATAGACGGTGGTCGCGTCCGAAGCGATCAGATCGCGAACGCCCGGCGCGGCCGGCGCCGGACTCACCACCACCGTCATGCCGTCGGCCAGTTCGGTGGCCGGCGGCGGATCCACCTGCACGCTCGACGTGAGCGAGATGCCCTCGCCGGCGAGCAGTTCGTGAACGTTGGATGAGGTCGTCTGGACGGCTTGCGACTTCCCGTCGACGACCAAGGTCACGTGCTTGCGGAGCGCGAAGTGGACGACGCCCGACAGCAAGAGCAAGCCGACCACGACGGTGATCGCTTGAACCGCTCGATGGGTTCGCAACCTGCGAACCCGGGTGGGGCGGACCGCCAACCTTCCTCCAACTGTCTGAGGAAGGCTTCAGGGGGAAGCGGCTCAGCCGTACCGAAGCCTTCATGCGCGTGAGAGGGCACCCTAACAAACCCTCAACCCTCACTGCAATCTTGAGACCGAACGTATGTTCGGGGCTATCCGGCTCTTTGGCGGAGCCCTGGGAAGGCGCTTCGCGCGTTCTCCGCGGTGGCGGTGACGATCTTTTCCACATCGTCGTCGCGCACACGTGCGATCTCGGCGATCGTGAGCATGACGTTCGCCGGCTCGTTGTTCGAGCCGCGCAGCTTCTGCGGCGACAAGAACGGCGAATCGGTTTCGACGACGATGCGATCGAGGTCGACCGCGACCGCCGCTTGTCGGAGGTGTTCGTTCTTCGGGTACGTCACGTTGCCGGCGAAGCTGATCCAATAGCCGCGTGCGGCGCACTCACGTGCGATCGCGGCGTCGCCGCTGAAGCAGTGGATCACCACGCGTTCGGCGGAACCCTCATCGAGGACTCGAAGGACGTCGGGCCATGCGTCGCGGACGTGGACCACCATCGGCTTGCCGGTCTCGTTCGACAGCGCGATGTGGGTCTGCAGCACCCGGATCTGATCCTCGGCAGGCGAGTGCATCCGGAAATAGTCCAGGCCGCACTCCCCCACACCGATCACGCGTGCGTCGTGGAGCAGTTCCTCGATCCGAGCCGAAGCCGCCTGATCGAACTCGGAGGCGTCGTGCGGGTGCATGCCTGCCGTGGCGAACACACCCTCGAGGGAATCGGCCAGTTCGGCGGAACGAGCGCTCGTGGCGGGGTCGACACCGACGCAGATCAGCCGGTCGACGCCCGCGGCCTTCGCGGTCTCGACCACTTGTGCAGGTTCGTGGTCGAGCAGGAACAGGTGGCAGTGGGTGTCCACCGCTCCGGTGTCAGTCCCTGGTTGAAGGTTCTGGTCGCTCACGAGCGGCGAGCTTACAAGGGTCTCCACATGCGGTCGATGCGGGGAGCTTCACGTGAAACACGATTCGGGCAAGCCTCACCCCAGAGTGAAGGCGTGGTGGATAACTCCGTTGCGGCCGGATCGACCCGCGAGCCCCTCAGTCGGCGTCCAGGCGGGGGAACAACGACTCGCCTTTGGTGGTGGAGGTACCCACCTCGAGGCCTCCCCACTCCACCGACGCGGGCACACGCTGAGCCTCGAGGGGGGCCATCTGGCCGAGCTGGCCCCACAGGCGTCCGGCGGCCGCCGGCATGATCGGGGAGACCAGGACCGCGAGGATCCGAAGGGTCTCGGCGCTGGCGTACAGGACGCTGGCGAGCTCCTCGCGCTTGCTCTCGTCCTTCGCGAGCTTCCAGGGTTCGGTCTCCACCAGGTAGTGGTTGGCTCGGTCGACGATGTCCCAGACGGCGATCAGCGCCGGCTGCAGATGGACGGCCAGCATGTGTTCGTCGTAGCGGGCGACGGCGTCGGCCACCACCCTCGGGAGGTCCGATTCGGCGCCCTCGACCACCGGCGCGGGGACCACGCCGTCGAAGTAGGACCCCAGCATCGCGAGCACCCGGCTGGCGAGGTTGCCCAGACCGTTCGCCAGGTCGGCGTTGTGGCGTTCGACCATGGATTCGAAACTGAAGTTGCCGTCCTCACCGAACCGCATCTCGCGCATGAAGTAGTACCGGTAGGAATCGATGCCGAACTGGTCCAGCAGCTCGAACGGGTGGATCCCGGTGAGGTTGGTCTTCGACATCTTCTTGCCACCCACCGTGAGGAACCCGTGGGCCCACACCTGCATGGGTGGCTCGACGCCGCCGGCCATCAACATGGCCGGCCAGTAGATCGCGTGGAACCGGAGGATGTCCTTGCCGATCAGGTGGATGTTGGCGGGCCACACGCGGGCGAACCGATCGGGGTCGGAGGCGTAGCCGGCGGCGGCGATGTAGTTGGTGAGTGCGTCGAACCACACGTAGCAGATGTGCTTCGGATCCCAGGGGATCGGCACACCCCAGCTGAACGATGTGCGGCTGATCGAGAAATCCTGCAGACCGCCGCGGATCAGGCTGAGCACCTCGTTGCGGCGCGTCTCGGGCTCGACCGCCGAAGGGTGCTGCTCGTAGTGCTCCAGCAATCGATCCGCATAGGCGGAGAGCCGGAAGAAGTAGTTCTCCTCCACCAGGTGCTCGACGGGGGTCTCGTGGATCGGGCACAGGCCGCCCTCGAGGAGTTCGTCCTCGGTGTAGTAGGCCTCGCAGGAGACGCAGTAGAGGCCTTCGTAGGAGCCGAGGTAGATGTCGTCCCGGCCGTTGTCGTGCACGGCGTTCAGCAGCGCGGCAACGGCGTGCTCGTGTCGCGGCTGGGTGGTGCGGATGTAGTCGTCGTTGGCGATGTCGAGCCGAGCCCACACCTCGCGCCACTTGGGCTCCATGTCGTCGACCCACTGCTGTGGGCTGACCCCCGCGGCTTCGGCCGCCCGCTGGATCTTCAGCCCATGTTCATCGGTGCCGGTGAGGTGGAAGACCTCCTCGCCGCGGAGCCGGTGGTAGCGCGCGATGAAGTCGTTGGCCACCGCGTTGTAGGC
>DATLPI010000199.1:0-3689 GCA_035535815.1 Actinomycetota bacterium | reverse complement strand
TTGGAAGAAATAGCCGTCGGCGAACTCGCCATCGAGGTTCGTGCGCTCTCCGCCGATGAGCACCTCGGCACCCTCGTTGCGTCCGATCTCGACGTAGGAGGCGATCTTCTCGATCTGCTGCGCGGACACCTGCGGGCCGAGCTGGGTGTCGGTGTCGAGGGGGTCGCCCTGCGTGATCGCGGCGATCCGCGCGAGACACCGAGCCATGAACGCCTCGTAGATGTCCTCCTGGACCAGAGCCCGCGACGGGGACGTGCAGACCTCGCCCTTGTTGAACGCGAACAGCACGAGGCCCTCGACTGCCTTGTCCAGGAACTCGTCGTCTTGGGCCATGACGTCGGAGAAGAAGATGTTGGGCGACTTGCCGCCGAGCTCGACGGTGCTCGGAATGATGTTCTGCGCCGCGTACTGCATGATCAGCCGTCCGGTCACCGTCTCACCGGTGAAGGAGATCTTCGCGATGCGCGGGTTCGCGGCCAACGCCTTGCCGACCTCGGCGCCGGGGCCCGTGACGACGTTGATCACGCCGGGCGGGACGACGTCCTCGATCACCTCGATCAGTTTCAGGATCGACCACGGGGTCGGCGAGGCGGGCTTGAGGATCGCGCAGTTCCCGGCGGCCAACGCGGGAGCCAGCTTCCATGCCGCCATGAGCAGCGGGAAGTTGAACGGAATGATTTGTCCGACCACACCGAGGGGTTCGCGGAAGTGATACGCGACGAGATCCTTCTCGATCTCGGTCGACGTGCCCTCCTCGGCGCGGGCGGCCGCCGCGAAGTACCGGAAATGATCGACGACCAGCGGCAGGTCGGCATTCAGCGTCTCGCGGACCGGCTTGCCGTTCTCCCAGCTCTCGGCGACGGCGAGCATCTCCTTGTTCGCGTCGATCGCGTCCGCGATGGCGTTGAGCACCTCGGCGCGCTCGGTCGCCGACTTCTCACCCCACGCGTCCTTCGCCGCGTGCGCGGCGTCCAACGCGAGTTCGACGTCCTCGGGCGTGGAGTGCGCAACCTCGGTGATCGGTCGTCCCGTGGCCGGGCACAGGTCGGCGCGGTACCTGCCCTGCGTCGGGGCCAGCCACTTGCCGCCGATGAAGTTCTCATACCGCGGCGCGACGGTGACGATGCTGTCGGCGTTGCCGGGCGGAGCGTACTTCATTTTCGTACTCCTCTAGATAATAATTCGTGTTCGCGAACGCGGTAAACTCGGTTCGGATTCGGTTCGATCGTGCGATCGAGATTGCGCGGTACGGCCTGCGGCCAAGGCGAACCCGAAGCACGAAAACGCGGTGATCCGATCATGGCTGCGGCGACGACGTGCGGCGACCCGCGACGGCCTGCGCCACCTGCGAGCCCAGCAATTGAGCTCGCCCGGCGACCAGGGATCGCCGGGGACTGTTGGTGGTGCTGCCGGATTATGTCAGATGTTTCAAATCAGGGGACCACATCCGGCCACGTCGGGAAAGCGCCGATCCGAGCACGACTCATCACGTACGCCAAAAACACCTGCGGTATCGCCGCGCCGTGATTCCGGCGGACCTCAGGTCGCGGCCACGAACGCCTCGTCCCCGACGCAGGACGTGCTAGTCGAGATCTGCCTGCCACAGATCCGGGCCGAACACCTCGTACTGGATGTCGCGGGGTGCCACCCCCTGTTCGATCAGCGCGCTACGCACCGCCTGGAGGAACGGCATCGGCCCGCACAGGTAGTACCAGGCGTTGTCGGGCAACTTGACGTCGGTCAGGTCCATCATCCCGGAGTGGACCCCGTCAACAGGCTCGTTGCTGCCGGTGCCCTTCTCGTACCAGAGGTGGATCGAGGCGTTGCTCAACGCCAGGACGTCGCTGACGACCTGGCGGCGCAACGCGAACGAGCGCTCGTGCACATCGGCGTGGAGAAGCATGATCCGCAGCCCGGAGCCTGCCGCGACCAGGTGCGACAGCATCCCGGCCATCGGGGCGATGCCGATCCCGGCGCTGATGAACACAACCGGACGCCCGGCGTCGTCGAGCACGACGTCACCGAAGGGCAGTGACAGGGTGAGCACGTCGCCCACGACGACCGCGTCGTGCAGCAGCGTCGAGACCTCACCGGCGGGTTTCCCGTCGCCGTGCACCCGCTTGACCGAGAACTGACGGTGGTCGCCGTCGTCGGCGCGAGTCAGGCTGTACTGGCGCGGCTGGTGCATCCCGTCCGGCATCGACATCAGTACGCTCACGTACTGCCCGGGCAGCGAGGTCTTCACCAGCCGGTCGTCGATCCGCTTCACCACGAAGGTCACGACGTCGTCGGTCTCCCGGATCTTCTTCTCGACCTGCCACTGCCGCCACACCGTCTCCGGCCGCACCCCGCGCGCGCTGTACAGGCCCCGCTCCTGGTTGATCAGTGTATTGGCCATCAGCCAGTAGACCTCGTCCCACGCCGCCGCGACCTCCGGCGTGACCGCATCGCCCAGCACGTCCACGATGGCCCACATCAGATTGTCGTGGACGACCTGGTACTGATCGGACCGGATGCCCAGCGAGGCGTGCTTGTGCGCGATCCGCGACAGCAGCTTCTCCGGCAGCCGACGGGGTGTCGCCACCAACGCGGAGGCGAAGCCTGCGACCGACCCGGCCAGCGCCTGCTGCTGGGAACCGTCGACCTGGTTGCCGCGGTTGAAGGTGCCGTCGAGCAACTCCGGGTGGTTGGAGAACAGATGCTCGTAGAAGCGTCTTGCGATTTCCCCGATGTGCTCCCCCACCACGGGCAGCGTCGCCTCAACGATCGGCCGGGACCTGTCTGAGATCATCGCCGGACTCCTTGAGCGGACAGGTGACTGCCGCCCTACGCGGATCGTGCGAAAGTCGAGATTAGCGCGGGGCCAGCCGTGGGCGGACCGGCCAAGAGGCCCTATCGGGATGGCACTAGCGACCCGTCTTCGCCACCGTGAGCAGCACGGCGGAGTTCTCGGCGGCCTCCAGGCTGTGCGAAGCGTCCGGGACGACCAGCAGGTCGCCTTTCCTGCCCTCCCAGGAATCGGCGCCGCAGACCAGGCGGACCCGTCCGTGCAGGACGTGAACGGTGGCTTCGCCGGGATTGTCGTGCTCGGCGAGCACCTGCCCGGCGGCCAGCGCTATGACGGTCTGGCGGAGTACCTGCTCGTGACCGCCGTAGACGGTGCGCGCGGCGCGGCCTGCAGAAGACGCGCGGGCCGCGGCGAGCAGTTCGCGGGCCAGCGCGTCGAGGGAGGACTTCTGCACGGCGCTCATCTGATCCGTTCCCAGCCGCGGCGATCGGGTCGAGCAGCAGGGCCGCCCGGCCGTGTGCGATAGACGATGTATGGCCGGAACAGGTAGTGCACGGGCGCGGTGAAGGCGTGCACCAGCCGGGTGAACGGCCAGATCGCGAACAAGCCCATGCCGATCAGGGTGTGCAGCTGGAACGCGAGACCGGACTCGCTCATGGCGGCGACGTCGGGTTGCAGCACGAACAGCGACCGGAACCACGGGGAGACCGAGTGCCGGTAGTTGTGCTCCTCGCCCCCCGCGGCGCCGAGCAGGGTGGTGGCCAGCCCGACGACGATGGCGGCGACGAGTACGACGTACGTCAGCTTATCGTTGCGGGTGGTGGCCATGAACACCGGACCGGTGGTGCGCCGCCGATACACCAGGATGGCGACACCGGCCAGGGTGGAGAACCCGGCGATT